>NZ_CP134050.1:2102500-2302500 GCF_031583145.1 Brevibacillus brevis | reverse complement strand
TGGGCGAACAGAGCCCCGTACAAACGTGAAAACGCATCCGGGTACGTATCGAATACCAAAACGTTCCCTTCGCTTCGGACGTCTAGAACGGAAAGGTCTCCTTCGAACCCCCACCTCACACCGTATCGATCACGAAATGGCCCGTCCCGCCAAAACCGCAGCGTCTCCGTTGCCCCTCCTTGACGAACCAGGACTTGGTCATTCTCTTTCCACGCGACAAGGTCGATTCGCGGATCGACACTGACGGCTTCAATGATCGGGAAGAGCTTGTCGGGATTCATCGGGTACAGGTAGGACATGCGCTCGTTGTTGCAAATGACCACATCCTTGCCCTCGCTGATTTGAGCAGTCAGCGGATGAATCGAAAACGATGCCAGCAAGCGTTCGAGCGGGATGTTGTGGTCGTCGCTTTCCCCGATCATCGTCTGCCCGTGATCACTGATCAGCATGCAAACATTGCGTTCGAGCATCTGCTCCCAGGAGTCAAAACTATCGAGAAAACGCACCAGCTGTCTGTCCACCTCAGCCAAATGCTGAACGGAATCGAGCGGGTTTTTGTGCAGCTTATGGTCGTTTTCCGGCAAGTAGACGAGAGTAAAATCAGGCTGTTTCCCGCTGCGGATCACCTCGATCAGGACATCGATCGCGTAGGTGTCATTAATGCCATACCCCTCCGCTATTGTCTGCGCCATGTTCCACGTAATCGGACGGAAAATATCGGGACGAACCAGCGTACCCAGGCTCATGATCGTAGGCCCGCTTACTTTTTCCCGCAAACGAAACGACGTGATGGCGTCCAGAAGCGGCGGCAGGTGCACTTTGTGCTGCTTGTGACCTCGATGAGCGATCACGTTGATCGAGCCGGAAACCCGCTTGTTTTCCTCGAGAACCTCGTGAATGGTTCGCACTTCCTTGCTCATATGACGCTCGTTCAAATCAAACAGGACGTTGCCCGCGCAATGCGCAAGCCCGATCTTTCGGATGGGAATGGCGCCGTTTATGTAGTTGTACATCTCTTTCTTTTCAGGATCGCACCAGACCAGCCCAGGGACCTTATGTCGATCCGGATAGACACCCGTGATCAATGAACAGTCCACGGAAGCGGTCATCGTGGGAAAAACCGTCACGCAATCCGGGATATACTGGCCGCGCTCCAGCAAAAACTGCATGGCAGGTGCTTGTTTTGCACCTATGCACCGCTCCAGGACATCCGGCATCATCGAGTCGATCAGGAAAAGAATCACCTTTTTCATCCGTCTGCCATCCTTAGTCTGTCATGTCGTCGTACTTGGTAGTGTTCGATTCCGGCACATCGACTATTCGCTGAAAACGCAAATGCCCATCTGCACAAGTAGCGGCAGACGGGCATGCAACGGTATGGTTACGGAGCGGTATAGGAAAGGGTGTGAACCCCGTTTTTGCTTTGAAGCTTGAGAGTGGGGTGGCTTTTCAGGTAGGGTGCCAGCTCCACATAGTCTTTCTCCCCGATCTGATCGTCCCCCAGTAAGTGTTTAAGAACAGCTGCTTTTACTTGCAGCTGGCCATTTCCTTGCTTGAAAAGCGGATCGACGGTCGGGAACGGAACCCCGTTGATCACCGTATCTCCGTTTTCATCGCTCAGGACCCATGAACGGACGGCAAGGGAACGCAGCGCTTCGACGACTTGCGCACCATAATCCTCGACCAGCATGTCCGGCTCCAGTCCCACATGATTGACGACCGTGTGCTTCGGTGTGAAATATTCGTTGAGCGTCAGCTTCAAGGCATCCCCACCCGAGAGTGGAATGACCTGCTGGGCGCTGCCTTTGCCGTACGTTTTGGTCCCGACCAGCTTGGCGATACCGTGATCGCGCAGCGCACCGGACAGGAGCTCGGATGCGGAAGCCGTACCACCATTGACCAGAATTCGTACGGGGATCCCGATGTCACGGCCGTTCCGGACCCATGTCTCCACTTCCACGCCGTTGCGGTTCGTCGTGTACATCAAGAGGCCCTCTTCCATAAAGAGGCTGGCGATATCGCGGGCGGTCGACAAATAGCCGCCGCCGTTGTCGCGTAAGTCGAGAACCAGTCCGGTCAAAGGCTTTCCGGACCGTGCGAATTCTGCGAGCTTGTCCCGGATCTGAAGGGCCCCGTCTGAGCCGAATGTCTCCAAGCTGATGTAACCGATCGATCCCTGGGTAAACATCTGCCCTTCGGCTTCCGGCAAGGACATCAGCGCGCGCTTCAGCTTGACCGTGAACGTGCGCTTTTCCGATGGCCGGTAGACCGTAAGCACCGCTTCACTGCCCTCTTCCCCTTTTAAATACGCGTACGCTTCCTCGAAGTTTTTGCCCACGAGCGAGACGTCCCCTACCTTCAGCAGCTGATCCCCCCGCTTCAATGCAGACGCAGCCGCAGGCGAGCCCGGAACGATCTCCCGCAAAATCAGCTCGTCATTTTGCATGCGCATCCGGAAGCCGAATCCTACGAACTGGTTTTCTACGTCGGACTGGAACAGGCGCAGCTCGTCCGATGTAAAGAAGATGCTGTGAGGATCATCCAGCGTGGACAGCATGCCGTCGATCGCCCACGTATTGACAGCGGCAGTATCCCACTTCCCTTTGCTTTGCCACTCCTCCATGCGCTGCTCCAATTCACTTAGCGTGTCGTCTTCAGGAGAGACTTCCAGTTTCAACTGCTTCTTTTCCCCCTGCTCGCGGATCGCTTCCAGCGCACCCTGGACAAGCTGCTTGGCGGCCGGCTTGCTCAAATGGCTTTCCATGACGTATGTAAACACTTCTTCTGTCTCTAAGTAAGGCCGCTGCGCTGCTTGGGCGGGAATGGCTGCTGAAAACAGGATCGCAGCCAGCACCCATTGTCCGAGTCTTCTCATGGGGTCACCTCTTTCCGAACCTCTCCTGGAATGAATACCTTCACATTGGCTGACAAATCGTACGTATCCGTGCCCGAGTAGGCGACGTACTCCTTGCTCTCATAAACTTCCTCGTACCGCCACACATGCTGAACCAGCTGATGGCTTTGGCGGTCGATGTAGTATTTATTCATATAGAGCGGAACGTTCTTAATCTTCCCTCTGCCGAGAGACTGAGCCTTCCCTTTCTCCTCAAGGGAGGTCCCCGGGATCCACTCCGTAATGATGTCATACGGACCGAAAGACTGTTTGAAATAGCGAGCGTGCAGCAGATTCTGGCGTTCCTTGATGCTCAGGGAATCGACCCACTCGTGCAGAAAATCGACCTTGCCCGTCTTTTGCTGGCTCCACGACTGCTTGTCCGTGTCGTACGTATATTGGATCATTTGATTGCCGTCCGTGTAGGTCTCCAGTTTGTCGGATACCAGTTTTTGCGGCGATTGGTACAGACCGGACGTGTGACTGGTTTTGTGCAAGGCGTCTACATCCTGCGTATATTTGAATGAATACCCGCTTAAAAACGCTTCTCCTTTTACCCGATACGAATCGGCTGTATCCAGCCTGCGCAAGGCAAAGGACAAATCGGTCGCAATGGAAGCCTGCTCCTCCAGCGATTTCAAATCCTGATCGAGCAGCTTGACCAATTGCACCATTCTGTGGTCCGACGTCTTCGGCTTTTGCTGCGAAACGAGGGTCTTCGCCTCTTCCAGTCGCCCTTCCTGAACCAGGTAGTAAGCCGAATTCAACAGTGCTTCCGGGTGTTTCGATGCGAACAGGCCGTAACGGCTCAGCGCCTCGTCTGTTTGACCCGCTTTTATCTCCAGCGCTCCCAAGTAAATCGCGAGCGACTCCCACTCTTTCGTATCCTGCTTCAGCTTCGATTCGTAGCTGCCCAGCCGCTTTCGCACGTCGCCGTAAGCGCGAGGGTCCACCGCGCCCATTTGCAAGGCGAGATCGTACACATTGGCGCTCAAAAGCTGCAGCGTTTCTGGAAGGATGACCTTGTCCTGAAAGTAGGCGTCGATCGCGCGAAATGCCTCATCCAAATTGTCTGTCAACGGGGTAGACGGATCCCAGCTCAAATAGAAATGCACCCCGACTTGATTGGAGAACGACCGTTTTTCAAGCTGTCGCAGATCGGCAAACGTATCCTCCGTATCCTCGTGGTTGCGTATCGCTTCCACTGCATCGACATACGCTTGCTCGTCGGATGTCTTTTGCCCCTCGTACGTGGCAAACAGCGGGTACAGTTCCCGAATCTCCGGAACCATCGGAAACTTCGAACCGTCGTAATCGAGGAGCGGCAAGATCGAATCCTGAACGAGATATGTCATCAGATGATCGGCGGCTGCGGCGGCTTCTCCCCGCTTGAGCGCATCCTTACGCTCTCCGTCGATCCAGCCCCAGCTCTTGGCCTCGTCAAATGCGGTTTGGCTATCCCCGTTCATGGTGAAAATTTGCATCAGCTTGGCCGCTTCCTCCTGCGTAATCGGCTGGTTCGGATACATGTGGTCGCCCGGGAAAACTTGCGAAATTGCGTCAGGACCGTAAAGCCGATCCATCAGGTAGGAGACCCGCAAGATCGGATTGTACATCCACGTCAGGCGATCGACATCCTTGTACGGCAAATACGGTTCATCAAAGCCCTCACCCCTGGACCATTCCGCATGCTCGGACAAAAACGTGAGCGGATACAGCTGATATTGGCTTCCATTGTACAGCCGATCGATGAGGGCTACGAATTCGGCACGCGTCATCGCGCGATTCGGATAAAACAGTGGCGCCTTGCTCCCTGCCGCAAATAGTCCCGCCTGTACGCCGCGAATAATGGACGCCTTCGCCCAATGGTTGCTGATGTCTCCGTACGGCATAAAGCCCCCAGCCGCAGAGGCGAAGCCGGGGGTCATCAAAGCAGCGGCAAGAACGAAACCGGAAAACGTTCGAATGAGTTTTTGCACAAGAAATCCTCCTACACTTCAACTGACAGGCTAAGTACCGATGCCTGATCTCCTACACAAATTGGAACGGATCCGTGTGCACGGCGGAGGCGATGACCTCCGTCCGGTAGCCGCTTTGCTTCAGCTGTTCGGCCAGGTAGTCGGCCAGCTTCTGCTTCATGATCTTTTCGATATTGTGTCCCGCATCGATGATGGAAAGGCCATCCGCTTGGGCATCGTGAGCAGTGTGGTACCCGATGTCGCCGGTCAAAAACACATCCGCCCCTTTAAAAATCGCCTTCGATACAAAGGAGCTGCCATCTCCGCCTACGACTGCCACTTTTTTCACCTGTGCGTCCAGATCGCCGACCACTCGCAAACCCTGCAGAGAAAAGCGCTGCTTTACCAGCTCCGCGAACGCACGCAGCGTCATCGGCTCCGGCAAGTGGCCGATCCGTCCGATGCCGTATCCTTCTCCTGCCTGGTCCAGCGGGATGATGTCGTAAGCCACTTCTTCGTAAGGGTGAGCGGAAAGCATCGCTTTGACGACTGCCGATTGCCTGGAGGCCGGCACGACCATCTCGAGTTTCACTTCTTCCACTTTTTCGAGCTTTCCTACAGCACCGATGAACGGATCGCTGCCTTCCCTCGGCATGAAGGTCCCGGTCCCTTCCGTCTGGAACGAGCAGTGGCTGTAATTGCCTACCCAGCCCGCGCCTGCTTCCGAAATCGCCTGGAACACGGCGTCACGATGGGTTGCCGGCACAAAGACAGCCAGCTTCTTCCACGCTTCACGGTGGAGGACATCCAAGACCTCGACTTTGGTCAGCCCGATCGCTTCCGCCAGCCAATCGTTCATTCCACCGACGGCCACGTCCAGATTGGTATGGGCGGTGTATACCGCGATGTCGTGCTTGATCAGCTTTTCGTAGACGCGTCCTGCAGCCAGGTCCGTGCGGATGTTTTTCAGCGGACGGTAAATGACCGCGTGATGAGCAACGATCAAATCCACTCCCTCGGCGATCGCCTCATCGACGACCGATTCCAGCACGTCAAGCGCCACCATCACTTTTTTTACCTGTTTTTGCAGCGTGCCGACATGAAGCCCGATCTTGTCGCCCTCCATCGCCAACGACTTGGGTGCGAGCCTCTCCACGTGTCCAATTACGGTCTGTCCGTGCGCAAACATGCAATCACTCCTTCAATCCATTCTACTTCCGACTTGATCTGCCCGACCCGCTCAGCCGCTTCCGGCTTGTCCGAACGGCTCAGCTGCACCAGCACCTTTTCCCACTTTTCCCGCTCCTGCTGCCATTTTTTCAGGAGAGGCGGCTGCTTTTGCTCCCAGAGGAACGGTCCGATTTTCAGCAGCTCTTCCCTTGAGCGGTCCTTGTTTTCATAGGGCAAGGTAGCATTGCCGCGCTCTGCGACCAAGATTTCATATAGGATCCCGTCTTCTTCGAGAATCGTCTCTGCGATGAGCTGCCAGCCGTGCTGAAGCATCCAGCGGCGGACGACCTCTTCGCCTACATTCGGCTGAAGTACGAGCCTTTGTACACCTTCCAGCTTGTCGATCCCCGCTTCGAGAATCGAAGCGATGAGCTGTCCTCCCATCCCTGCGATGCAGACAACGTCCACTTCGCCGGGGCTCAGAACAGCCAGACCGTCTCCTTTTCGAACCGATGCACGGTCACGAATTTGCAGCGTATGTATTTGCCTGAGGGCCGCCTGATACGGTCCTTCGTTCAGTTCGCCTGCGATGACGCTCGATGCGATCCCTTGCAAAAGCAAATAAGAAGCCAACAGCGCGTGGTCCGACCCGATGTCGGCGACGCGGGCTCCCTGGGGGCAATAGTGAGCAATGGTTTCCAGGCGTTTGGAAATGGTCACAAATGTCATGAGTATTCTTCACCTTCCGTTCCTCTATTCTACCCTATTTGGAACCGATTGCCCAATGCAAAATCCATCACAAACCCGGCGCAGGAACCGACAAAATCCCCGCTGCATGAACGCAGCGGGGATCCTGGGCATTGAGGTTAACATCCGATTTCTCGGGCGATGACATTGCGTAAAATTTCTGACGTCCCTTCTCCGATTTCCAGGAGTCTGGCGTCGCGGAAGAAGCGTTCCACCTGATATTCGCGCATGTAGCCGTACCCGCCATGAATCTGGATCGCTTGGTGCGTCGCCGACATTGCCACTTCCGAAGCGTACAGCTTTGCCATTGCCGCTTCTTTCGTAAAACGGCGCCCCTGGTCCTTAAGCCAGGCAGCCTTGTACACCATGCCTCGCGCCAGCTCGATCTGCATTGCCATATCCGCGAGCTTGTGCTGGATCGCCTGAAAATGGCTGAGAGAATTTCCGAATGCCGTCCGTTGCTTCGCATATTGCAATGCTTTGTCGTAGGCAGCCTGGGCAATCCCTACGGCCATGGCCCCGATCCCGATGCGCCCGCCATCGAGCGTGATCAAGAACTGCTTGAAGCCTTCCCCCTGTTTGCCCAGTACATTCTCTTCCGGAACCCGCACGTTTTCCAGCACGAGCTCGGTTGTGTTCGAGCTGTGCAAGCCCAGCTTTTCGTAATTCGCCAAGACAGTAAAGCCGGGTGAGTCCGTCGGAACGATAAACGCCGATATGCCCCGTGCGCCTTTTTGTTTGTCCGTCACTGCAGTCAGTGCCAGGAAAGAGGCGTACGAAGCATTGGTGATAAAGCACTTGGATCCGTTGATCACCCACTCCCCGCCATCCAGGACAGCGGTCGTCTTCGTTCCTCCCGCGTCGGAACCGGCATTTGGCTCCGTCAATCCGAAAGCGCCAAAGCTTTCGCCCGAGCAAATTTTCGACAAGTACGTCCGCTTTTGCTCCTCTGTCCCGAACAGAGACAGCGGTGCGCCCCCCAGCGAGATATGTGCGGAATACGTGATCCCTGTCGACCCGCATGCCCGGCTCAGCTCTTCCACTACGATGGCGAAGCTGACGGTATCGGCTCCCGCTCCCCCGTACTCTTCCGAAAAAGGCAGGCCCATCAGATTCAATTCCGACATTTGCTTGAATACCTCTACCGGAAACTGCTTCGTACGGTCGCGCTCATCCGCTCCCGGAGCCACGACCTCATCGGCGAATTCCCGTATCATCTTTTTCAGCATGAGCTGTTCCTGGGTCAGATCATAGTTCATTTCGACACCCTCCTTGAAAGCGCTTAAGTTCAGGAATGAAAGGCTGTACATCATTTCGACTGAGCGTTTGTTCAGAATTCTTTTACCATTATACTACATCCAGCTTCTCCTGTGTGATGAATCTTCAGAATGTTGTTCCAAAAAGAAAAGAACGCGCCTACTTTCGGCGCGCCCCCATCACGATGGCTCCCAAAAAAGAAAGAGCCCCAAGTATGTATCCGACACTGTACGTTTTGTACCCCATGATTTGGGCGGCCGTCTCTCCTCCGAGAAAAATGGCAGCCAGCAAGATCCCGATTAGTACTTTCCACTTGCTCTCCACATTCGTCACCTCGATTTCTCTCTCGTTATGATTCTAGCAGAGAGGGGCTGTTCGGAAAACGAGCGTTTCTCAAAATTCGATCTTTACAGGCGCAGCCACGCAAACCAGTAACGGCGCGTAAAGAAAAACAAGGCCGAGGCCAAAAACACTTTGATAAACAAGAGAAGCTGAATGACGTCCCGCTTCGCCTCCGGAATGTACAGAGACTGCAGCTCCGCCCCGAAAAAAGCGGCAAGGCCACATACGGCAAAGACGCTCGCCCATTTCGGGTTCCCGTTGTTCATGAGAAATCCGAGTCCGGTCAGCAGACACGCGAGCGGCACCCAGTACAGCTCGGACCGCCACCACGTATACTCCCTGCTCACCCGATCCACTGTCGCAACCCCGTACAGCAAGGCAAGCCCAAGCATCCCTCCGTACAGCAAATACGCATAGCCAAACACAAATGCACTGATGCAGAGAAGGACACAGATGACGCCCAGGTAAAGCAGGACCACCGGCTGGGATCCGCCTAGCTGCTTGACGCAGTATACGCCTCCCGCGATCAAAATGAGGAAGCACAGGCATAAAAACAGATGGGTCAGCGGCGGAGCCGACCGTCGGAAGACAAGTCCCAGAATATAGAAAACGAGTGCGAAACAGGCAAAGATGGTAATTTGCATTGGGGTTTGAAAACGGTTAAAATGAAAAGCAAGCAAGATCAAACCGGCAATGACAAAGGCACCAAGCAGCCAAGCCATTACCATTTTGCCTGTCACAGGCGATACGTACTTCGTTTCGTACACATAGGAGGCAGAAGCAGCATGTCCTCGATCGCTTGCCGATCCCGCGCCCAATACATCGCCCTTCTTCCGTTCTTGTTTCGTAGCGGTTTCCGCAGCAGGAGGCCTGTCCCCTTCCGTATACAAGTTTAACAGGAAAATGCAGTAATGTTCAGGCAGCAAATGGTTGCGCCGCCAGTTTTCGATCTCGGCTATGATGGTTCGTTTGCGCTGGTCGTCCAACGCGGCCCCTCCTTACTTTCGACGGCAACGGTCTTGATAGCTGGAAAAAGAAAAGCCTACGTCGGCTGTACGTAGGCCACCTATTCCTTATATCGGTTATTCCAGGAAATCTTTTAAGCGCTTGCTTCGACTTGGATGACGAAGTTTGCGCAGAGCTTTTGCCTCGATCTGACGAATCCGCTCGCGGGTCACGCCAAAAACCTTTCCCACTTCTTCCAGCGTACGCGTGCGTCCGTCATCGAGACCAAAGCGCAGGCGCAATACGTTTTCTTCCCGGTCCGTCAACGTGTCGAGCACGTCTTCCAACTGCTCCTTCAACAGCTCGTAAGCAGCGGCATCCGAAGGCTCCAGGGCATCCTGATCCTCGATGAAGTCGCCCAGGTGCGAATCGTCTTCTTCCCCGATCGGAGTCTCCAACGAAACCGGCTCTTGAGCAATCTTCATGATTTCCCGTACTTTTTCCGGGGTGAGATCCATCTTTTCCGCAATTTCCTCTGGCATCGGCTCGCGGCCCAGCTCCTGCAAGAGCTGCCTGGATACGCGAATCAGCTTGTTGATCGTTTCCACCATATGCACAGGGATCCGGATCGTACGTGCCTGGTCAGCGATCGCGCGGGTGATAGCCTGGCGGATCCACCAAGTGGCATAGGTACTGAACTTGTAGCCTTTGCGGTAGTCAAACTTTTCGACCGCCTTGATCAGACCCATGTTGCCTTCCTGAATCAAATCGAGGAAAAGCATGCCGCGGCCAACATAACGCTTGGCAATCGAAACCACCAATCGGAGGTTCGCTTCGGCCAGACGGCGTTTCGCTTCTTCATCCCCCTGCTCGATGCGCTGCGCCAGCTTGATCTCCTCTTCAGCGGAGAGCAGAGGCACACGACCGATTTCCTTAAGGTACATCCGTACAGGGTCATTGATCTTAATTCCGGGTGGAACAGAGAGATCGTCAAAATCGAATTCTTCGTTGTCCTCATCCTTGATGATCATTTCGTCAACTTCATCATCGTCGTTCTCATGGTTGTTGATTTCAATGCCTTGATCGCCCAGGTACTCAAAAAATTCATCCATCTGGTCGGAGTCCTGTTCAAAGCCGGAGAGGCGATCCGTAATTTCTTTGTACGACAGAGCACCGCGTTTCTTGCCTAATTCGACCAATTGTTCCTTCACTTGTTCGATGGACATTGCTTCCATGTCAGAAGTGATGTTTTGTTTGTTCATCTACTATCCCTCCTTCCCCGGGAATGATCTGATGCTACCCTTCTTTTAAAGCATTTTCCAATTCAAGAATCTTCATCCCTGTGATGGCTGCTTGAATTTCCAGTTGTTTGCGCGCATCCTCGCTGTCCGCTGCGGCCGCTTGGAGGTGTAAGCTCCGCTGCTCTTCGCGCAATCGTTCCAACTCGGCACGCTTCGGGTAGTTATTCACTTGTTTGATGTAGTCGCTGATCTCTAAATCAGATACGTCTTCCTTATACTCCATCATGGCCAATCCCGAGGCTAATTGCTTTAACGATTCGTCTTGCACGTAGTGTATAAACTTTCCAGGGTCTTCAGGGTTTCCCTCTGCGTAGTAAGCGTACAAGTAGGCCGCTAGCGCATCATGTTCGTCCACCTGGAAGTGGGCGCTGCATTCCTTCTGGACACGGACAGCGACATCGCTGTTTCGCATCATGTAAAACAGCAGTTTGCGCTCGGCCGTGTGGTAAGCGGGTGGCAGAGATTTCGCGAGCGTAACTTTGCCATTATTTATACTATTATTCCATGCTGGCGCCACTTTATCCCTTTGCCGCTCACTTTTTTGCTGTTTGTAAGCACGCTTTGACTCCCACTTCAAATCGCCCAAAGTCAGGGAGTACTCTTCGGCCAATTGCCGCTGATACAAGTCGCGTTCTACCGGACTGTCCAGCTCGTTGATGATTTCCACCGCTTTCGCAATCAAGAGGGCCTTGTCTGTCTCATCTTTTATTACGTACTGGCTCCGCAAATGTTTCAAGCGGAAGGCCGTGACCGGCATTGCTTTGAGCAATACCTGCTGGGAAAACGCTTCGGCCCCATGCTGCCGAATGTAGTCATCCGGGTCTGTTCCCTGGGGCAAGGGCGCGATCCGAACGATCAATCCGGCTTGCTGCAAAACGTGAATCGCCTTGCTCGTTGCTTCTTGTCCGGCTGCGTCTCCGTCGTAGCAGAGAACCACTGAATCCACATTCCGCCGAAGGATTCTGGCGTGGTGCTCTGTCAGCGCCGTCCCCAACGTGGCAACCCCTTGCATGAAGCCCGCCTGCCATGCGGACACCACGTCGACGTATCCTTCAAACAACAGTGCTTGCTTCCTTTTTCGTATATACGGCCTTGCACGATGAAGATTGAAGAGGGTAGCGCTTTTGTTGAACAAGAGGCTTTCCGGACTATTCAAATACTTGGGCTGCGACTTGGGCTGGTTGTTGTCCAGGAGCCGTCCGCCGAACCCGATGACGTTTCCCTGCGAATCGTGTATGGGAAACATGACGCGACCGCGAAAACGGTCAAAAATCTTTCCGGCATCGCTTTTTGCCAGTAAGCCGCCTTCCACCATCAGATCCAGGGGAAAATTCCGCTTGGTCAAAAACTGTGTGACAAAATCCCAAGAATCCGGTGCAAACCCAATTTGATACTCGGTTAACGTCTGTCTGGACATCCCGCGACGGGTGAGGTACTTCATCGCCTCCACACCGTACGGGGTCTCCGTCAGCACGTAGTGGTACAGATTTGAAACAAAACGATGCGCTTCCTGCATCACTTGTTTCGCCCGTTTCTCTGGCGATACTTCTTCTTGCTGCGGCACAGGTACTGCAATCCCGGCACGATCCGCCAGTTTGTGAAGTGCCTCCGGGAAGGTCAGCTGCTCGATTTTCATCAAGAAGGAAAAAACATCCCCGCCGGCTCCGCAGCCGAAGCAATGAAAAAACTGTCGCTCCGCATTCACGTTAAAGGAAGGGCTCTTCTCAGAGTGAAATGGGCATAGACCGAGAAAGGCACGACCGCTTTTTCTCAGCTGTACATACTCTCCTACAACGTCTACGATGTCGACAGCGGCACGCACTTGGCTTACGAACTCTTCAGAAGTGTGACCAGCCATCTCTATCCACCTTTTCACGGAGAATCGAACGACGAGATTATTTAGTTCGTCAAAATTCGTCAATTTCCTTCTTGTGATCGCACTTCTTTTCTACTTTTCCACATTTTCTAGAGCAATAAACGCAGGGCACTGCCCAGTTCGCTACTTGCGTCCTACTTGTTTTCTACAAAAAACGTCAAATTCCTTCTTTTGACCTATTTCTTTTCGCTGCGCAGGTTGTTTTTGCGGATGATCTCCAAAATAATGTTGGCCGTTTCCTCGACCGCCTTTCTGGAGACGTCGATAACGGGGCACCCCAGACGCTTGATGATCTTGTTGGAGTATTCCAGCTCCTCGTTGATGCGCTCCAGGTTGGCGTAGTTCGCCTGAGCGGTGAGTCCGAGGGCCTTGAGTCGCTCCGTGCGAATGCCGTTGAGCTGTTCAGGATTGATCGTCAGCCCGATGCAGCGCTCGGGAGGCAGCTGGAACAGTTCCTCCGGCGGCTCCACTTCCGGCACCAGCGGCACATTCGCAACCTTCAACCGCTTATTGGCCAAATACATGGACAGCGGCGTCTTCGAGGTGCGGGATACGCCGATCAGCACGACATCAGCGCGGAGAAGCCCCCGCGGGTCGCGGCCGTCATCGTACTTGACGGCAAACTCGATGGCGTCTACCTTGCGGAAATACTCTTCGTCCAGGCGGCGGACCAGGCCGGGCTTGCCGGAAGGCGGTTCCTGCAGCATATTTTGCAGGGTTTGCATGAGCGGCCCCATGACGTCGATCGCCGGAATGCCGTGCAGAGCGGCCTGCTGCGTAATGTATGTATTCAGTTCCGGAATCACTAAAGTAAAAACGATCATTGCCTTGGACTCTTTGGCGGAAGCAATGATCTCGTCGATGGATTCTTTGTCTTCTATGTAGGGATACTTTTGAACGTCGATCAGAAATCGGTCAAACTGGCTGGCCCCAGCGCGCACGACGAGCTCGGCCGTCTCGCCGATGGAGTCCGAGACCACATAGATGAGTTGTCCTTGACTGTTACCTTGCATCGCTTCTCCTCCTACACTTTCGGTTCGCTGCCCAATTCTACAAATGCTTTTGCGATCGTTGTCTTGGTGACTCGCCCGATCAACTCCATCTGCTTGGAATCGTCTTCGCTGGGACGGACGACGGGCAGGGAATCGATCTGAAAGTCGATCAATTTTTTGGCTGCCGCGTAAAGCGTCTCTTCAGGCGCACACGTGATTATATTGGGCATGCGCGACATGATGATGCTGACGGGAACATCCTCCAGCGTCTTGTTGCCAAGCGAAGCGCGCAGCAAGTCTTTCCGTGAAATGACTCCTGCCAGGTACCCCTTCTGATTCACGACGAACAACGTGCCTACGTCCTCCAGAAACAGGGTCACGATGGCATCGTAAGCGGAGGCTGATTCGGAAACAACGATCGGAACCGCTTTGTAGTCATTGACGAGAAGCTTGTGAAGCCGTTCACTAATGACCGAGCTTGCGGGTCTGCCAGAATAAAAATACCCGACCCGAGGTCTGGCTTCTAAATAACCTGACATCGTGAGGATGGATAGGTCGGGACGGAGCGTCGCCCTGGTCAAACTCAGCTTCTCCGCGATGTGCTCCCCTGTAATCGGCCCTTCATCCTTCACTATCTGTAAAATCTGCTCTTGTCGTTTGGTAAGCTCGATGACCAATCACCCCGGCTTTAGTCAGTTACCTCTTCCTAGTATTACTCTATTCGACCGGATATTCCTTCTTTCGCGAGCAAAAAAGGTGCCCCCGCCACAGTGTGGGCGGAGGCAATCGGCCGTATGGATTTATGCAAAGACGAGTTTGGAGAAATCTGCGTACCCGTAGATGAGACGGGACAGACGCAGCAGCAGACCCAGCCTGTTGGCCCGGACCGCCTGATCGTCCGCCATCACCATGACTTTATCGAAAAACGCATGGATCGGTTCGCGCAAGGTCGAAAGGGTCGCCAAGACTTTGTCCTGGTCGCTCAGGCCATCCACTTCCCTTTGCACCGACAGGTACGCCTGGTACAGCGAACGCTCCACCTCTTCCGCGAACAGCGCTTCATCGACTTTGTCCGCCTCCGCTTTTTGCGCCAGGTTGTTAACCCTGTTGAACTGCTCTACGACCAGCTTGAACTCTTCTCCTGCCACTGCCGCCATCAAGGCTTTGGCTTTTGCCATGATCATCGGCACGTAGGACAGGTCGGCGGAAAGGACCGCATCCACCACGTCGTAACGCACTTCGTTTTCCTGCAGGACGTTTTTCAGGCGGAGGGCAAAGAAGTCGACCAGGTCTTGTTTCACTTCTGCCGCAGTCCGTTTGTTTACGCCCTGAGCTGCGTACGTCTCAAGAGTCGCGTCCCACAGCTGTTCGAGCGAGAGCTGCCAGCCGCGCTCCAGAAGGATCGTGACGATACCGGCAGCCATGCGGCGCAGTCCGTACGGGTCTTGGGAGCCGGTCGGTACGATACCGATCGAGAAGATCCCGATAATCGTGTCCAGCTTGTCGGCCAGGCTGACGATGGCGCCTTGGGCGGACTTCGGCGTCAGGTCGCCGGCAAAGCGCGGCAAATAGTGCTCAAATACCCCACGTGCAACGACGTCGGCTTCTCCCGCTTTGCGAGCGTAGTCCTCGCCCATGATGCCTTGCAGCTCCGGGAATTCCCCGACCATGTTGGTGACCAGATCGAATTTGGCGATCTCTGCGATCCGGTCGACCTGCTTCGCTTCTTCCTGACTTACGCCGAGTTTTGCAGCGATTTGGGCAGCCGTCTTGCGCACGCGGCGCACTTTGTCTCCGATCGTTCCCAATTCCTCGTGGAAAACGATTGTCTCCAGTTTTTTCAGGCAGCTGTCGATCGACAGCTTCTGGTCTTCCACGTAGAAGAAGCGGGCGTCCGAAAGGCGGGCACGCAACACTTTTTCGTTCCCTTTTGCCACGTTTTCCAGAGCGCGAGAGTCGCCGTTCCGCACAGTCACGAAGTGGTTGAGCAGCTGACCCTCAGCGTTTTCCACCGGGAAGTAGCGCTGATGCTCGCGCATGGAGGTCACCAGCACCTCGCGGGGAATGCTCAGGAACTCTTCTTCGAACGTACCGTACAGCGCTGTCGGATATTCCACCAGGTGGACGACTTCGTCGAGCAGTCCTTCGTCCATCGGAATGTTCCATCCATTTTCCTGTTCCATTCGGCGAATCTGCTCCACGATCGTCGCACGGCGTTCCTCCGGGTCAACCATGACATGCTGCTCGGCAAGCTTGCCTTTGTATTCGTCAGGAGTCTGAATCTCCACGTCCGTACCGAGGAAGCGGTGACCGCGAGTGACTCGCCCGCTTTTTACCCCGGCGATCTCGAGGTCGATCAGCTCGTTCCCGAACAGAGCCACCAGCCAGCGAATCGGACGAACGTACTTCAGATCGTTGGCGCCCCAGCGCATGTTTTTCGGGAAGTTCATGCCCGCGATAACGTCGGCGAGCTGCGGCAAAAGCTCACGAGTCTCTTTTCCCGCTTCCGATTTGCGGGCGTGTACGTACTCCACACCGTTTACGTCCTTGAAGTACAGCTCCTCCGGCGATACGCCGTTGCTGCGGGCAAATCCGAGCGCCGCCTTCGTCCAGTTGCCTGCTTCGTCCTGGGCGATCTTGCGCGCAGGTCCTTTGGCTTCGTCGTTGCGGTCAGGCTGCTTCTCGGCGAGACCGCTCACGAGAACGGCAAAGCGTCGAGGCGTCTCCATCGAGGAGATCCCGTCGAACGGAACGCGCTGTTCCGCCAGCCATTTCTCCACCCGTTCTTTCAATTGCGCTGCCGCCGATGCGACAAAGCGGGCAGGCATTTCTTCCAATCCAACTTCCAGGAGCAAATCGCGCTTACTCATTTGCACCCTCTCCTTTCCGAGCAGCATCTTCGGTCGCGGCATTTCCTTTTTTCAAGAGCGGGAAGCCCAGTCTTTCGCGCTCTGCCAGATACGTCTGCGCGACTTCTCGGGACAGGTTGCGCACGCGCGCGATGTAACCTGCGCGCTCCGTCACGCTGATCACGCCTCGCGCATCCAGCAGATTGAAGGTATGCGAGCATTTCAGCACGTAGTCGTACGCAGGGTAAACCAGGTGCTCTTTCATCAAGCGCTTGGCTTCCGCTTCGTACGTATTGTACAGGTTGAACAGCATGTCCACGTCAGACAGCTCGAAGGTGTATTTCGAATGCTCGTACTCCGGCTGCAGGAATACATCCCCGTAAGTGAATCCGTTCACCCACTCCAGATCGAACACGTTTTCCTTTTCCTGAATGTAGGAGGCCAAACGCTCCAGGCCGTATGTCAGCTCGACCGCCACCGGTTTGCACTCCAGACCGCCCACCTGCTGGAAGTAAGTGAACTGGGTAATTTCCATCCCGTCGAGCCACACTTCCCATCCAAGGCCCCATGCACCGAGACCGGGATGCTCCCAGTTGTCCTCTACGAAGCGGATGTCGTGCTCCAACGGCTCAATTCCGAGCTCGCGCAAGCTGTCCAGATACAGCTCCTGAATGTTGTCAGGCGACGGCTTCATGATCACCTGGAACTGGTGATGCTGATACAGACGGTTCGGGTTTTCCCCGTAACGGCCGTCAGCCGGACGGCGTGACGGCTCCACGTAAGCGACGTTCCACGGCTCCGGTCCGATCGAGCGCAGGAACGTCATCGGATTCAGCGTACCCGCCCCTTTCTCCACGTCGTACGGCTGCACGATCAGGCAATTTTGTTTCGCCCAAAAGTTTTGCAGCGTCAAAATGATGTCTTGAAAAGTCATTTTCATGCCCATTTTCCTCCTTGCAATGTAAACTCGGCTTTGCCAAGTGTTTGAATTAGAAAACCTGGCTACGCCAATTTGGCGGAGCCGCGGTTGCCCTTATACTGGATAGGAATTTTATCAATTCCTATCTGTACAAAAAAACCTCCCGCCTCTACACCGTCCATGCGACAGTGTAGGGACGAGAGGATTCTCGCGGTTCCACCCTACTTGGCGAAAAAAGCATTCGCCCACCTTGGTTTATCAAATTGCTCCGGAACGCCCTTCATCAGCTTGGTGACCGGGCTCTCACCCTCCCCGGTTCGCTTGGACAGCCAGTGGCCGACTACTCTTTTCCTTCATGGCAACAATCGGTATCGAATTTGTTACTAATCATAACGAAAAGAAAAAGGGTTGTCAATCCGCACGTCCAGGCGGGGACAACCGTTCCAGCTGTTCCAGAAACGCGCGACTTTTCAACCGCAGATCCAGATGCTCGTCCATGAAGCTGCGAAGCACATGCTTCAGTTGATTGCGGGTCGCCGCTTTCACCTCAATTTCGCCCAGCCGCTCCAAATCAAATACCTGGAAAAGCCGAAGAAGCTTCCAGGTCGAAGGAGTGACCGCTATCGCATAAGGATCGGATGGCAGGCAAACAGGGCACAAAAGTCCCCCTTGCGACACGCTGATCGCATAAGGCTCCCTTTCTGCACCACAGTTTGCGCATGCGGACAATTGCGGCGAGATCCCGGCTACCATGAGCATCTTGGTTTCAAAAATTCGGCAGAGAATTTCTGCATCTCTTCCCTCGTCCAGATGCCGGAGGGTGTGTGCAAGCAGTTGAAACAGATACGGATTAGGCTCCCGTTCGTGCGTCAAACGATCCAACAGCTCTGCTATGTATGCGGCATAAGCCGTCGCATCGAGGCTTTGCCGCAAGTCCCGGAACGACTCCATGACATCTCCCTGGGAGAGATCAGGCATGCCGCTGCCGGGCCCTGCCTTGCACAGATAGTAGCCATGCGAAAACAACTGGGAGACGGCTGCCAGACGGCTTTTGGTTTTCTTGGCTCCTCGCGCCATGATTGCCAATTTACCGTTCTCCCGGGTAAACAATGTCACCACTTTGCTGGACTCGCCATAGTCCACGCTGCGAATGACAATTCCTTCCCACTTTACAAGCATGCCTGCGATTCACCCAACTCTTCCTGGGCGAGATCAAAGGAGGCCTCCTCGTCAGCACCATCCGTTTGATGGTGATCCCGGTAGAGAAGGTAAGCATGGATGTCACCGGTAGAAGCGAAAACTCTCCAAGAAAAGTCACGAAGCATGGAGCATCATCCTTTCCTGTATCGGGTCAATCCACTTCCTTCTTAGAATCACCTTTGCCCGTTTTTCTATGCCTTGGAAAAATTAACACTCCCGTTCGTGAATGGCTGTCCTACTCTTCGTCGTAGAAGCCGAAGTTGCGCAGCATCCGCTCCTGGTTGCGCCAGTCCTTCTTCACTTTGATCCACAGCTCCAGAAACACTTTGTCACCGAGAAGACGCTCGATGTCTTTGCGCGCACGGCGGCCGATCTCTTTGAGCATCTGGCCTTTTTCCCCGATCAGGATGCCGCGCTGGGAATCGCGCTCCACATAGATGGCAGCGTAAATGTACAGCGTCTTGCCGTTCTCCCCGCGCTTCATTTCCTCGACGACGACTGCGATGGAATGCGGCACTTCTTCCCGCGTCAAATGCAGCACCTTTTCCCGAATCAGCTCTGCCACGACAAAGCGCTCGGGATGATCGGTCACCTGATCGGCCGGATAAAACATCGGCCCTTCTTCCATTTCAGCAAAAATGGCTTCGGTAAGGGAGCCCGTATTGTTCCCTTCCAGTGCGGAAATCGGGACAATCTGCTTGAAATCGTACAGCTTGCGGTAGTCGTCGATGATCGGCAGCAAAGCTTCCGGATGGACTTTGTCAATTTTGTTGATGACCAGGAATACAGGCGTTTTCACCTGCTTCAGCCGTTCGATGATGTACTCGTCTCCGGCTCCGCGCTTTTCCGTCGCATCGACGACAAACAGGACCAGATCGACCTCGTTCAACGTGTTTTCCGCTACGGTCACCATGTAGTTGCCCAGCTTGGACTGCGGCTTGTGAATACCCGGCGTGTCGAGGAAGATGATTTGTCCTTCCTCGGTGGTATGCACCGCTGTAATTTTGTTGCGGGTGGTCTGCGGCTTGTTGGACATGATCGCGATCTTGGTGCCGACGATGTGGTTGAGCAATGTCGACTTTCCGACGTTCGGCCGGCCGACAATCGAGACGAAGCCGGACTTGAATGCTTTCTTGGTAGTGCGGTTATCCACGTAAATCCTCCTTGGTGAACGCCCCGGGGATCAGGGCGGATACAGTCGTTTCCCAAACATCGCCGTTCAGGTTGGTCAAATAGACAGGCATCTCGGGCGGGCACAGCTCAGCCATGACCTGACGGCACGCACCGCACGGGGATACCGCCTTGGGTGTATCGGCCGCGACGGCCAAAGCCTTGTAGCGTTTGTCTCCTTCGGAATACGCTTTGAACAGCGCCGTCCGCTCTGCGCAATTGCACAGGGAGTAGGCAGCGTTTTCGATGTTGCCGCCGAGATAGACTTTCCCTTCTTCCGTCAAAAGCGCTGCCCCGACATGAAAGCCGGAGTACGGCACATACGCCCGCTTCCTCGCTTCGATCGCCTGTGCCATCAATGCTTGTTTATCCATGTGCATCATTCCTTCTATCGGTATTCTTTCACCATGCTCCCCGGCACTTGCATGCATCCCGGGAAAGCTCTCTGTTATGTGGAGACGACAAGAGACCAGACCTCGTTCGCTCGCCGAGGGAAGCAGTCTGGTCCGAAAACAGCGGGATCGTTCTTTTTACGCAAAAAACCAAGCAGTCATTTTGTGATACAGTGGCGGTCCGAAAATCGCAAGGCCGATCGCTACTGATGTGAGGGCCGCGATCAGGACGGCTCCCGCGCTGGCATCCTTGGCCGCCTTCGCCTTGGCGTGCCACTGCGGCGATGCCAGGTCGACCACTGCCTCCACTGCCGTGTTGACGAGCTCCAGGGAGAAGACCAGCGCGATAGAAAAAAAGACCAGCAAAACATCGCTGCGGGGAATATGCAGCCACCAAGCGGCCGCCAGCACAACAACGGCAGCCGCAACGTGAATTTGCATGTTTCGCTGTGTCTTCACGGTATGGACAATCCCTTGCCAGGCGTAGGAAAAACTGCGCACCAGTCTGCGCCATTCTTTCACTGCTATCTCCTACCTCGTCAGGCCGATTTTCTCAAGTACTGCTTCTTGACGGGAAAACATTTCCTTTTCCTCTTCCTGCGTGCCGTGGTCGTAGCCAAGCAAGTGCAGAAAGCCGTGCACGGCGAGAAAACCGAGCTCTCTTTCCAGCGAATGCCCGTAGTCTTCGGCTTGCTCCTGCGCTTTCGGGAGCGAAATGATGATGTCGCCGAGCATGTTCGGAAACTCTTCCAGGTCGCCTTCGTCCAGATAAATTTCCATCTCGCCTTCGCCCGGTTCATTCATGGCGAACGACAAGACATCCGTCGGCCGATCCACGCCCCGATAGTCGCGGTTCAGCTCATGGATCCGCTCGTTGCTGACGATGGTGACGACGACTTCCCCGCTCACTTCCTCCTGGACGGCAGCTGCCTCCAGGCAACGGGTAATCAAGCTTTGCAAGTTTTCCTCGAGCGGTTCTACGTCTTCATGAAGTATTTCAACGGCTAGCACAGAAAGCTCATTCTCCTTTTTCCAACGCGATTTATTGATACTGGTGTTCGACTTCCTCTTTGGCATACGCCTGAATGATCTTTTGCACCAGGCTGTGACGGACCACGTCGCCCTCCTGAAAATGGATGAAGGCTACGTCCGGGATCGGGCTCAGAATTCGCTGCGCTTCCCGAAGCCCCGACTTTTTCCCTTTGGGCAAATCGACCTGTGTCACGTCGCCGGTAATGACCATTTTGGAGCCGAAGCCAAGGCGTGTCAAAAACATTTTCATCTGCTCGGGAGTCGTGTTTTGCGCTTCATCCAAAATAACGAACGAGTCTTCCAGCGTCCGGCCGCGCATATACGCCAACGGCGCCACCTCGATCAGCCCTCGCTCCATCATTTTGGCGACCTGTTCATTGCCCAGCATGTCGTACAAGGCATCGTAGAGAGGCCGCAGGTACGGGTCTACCTTCTCCTGCAAATCCCCTGGCAAAAATCCGAGGCTTTCCCCTGCTTCCACTGCTGGCCGGGTCAGCACGATCCGTTTCACCCGCCCGTTTTTGAGCGCGGTGACCGCCGTCACCACTGCCAGATACGTCTTCCCGGTTCCGGCCGGTCCGATTCCGAATACGATGTCCTTCTTTTTGATCGCGGACAAATAATGGCGCTGTCCGAGTGTTTTCGCTCGAATCGTCTTCCCCCGTTGGGTACGGGCCACTTCTTCGTCGTATACGTCCAGCAATTGCGATGCCTGACCTTCTCTGCTTAACATCATCGCGTACGAGATGTCGCGTTCGGACAGGGCAATCCCTCTGCGGATCAGTTGCAGCAAGATACCGATCAGTTCAGCCAGCTTATCCACTTCCGGCTTGTCGCCGCTGATCACGAGCTCGCCTTCCCGCGTCATGATTTTGGCGGAACTGTTTTCTTCGATCAAAGTCAAGTACGCGTCGTGTGGTCCGAACAAAAGCAAGGCCTCAGATGCGTCTGCAAATGGGATTCTTACCTCATCTTGTAGGTGCAACAGGCTTCCATCTCCTTGCAACGGTAATAAAAAACCTTTCGCGGTCCACTAAGGGAGGAACGCCCTCGATGCAGCGAAGGTTTTTATGGGCTCCAGTATCGATAAGCAGCTATGCTTACCCATTCTAGCACGTTCAGGTTTACGTCATGGCTTGCCAGTCTCAGCCGGCGTCTGCGGAACCCACGTGAGCGGCTGTTCAACGGCAATATCCTCAATGACGGAAAAATGAATGCTCAAGTAAACTTTACCATTCTCTGATGTGACGTGCAAAACTTTTTCATCCGCGATCACGGCGTCCTTGCCCGCCTTTCTCAGGATGTCTTCCCTGGCAAAGCGTTTGGCTGTCTCCGTCGCCTCCTGAACCGTAATTTTCTTCTGCACCGGCTCCGTCTCCATCGCGTGGATCGTCTTCCACCCGACAGGAGAGGTGTACCCTGAGAACGACGGGACGAATCGGGATTCCGTCTCTTCCGCGTGGCCAAAGGTCAGCTTGTTCAGCGGCCACACTTGCACGGCGTAGGAGCCAAGCAGCAGGTATTGCCGCTCCTGCTGCTCACCTGTCAAGCGGTACATCGTCTGCGTGAGCGGGACGGAAACCTCGCTCACGTACCACACTTCTCCCTTCACCGTCCCCCGGGCCGATACGGCTTGCTGGCGCGTCTCGTTGCCAATGATTCCCGAGATCAGCACTTGCCCTTTTTCTACCAGCTGGTTTACGGTTACCTGGCTTTTCCCTACTTCGGGCAAAATTTTAGTGATCACCGCGCGCTTTTTCGCTACCAAATGCCGCGGACTTGTCGGCTGCGGCTTCACAGGAGCATCCTTTTCCACGACCTGCAGCAGCACTCTCGTCCCCTGGATATCCACTCCCACCCAGGTGGCTTCCGGCAGCAAGCTCATGAGCTCTTTCTGCATGGTCAATGGTTCTTTTAGTTTGACCTTCCATGCCCCTTCTTTAATCCCGATCTGCTCCGCGGCCTTAAGCACCTTCTGCGGGTCCATGTGACGGGTGCCGCTCACTTCCACAGTCCAGACAAACGAAGAGAGCATGTACAATCCGAGGAAAAAAAGAACGGCTCCGATAGCCAGTCCCAAGCGCCTGCGCAGTCGGATCAGCCAAAACGGCAAGCCTCCCCGGCTGTCGACATGGGCGCGACAGCCTGTCTCCCGCAGCAGCGGGCGCAGCCGGAAGTAATCCCGAATCACGATATCGCAACGAGTCAGCTCTTCCCCTACCCGACGAATATTCCAGATGCGAATCCCGTCCCGAACGGCCATATTCAACAAACGCTCGAATCGCTTCCCCCGCACCGTTATGGTGACGTGACCGTCGATCCACTCTTTCAGCCCGTTTCGCATATGTCTCCCCGCTTTCTTTCGTGTTACGAGCCCTTTGGCCCGGTTTCCAAAAATTTTACGCCTCCGATCCTACCTTCCAGCAAGACTTCCTCTGGCAGGATCGCCCGGATGACGAGTTGTTCGCCTGTTACGATCATCTGGCCATTCGTCAACAGCAAACGGAGCTCTTTTTCACTAAAGTGCAGAACTCCGCGGTGGTTTTCTATGTACATTTGCAAATGACCGATCATCGTGATGCGCGGGACTTCTAGAACGACGTCTTGCGGCAGCTCCAGTACCCCTCCCGCCAGTTGGCGCAGACGGCGGCTCCAACGCTTCATGGATAAGCCCCCTCTCTTACTAGCGCTACTGCGCCGAATCAGCTTCCGACTTCTTTGCCCGTTTCCGATGGCCGTGCAAAACCGTTCTTACCTATGGGTATGCGCTGGAGCCCGTTGGCATGCGTATGAAAACGACCTCTGGCAAGTAGCCGCCTTGGGGGAAAAAACTCATGAAAGAGGACCATGCCGCTTCGGTTTCGCCAGCGGCATGGTCCTCGCATTATCGTTATTCTTCAGGAGGTAGGGATACGGCTTGATTTCGCGAAAGCGCCTTCCATTTCTTCAGGACTCGCTTCACTTTTTCCGCAGTGCATCCACAAGCGATCGCGGTCTCATAGATGGATTTCTTTTCGACGATGACAAGCCGGATCACTTTTTGTCGGAAACGACCCATACTTTCAAACATTTGCTGGTTCATTGCCTGCCCACTGCCCCTCATTCCATGATTGGAAGAAATTTCTATAATATCAGAATAGTCAACCCGGCGAATGGACACAAGACAAGTTATTCGCTAACTTTCGACAAAAGTCCCTGTTTGGCTCGACGGCCAAAACCATATCGGACAGCTCTGTTCCCCTTCTGAATCGATACAAAAAAACAGGTGAACCCGAGAGTCCACCTGCCTTGTTTTATATTGAATCGCTTATGCGTTTCTTCTGCGCGCGGCCGGAGGAGCAAAGGGCGCTTTGGAGCGCGGTTCTCCAAAAATGATCGCCCACTTCATCCCTTCACGCGGATCGATATCTGCTGCGACAGCTTCAGGCGCCTCCACAAGGACAGGCTTTTTTGTCTGCTTTCGTTCAGCCTCGTGCACGGAATGGTCTGACTCTGCAAATGCCCACTCCTGCTCGACTCCTACCCCTTCCAGCGATTCGAAGGGCGCGGGCTGAATCGGCTCGTATTTGGAGGAAGCCCGGACCTGCCTGCGTTCTTCCGGCAGATCCTCACCGCTTGCAGAATTCAGCGTACGTACTTGCCTTCGCTCCTCGGATGGTTGAGGGTGAGGAAACCCTCCGCTCTCCACAGGGGTGAGGGTACGCTGCGCCCTGCCTTGGGACATCTTTTTGCCTTTGCCAAAAACCTTGTAGCCGATAAACGCCAGTATGACCACCCAGAACTTGCCGATCAGCGGAAGCAACCAGCCCAACAGGTCAAAGAGGAGTTCCAAGAGATCGTCCATGGAGATCGCCCTTATTCCTGTCCGTCAGGCGGCGTATTCTTCGGCTTGTCTCCGCCGGTTCCGAATGATTGGCGCATTTGCGTATCGGCCGCGATGTTCTGCATGTTGTAGTAATCCATCACGCCGAGCTTTCCGTTGTTCAGGGCTTCGGCAAGCGCGAGGGGAACCTGCGCCTCTGCTTCCACGACCTTCGCCTTCATCTCTTGTACGCGCGCCTTCATTTCCTGCTCCTGGGCTACTGCCATCGCGCGGCGTTCTTCCGCTTTTGCCTGGGCAATGCGTTTGTCCGCTTCCGCCTGATCGGTCTGCAACTGGGCCCCGATGTTTTTCCCGACATCGACGTCCGCGATGTCGATGGACAAGATTTCAAAGGCGGTTCCCGCATCCAACCCTTTGTTCAACACGGTCTTGGAGATGAGATCTGGATTTTCCAGAACATCCTTGTGGCTGTCGGAAGAACCGATCGTCGAGACGATCCCTTCGCCGACACGGGCGATGATCGTCTCTTCTCCCGCACCCCCGACCAGCCGGTCGATATTCGCGCGCACGGTGACCTTCGCTTTCGTGCGCAGTTCAATCCCGTCCTTGGCCATTGCCGCTACGATCGGCGTCTCGATCACTTTCGGGTTGACGCTCATCTGCACGGCTTCCAGCACGTCTCGACCCGCGAGGTCAATGGCGGCCGCGCGTTCAAAGCCCAGAGGAATATCTGCACGCTGCGCTGCGACAAGCGCGTCCACGACACGGTCGACGTTACCGCCTGCCAGGTAGTGGCTCTCCAACTGATTGGTATCGAGCTCCAGGCCCGCTTTGCGCGCTTTGATCAATGGATTCACGATCCGCGACGGGATTACCCGGCGAAGCCGCATCGCGACGAGTGTAATGATCCCGATGCGCACGCCCGAAGCCAGCGCGGAAATCCACAGCATGACTGGAACGAACGAGAAAAAGATCGAGAGAACGACGATGGCTACCGCCACCAAAAAAATGAGAGGAATCAATCCGCTTTCCAACATGTAGCAATCACTCCTTAAGTTCTTGTTCCTGCACGACGACGCGGGTGCCTTCCACCTGAACCACGACTACGGGGGTTCCAGCCGGAATGAATCCGCCGATGCTCACCGCGTCTACTCGCTTGCCTTCTACCTTCACCATGCCGGCAGGGCGCAGCGGCGTCAGAGCCACACCTGTTTTCTCCAGCAAATCACGCTGGTCTTTCGGTGCGACGTACCCTTCTTCGTTTCGCTGCACGTCGCCCAGAATGAATTTCTTGAACAATCCATTCCCCCCAAATCGTTTCACAAGCAGAATCGTGACAATTACCGTGATGACCGCGGCAATACCTAGCGAAGCGATACCTTGCTTCGTGTCATAGGCCGCCATGACCAATCCGGTGACGATGCTGATGAAGCCAATCGCCCCCACGATACCGCCTGGAAGAAAGATTTCCATGATCATCAGAAGAATCCCGATGATAAACAGCGCGATGTGCAGCCAGGTAGCGAACCCTGCCACAAAATGACCGAAGAAATACAATCCAAACGCCACCAGTGAAATCGTGCCTGCGACCCCGAAGCCGGGAGCGAACAGCTCGACGACGATTCCGACCAGACCGATCACCAGCAGCAGGCTCATGACAACCGGACTGGTTACCCATCTGGCGACCACCTCTCCCGCCGTCGGGTCGATATGCTGGACCGAGTCCGGATTCACGCCGAGCTGCTTCAACAGTTCGTCCTGGCCGGAGACCAGCCGGTCCGCATACCCTAGGTTTTTGGCCGTATGCGCGTCCAGTGAGAGCACGGTCCCTTTTGGCTTCAGCCCGGGAAACTCGGTATCGATCTCGACCATGGCCCTGGCCACATCCACATTGCGATGATTCAATTGGGCCGCACTTTGCATCTGCTTCGACCACGCAGAAATAATTTTGATGTCGGCGGCGTTGCCCGCCATGTCGATCGGGGTTGCCGCCCCCATGCTGCTCCCTGGGGTCATCGCGATTTCATTGGCATTCAAGGCGATGTATGTCCCTGCTGAAAAGGCTTGGTTGTCTATATAAGCGACCACGTGCATGGGAGCTTGCCGGATGAGCTGCCCGATTTCTCCCGCAGCGTTCACTTCTCCTCCCGGTGTGTTGATGTCCAGGATGACGAGATCGGCCTGCTGCTGCTCCGCTTCCAGAAAAGCCCGTTTCAAAAAGCTTTCCAGCCCCCGCTCGATGGTATTGTCGACAGGAATCCAAAACGCTTTCTGGTAGGACGCGGCTGTCGCCGTCTGTCCGGAGATGAGCATCATGAGTCCTGCCAGCAGGCTAAGCAGCGAGAACAGTACCCGCCAGCGCCGTATCGTTGGTCGTGCTGCAATCATGACATTTCCCTCCTCTCTACCTATCAGCTTCCACGATTGGCTACTATGGTATACGAAAGCGATTGGGAATCGTTTCATTTTTTCATAAAAAACCCCTACCAAAGTCTGGCAGGAAAAGGGACCGCGGAAGGAGCCGGGTACCCCTTCCCCCTTTTCTAAAGAAAAAACCCAGCCTTCTTCAAGGCTGGGTCTCTTCTGTTCGTATCTATATGAGGTGTTACTCGTCTACGATGGTAGTTCCTCAGATACAATCTTTTGCACGAGGTTTCCGTCTGCTCTGCCCTTCACTTTCGGCATGATCGCGCCCATCACTTTGCCCATCTCTTTTTTCGAGGAGGCATTGGTAGCGGCGATCGCTTCCCGAACGATCTCGCGAATTTCATCTTCGCTTAGCTGAGCGGGTAAGTAAGCGGCGAGCACGTCAATCTCTTCGCGCGCTTTCGAGGCGAGGTCCACTCGGCCTGCCTTTTCAAATTCGTGGAGGGATTCACGGCGTTGTTTTAACTCACGAGTCAAGATGGTCAGCACTTCGTCGTCAGACAAAGGTCTGCCTTTGTTAATCTCTTCATTCTTCAAAGCGGCTTTCACCATGCGAATAACAGAGAGTTTTAGAGCAGCTTTGTCCTTCATTGCTTGTTTCATATCTTGATCGAGTCGCTCCATTACACTCATGATGAGCCCTCCGTCAATTAGTACTTACGCTTGCGAGCTGCTTCGGATTTCTTCTTGCGCTTAATGCTTGGCTTCTCAAAGTGGCGACGTTTACGCAGTTCCGCCATCACCCCGGATTTTGCGCTCTCACGCTTGAAGCGGCGAAGTGCGCTATCCAAAGACTCGTTTTTCTTGACTCGAATTTCTGCCATTTGTCTTCCCTCCCTCCGCTAAAACCGTGGGACGCCTGAATCGAAACGAACGAACAGACTGTCACACTTCATTATAGGATAGTTGCCTTACGAAGGTCAACCTTTATTCACTTTTTTCCTGAAAGCCTGCGAGAAAATGATAGTGAATGTGGAAAACTTCCTGTCCGCCTTCCTTGCCGCAGTTGTTGATCAGACGAAAGCCCTTCAGCTCCAGTTTTTTGGCGAGTTTCTGTGCCACGGCGTGAATGTGGCCGATCAGCGGCAAATCCTCTTCCGTCGCATCCATCAGCGTAGGGATAGGCTTTCTTGGAATGATCAGCAGATGCACCGGCGCTTTTGGCGCGATGTCGTGAATGGCGATCACCTGATCGTCTTCGTATTCGATGCGGGCAGGAATTTCGCCCTCCATGATTCTCGTAAATATGCTTTTTTCCATCTTCCATCACCTTTCAACTTCGAAAATACGGGCTTACGTACAAACACCTATGTATAGAAAAGATAGTACCATGATAGCGGAGAGCCCTTGGGAAAAGCAATCGTTCGACAGCAAATTCCCCTTGCGGCAAAAAAGCGTGCGTGATAGCATGACTTCGAGGTTTGGACTCATCCCAACAAAAAGGAGCTCGTGGACATGAAACCAATCGCATTGCAACATGCGGCCATCAAAGCGGAAGGGCTGGTGCGGGCGGGCGATCCCGGTCTTGCCATTTCGTCGGTTCACTTTGACACGCGTCAGCTGACGGAAGGGTCGCTGTTTGTCGCGTTGACCGGCGGCGCCCGGGACGGCCATGACTTCCTGCTGCAAGCGGCGGAAAACGGAGCCGTCGCAGCTGTTATTTCCGACGAGAACAAAGTCCCGCAAGGCTTGCCCAACGGTTTCGGACTGATCCTCGTCAACGATACGCTGCGAGCATTTCAAAAGCTGGCTGCCGCCTACCGGAAGGAGTCTTCCATTCCGTATATCGCGGTCACCGGGAGCATCGGCAAGACGACTGTGAAGGATATCATCGCACACGTGCTGGAAAGCCAGATGCCCCTTTATAAAACGTACAAAAACCTGAACAACCACCTGGGCGTGCCTTACTCGCTGCTGCAAGTCGGGGAAGAGCACCAGGCGGCGGTATTGGAGCTCGGCATGAACCACGCAGGCGAAATCGATCTGCTCGCTTCGCTCGTGAAGCCCAAGATCAGCGTCATTACGTACATAGGAGAATCGCACATAGAGTTTTTCGGCTCGCGGGAAAAGATCGCCCTCGCCAAAGCCGAGCTGCTCCCTCATACAGCACCGGACGGACTAGTGCTTCTGAACGGCGACTCCGCGTATTTGCGCATGATCGCCCATCTGTATTCCGGCGAGATCCTGTATTACTCCGTGGAAGGTCCTGCCGATGTCTGGGCGGAAAAGATCCGCTCGGACGAACGGGGAACCTATTTTGACGTCTGCTTTGCATCCGGGAATCGCTTTTCTGCGTTTGTGCCCCTCTTTGGCAAGCACAGTGTACTTAATGCCCTCCCCGCCGCTGCCATCGGCAAACAGCTGGGGATGACGAACGAGCAAATCGCTGACGCACTCGCGACCGTGAAGCTATCGGCCATGCGGTTTGAACAAGTACAGTCTGCTCACGGTGCCCTGTACATCAGCGACGCGTACAATGCCAGCCCGGCTTCCATGCAAGCGGCGATCGAGACGTTTGCGGATCTGTTCCCGGCCAGGCAGAAAGTACTGGTGCTGGGAGACATGTACGAGCTTGGGTCAGACAGCGACCAGATGCACGAGCAGGTCGGAGCGTTCGCGAGTGCCAGGAAGGATCGTTTCTCCTTGCTGGTGACAGTCGGGGAGCATTCCCGGCACATCAGCGATGCGTACGAGGGCAAGAAACTGCACTTCGCGACCAAAGAAGAAGCCGTGGCCGCCCTCCTGCCGCTGCGCGACGCCCATCACGCTTTCTTGTTCAAAGCTTCGCGCGGCATGGAGCTGTGGACGATCATCTCCGACCTGGAGCGCCAGCCGTAACGCAAAGCTGCATTTGCAAAAAGAAGACGCCACTTCCCGTCTGTACGTGCGGAACGTGGCGTCTTTTTTATTCCTCCCACAAGCGAGCGACCGCCGTCAGCGTAGATCCTGTAAACGTCAGCCTGTAGATGTCCGGCTTGGTCGTACGCTTCCAAAAAGCGAGGTCGAAGCGCTTGTCATAACGGCCCATAATGAGCGTCATGATGTTCCCGTGGATGCCGATGGCTACCTTCTGCCAATCAGTTAGGCAGCTGACCACTTGGCGTATCCGCCCAGCTGCGTCAGCTTTTTGGTTTGGATGTCGTACAAATAGGGGACCGTCGGGTCATTTTTGCCGTAACTGACGCGTTCGGCATACACATATCGTCCCGAGGGCGAAATGGCGCCCCTGTGCATGTAAGGCAGCTGGGCGATGACTTTCTCTGTCTTCCCGTCAGCCGCGATCTGGTAGATGAGGGAAGGCTCATGGGCAATCTGGGCGGATTGCGCAGCCGCTTGCACACCGGGTCAAACGGCAGCGGCAAGCAAGCCGATGGCGAGAATGGAAGCAGCGAAGAATCGTTTCACGTAAGCACGCTCCTGTTTGCAAAAAGTGGATTATCAGTAAGACGCGCGAATGCCGGTTTTGTTTCGGGTACCCGAAGACAAGGCAGCAAAAAAGGATGCCTTTTACAAGGCACCCTTTTCGCACGATTCGTCATCTCTGCCGCACCACCGGGCAGCTGCTATTCCAGCTCTTCCGCCGCCACGATGTTGCGCTGCTTGTCAGCATGCCGCTCGATGCCCAGCTGGACCAGCCTGTCGATCAGCTCGCCATAGCTGATACCAGCCTCCTGAAACAGCATCGGATACATGCTGAACGGGGTGAAGCCCGGCATGGTATTGACTTCGTTAATGTACAGCTTGTCGTTCTTTTCGTCCCAGAAGAAGTCGACGCGGGAGAGGCCGGATCCGTCCAGCGCCTGAAACGCTTTTTTGGCGATCTCGGCAATTTGCTCCGCCACGTGCTCCGGAATGATGGCAGGAATGGACAATTCCGTCCCCGCTCCTTTGTACTTGGCTTCGTAATCGTAAAATTCCTTCGCTGCGATCACTTCACCGACCACCGAAGTGATCAGCTCTTCGTTCCCCAGCACGCCAATCTCCAGCTCGCGCGCAGCCACAAACTGTTCCACGATCAGCCTGCGGTCAAATTTGGCGGCAACGTCGAGAGCATGAGCCAGCTCTTCCCGATTCTTGGCTTTGCTGACTCCTACGCTGGAGCCCATATTGGCCGGCTTTACGAAACATGGGTAGCCGAGCTCCTTCTCGATCCGATTCATGCTATCCTCTCGGTTCTTCTCCCAATCGGAGCGCAGCAAGCCCACGTATTTCACTTGCGGCAAGCCCGATTGCCCGAAGACCGTTTTCATCATCCACTTGTCCATGCCGACAGCGGAGGCCATGACGCCCGCTCCGACGTACGGCAAATTCGCCAGCTCCAGAAGCCCCTGGATCGTCCCGTCTTCTCCGTTTGGACCGTGGACGACCGGAAAAATCACATCGACCTGCTGACCGATTGAAAACAGGGAAGCAGGCCTGGAGGAAGGAACTATTTGCTGTCCTGTCGCTTGCATGTCTCTGGTTTCGTCCGAGCCTGGCGCAGCCAGCCGCAGGGCATCGATCCGCTCCGGCAATTGTCCGGAGATGGCATCCCCTTTCACCCATGAGCCGTCGAGCTGCACGTAAATGGGGGTCACTTCGTATTTTTCCGCGTCTACTGCCTTCATGATAGACAAGGCGGTGCGCAACGACACCTCATGCTCCGAAGATTTCCCTCCGTAAATAATGCCCAGACGAATTTTCCCGTTTCTCATCTTCCTTGCTCCTTTCCCCTCTGCGCATGGCAGAGAGCCTACCTGCGTTTCTTTCTCTCCTATGCTATGCAAAAGTCCGGCATCTGCTCTTGTGGCCGGGCCAAGTCCATCCATCAGCATACACAAACCACTCGCGGATTTCAAGGAATTCACCCATGGACTTTATCCTTCATATCATAGCAGTAAACTTCCTGTCATGGAGCTATTTTTTGGAGGGATGTCCATGAGAGACTATCTGGTCTATTGTACGTACTGCTCCTCTTATACGCTGCTGCACAGCTATGACAAAGACAGCGGGTCGTTTTTGGGGGAATACTCTCTTCTGCACAACAATTACACGCGGAACGATGTCGTACTGAACAAGTTTCTCCTGTGTCACCTTGGCCACACGGTTCGTACGATTCCCTCCCAGACGGAAGATTACCGCGAAATCATCTGCAACGCCTCCCACTTCCTGGAAGACGACATCGACAAGTACGTGGAAGAAAGCCAGGAAAGACTGAGGTATAGCGAACGCGACCGAAAGAGCGAGCGTGAAATCGGGCAAGTGCAGCTGTATTTGATCGAGCATTTGCTGACCCACGAACTGCAAATGCTGACCCAAGCACGAGCTGCAACCCCGGCAGAAGGACAAGTCTTGCTGGGCAAGGAGCTGGGCATCAAGCAGTCGCTGGACGTGCTGCGCCGCGTCCGCAGCGACAAGCAATTCGCATGAGGCCAGAAACAAATAGCCCCCGTCACCAAAAATGACGGGGGTTTTTCGTTTCCGATTACTTCCGATCCCGCACTTCAAAGATCGCGAATTTCAAATAATGCGCTTCGTCCGCTCCACTGATTTGCGGGTGGTCTTTCCCTGCTCCGCGCCACTCGATGAGGCGAAGAATTTTTTTGGCATCAATCGCCGCCTCTTGGATGGTGTCGAGGAACAGCTCGGGAGACATATGGTACGAGCAGGAAGCCGTCACCAGAAATCCGCCGGGGCGAACCAGCTTCATCCCGTTCAGATTGATATCCTTGTATCCGCGGATCGCCCCCTTCACGGCTGCGCGTGATTTGGCAAACGCAGGCGGATCCAGGATGACGACATCCCAGCTTTTTCCCGCCTCGACGTTTTCGCGCAAGTAGTCGAAGGCGTTGGCTACCACGAAATCGACGCGGTGCAAGAATCCGTTGAGCGTGATGTTGCGCTTCGCCGTTTCGATTGCGTGCTCGGATATATCGAGCGCCGTCACTTTTTTCGCCCCGTGCTTGCAGGCATTCAGCGTGAAAGAGCCTGTATGGGTAAAGCATTCCAGCACCTCTGCGCCATCCCAGAACGGGTTCTTGATCACCTTCCCGCGCTTGTCGACAGGCAGCAGCTTTTGCTCGCCTTCCACCTCGACATGCTGAAGCGAGATTCCGTGCTTTTCGCCCCAGCCTTTCATCAGCGGAGCGATCGACGCGCGATTTTCCCGCTGATCGTAGAAAAATCCGGTCTTTTGTCCTTCCACGATGTCCACGTAGTACTTGAGTCCGTTTTCCTCAATCAAGACTTCACGCGGGCACTCGCCGTACAAGACGCCTTTCCCCTGGTCCAATCCCTCCAGCTTGCGAACCGGCACGTCGTTGCGCAAATAAATGCCCTCGGGCTGAAATACCTCCACCAGCGCATCGCGAATCCAGTCCAGCCGCTGTTCCATCCCCAGGGAAAGCACCTGCACCACCAGAATGCTCTCGTATCGATCTACGATCAGCCCTGGCAAGAAATCTGCCTCGCCGTAAATGACCCGGCACGCACGGGGGTTGTCCACAAATCTCGTCCGAAACTCCGCCGCCTCCCGGATTTTTCGAAGGAAAAAGGCATAGTCGATCTCTTCTTTTGGATCGTAGCTCAAAAGTCGCACGATCATCTGGGAAGCCGGATTGATGTACCCCTTCGCCAAAAAATGTCCTTTATGATTGGCGACTTCTACGATTTCTCCCGGCTGGACATCTCCCTGAATCTCCAATACTTCAGACTGAAAGACCCACGGATGACCGGTTTCCAGCCGTTTTTTTCGATGCTGATTCAACAATACTTTCGCCACTGTATAGGGCCTCCTTGTCATGCTTGTCATTGTACAGGCATAGCGTATAAGTAGCTTGCAGAATTTCTCCCATCGTCGGGAAGCAGAGCATGTATGTATGTCTAGGGAAGGAGGATTTTGCTTTGTGATCGTATCCATCCTTGCCCCGTTCACGTTTGGGCTCAGTTTTTTTCTGTGCGGGTTGTATGCCATGCGGGCCGGCTTTCAAAATCTCGCCGGTAAAAAAATGGAGCAGTGGATGGCACGTTTTACCCGTACGCCGCTCCACAGCTTTTGGATGGGGCTTTTATCCACGTTTGTCCTGCAAAGCTCCAGTGCCGTAACCGTCCTGACAATCGGGCTGACAAATGCAGGTATCATCCGATTCACCCAAACAGTGGGCATCATCCTCGGCACGAACCTGGGCACCACGGTCACGACGGAGCTCATCGCTCTCAAGCTGGAATCGTTCGCCGTACCCATGCTGCTCGTCGGTGTTGCGCTCTGGCTCATGCCGAGGCGGAATATTCGCTGCACAGGCCTCGTCGTTGCTGGATTCGGACTGATCTTTCTCGGGATCGACACCTTGAAGCTGATGGCGGCCCCCCTCGAACAATCCGAGACGTTCCGCTCCCTGTTTTTGGAAAGCAGTCATTCCATCGGTATCGGCCTTTTGACCGGGATCGTATTTACCGGATTGATCCATAGCGGATCCGCGACTACGGTCATCACCATGGGACTTTTAAGCCATCACATCCTGTCCATGGAGACCGCGCTCGCCATCGTGCTCGGCGCCAATATCGGCACTTGCTTTACAGCCGTTATCGCCAGCATCGGCACCAATACCGCCTCCAAGCAGGTAGCCTGGTGCCATACGCTGTTCAACGTCGCCGGCGCGCTTGCCTTTTTGCCCTTCCTACCACAGCTTGCCCTGGTCAGCGCATTTTTAACGGAAAGCCCTTCCATGCAAATCGCCCATTCCCAGACGATCTTCAATTTGGTCTGTTCCTTGGTCGCTTTGCCTTTTACCCGCCAAATCGCCGGCTTCATCCAATGGCTGATCCCGGACAAGCGCACTCGTTCCTAAGAACTACAAAGAAAACGGGATGAGGTAGATCGAGGTCACGACTCCGGCTACAATCATCGCGACACTGGAAGCGGCGGTCTGGACGGGAGATATCCGGTTCAGACTCGCCGTTCCGATCGCATGCGCACTCGTCCCGACGGCAATCCCGATGGCCCAGTCCTCGCGTATATTCCCCCACTTCAGGACCGGTCGGGCGATCAGGACGCCGACCATGCCCGTCAATGCCGTAAAAAAGGCGGTCAACGCAGGCACACCGCCAACGGATCGGGCAAGCTCCAGGGCAATCGGAGTCGTCACCGATTTGCTCAGCATGCTTTTCAACAGCATTTCGTCGGAAGAAAGACACCAGTGAATAAGGTAGACAGTCAAAATCGCAACTGCACAGCCCATGCAGACTCCGAGAAGGATTCCTTTCCAGATGTGCGCGAACTCACGGATTTGCTTCGCCAAAGGAACCGCGAGAGCCACGGTAGCCGGTCCGAGCCAAAACGAAATCCACTGGCCTCCCGCGGAAAACGCCGCCCAGTCGCCGCTGCACAGCCACCAGGCCAGTCCTACGAGGACCACCGACGCAACGAGCGGCTGAACGCGCGGAAAGCGGGCAGAGATCGCTGTCGCTGCTTTGTACCCTATGAGCGTCACAACGATGGCCAAAAGCTGGCTAAGCATCGAGAGCCCTCCCTTCCTCTGGGACGGCAGGCTCCGCCGTTTGCTTTTGCTTATGCCGTCGCAAATACCACTCAACGACACGTCCCGTCACAAGCATCACTGCCATGGGTCCAAGCACCAGCGACAGGACGATCGTCCACGGAGCTTGGATCATCCAGTGCATGTACGAGGCGACCCCGACGATAATTGGCACGAAAAACAGCATCATGTGGCGAATCAGAAAGGAACTCGCCCGCTCGACCCACTCCATGCGAATCCACCCCATGCAGAGACACAATGTCAACAGCAGCATTCCTACCAAATTGCCCGGCAAGGGAATGTGCAGCCAACTGCTCGCCACTGTCCCTGCACCGTAAAAGGCGAGCAAGATCAAAACCCCCAGGACGATCTTCATTCCTGCTTACCCCTCTCTCCCATTCTCCCTGCTGCCCGTTCTGTGATGATTCCTTTGTCTGTATGATACGTTCCGCTAGCTCTGGGAAGACTACTTCCCTGCAGCAGGACGCTTTCTCTTCCTCTTTGCGAAAAAAGCCCGGCCTTACCTTGGCCAGGCTTTTCTTCGTTTCTAATATCCGTTGCCTGCCGGTTTTGCACCGGTCACGATCGCTACGCCGGAGCTGGTACCGATACGGCTCGCTCCCGCCTCGATCATGGCCCGTGCCGCTTCTCCGTCGCGAACGCCGCCAGAAGCTTTGACACCGATGTCAGGCCCCACTGTTTTGCGCATAAGCGCGATGTCTTCGACGGTCGCTCCGCCAGGTCCGAAGCCGGTAGACGTTTTTACGTAGTCCGCCCCAGCTTCAACGCAAAGCTTGCAAGCTGTTACCTTTTCTTCGTCGGTCAAGAGGCCGGTTTCCAAAATGACCTTGACCAGCACTTCTCCTGCCGCCTGCTTCACTGCGGCTACGTCCCCTTTGACCGCTTCCAGATCGCCGGACTTCAAGGCTCCCACGTTCAGCACCATATCGACTTCCGTCGCACCATTCGCGATCGCATCCCGAGTTTCCGCTGCCTTCACTTCCGGTGTGCTCGCGCCGAGAGGGAAACCGATGACTGTGCACACTTTTACATCCGTTCCCGCCAAAAGGGACGCCGAGCGCTTCACCCAATACGGGTTCACGCAAACGGACGCGAAGTCATGCTCCTTTGCTTCCGCACACAGCTTGTCGATCATCGCTGCGGTCACATCCGGCTTCAATAAAGTATGGTCGATATATTTGTTGATGTTCACGGGCTACACCTCTATCCCTAATTGTTGGAAAGCCAAGAGAAATACTTTGTCGTTGTTTCGATAGCCCCGCGCTTGCTGGAGCTCCCACGCTTCCTTGGCCGGATGCCAGTGGACGTCGTTGATTTCTTCCAGCTGCACGGTGATCTCCGTATTGTACGCCTCGACCAGGTAGTAGTGCACTTCCTTGTCGACAGATTCTCCTGTCACAGGATGCTGATACACATACGTGATCATGTCCAGTTTGGCTCCCAGTCGTCCCGCGACGCCCGTCTCTTCCAAGACTTCGCGCAAAGCGGTCTCCTCGATGGTCTCGCCAATCTCCTGCTTCCCTTTTGCCAAGGTCACCTTGCCGTACCGGTCCTCGATCAAGAGGAGCATGTACTCTCCGTCCTGCTCGCGGTAGACGACCCCTCCAGCCGAAATCTCTTTCATATGGCTCGCTCCTTCAACAGAGGCAGCGGGTCATCTTCAAGGACGCGCACAAAGGTCCCTTTGCAGTATTCGGAGCCCGGCTCATCCAGACGCACCTTGCAAATTTTCCCGATCATACTCTCGTCGCCCGGGAAGACGACGTTGAGGTAGTTGTCGGAATAGCCCATTAAGAGCCCGCTGTCCGGCGCTTCCTTGTACGGACGCTCAGGAATGACTTCCAATACGTCTCCGACGAACTTGCGGGAGTAGTCGAGTGTCAACTGCTGATTCAGCTCCAGCAGTCTGGTGACACGCTCATGCTTCACTTCTTCCGGAATCTGATCCGTCATGCGGGCAGCCGGCGTACCGGTACGCATGGAGTACGGGAATACGTGCAGCTCGGCAAAGCCGATTTTTTTGATGAACTCATAGCCGTTCATAAACTGCTCTTCGGTTTCCCCCGGGAAGCCGACAATGACGTCGGTCGTAATCGCCGCTCCCGGCAGAGCTTCGCGCACCTTGACCATCTTTTCGTAGAATTCAGCCGTCGTGTACTTGCGGCGCATGCGCTTGAGCACTTCGTCATCTCCGGCTTGAAGCGGAACGTGCAAATGGCGCACCACACGGTCCGAGTTGTTGATCACCTCGATCACTTCGTCGGTGATCTGGCTGGCTTCGATGGAGCTGATCCGGATGCGTTTCAAGCCTTCCACTTTGTGCAGATCGACCAGCAGCTTCGCGAGGTTGTAATCTTCCAGATCCTCTCCATAGCCGCCTGTATGGATCCCGGTCAAAACGATTTCCAGATAGCCGGCATCCACCAGCTTTTGCGCTTGCTCAATTACGCTCTCCGGCTTTCGGGAACGCATCAGGCCACGCGCCCAAGGAATGATGCAGAAGGTGCAGAAGTTGTTGCAGCCCTCCTGGATTTTCAGGGAAGCGCGGGTGCGGTCCGTGAAGTTCGGTACATCCAGCTCCTCGAACTCGCGGGCTTTCATGATGTTGCCGACCGCATTGATCGGCTGGCGCTCTACCTGGATCTGATTCACGTACTCGATCAGCTTTTCGCGCCCTTGTGTCCCGACGATGATGTCGACTCCGGGAATTTGCGCGATCTCACTCGGGGAGGTTTGCGCATAGCAGCCTGTGACCGCGACGATCGCCTCCGGATTGCGTCGAATCGCACGGCGAATCACCTGACGGCTTTTCTTATCCCCTGTATTGGTTACGGTACATGTATTGATGACGTAAACGTCGGCCTCATCCTGTTCGAAGTCGACTCGCTCGTAGCCTTCCGCCTTGAACAGCTGCCAAATGGCCTCGGTTTCGTAGCTGTTTACTTTGCAGCCCAATGTATGAAAAGCAACGGTAGACATTGCGATTCCTCCTTTCTTCCTTCTCAAACTCAAGTTGTGGATGGAGTCATCCGTTCAAACTGGTAAGAAGCGCACGCCAGCACGTACTGACTGGCCGTTTCTGTACGCAGGATTCGGGGGCCGAGGGAGACGGAAAGAAATCCTTTCGCTTCCGCCTGCGCCACCTCATCCGGGGAGAATCCCCCTTCCGGTCCGATGAGGACGAGCAGGGAATCCTTCGCAGACAGTTCGTCCATCACCTGGTGCAGGGTAGCGCCCCCCTCTTTTTCATACGCGATGACGCAGCGGGTGTACTGTGCGCCAGCCGCGAGCGCCTCTCGAAAGGAGACGGGAGGGAGCAGCTGCGGCAAAACATCGCGATGCGACTGCTCTGCCGCCTCCTTGATGATCTTGCGCCAGCGCTCCAGCTTTTTCGCCTCTTTTTTGGCGTCCAGCTTGACGATCGTGCGCTCCGAAGAAAACGGGAAAAAGGAGAACGCCCCCAGCTCCGTCCCTTTCTGCAAGATCCACTCCATCTTCTCGCCTTTGGGGAGTCCCTGTCCGATGGTAACGCGAATCGGGAGTTCCCGCTTCTCTTCCAGCCGCTCCACTACGGTCGCTTTCACTTCTTTTGCAGACAGGATGGCAAGTCTGGCCCGTGCCGACCTGCCAGATCCGTCAGAGACGAAGATCTCTTCGCCTTCTTTTGCCCGCATCACATTTACAATATGGTGGACGTCGTCTCCGACAATCGTTACCTCATGGTCAGTAAAGTGATCTGGCTCGACAAAATATCGTTGCATCTCGCCAACCTCACTATTCTATCGTTTTTTTGACACAATTGCTACCCAGTCGTCGATCATAATCGTTTCCACTACGACGAGACCCGAATCTGCCAAAGCCTTCTTCACATCGGCTTCCCGCGCTTGAATGATGCCGGACGCAATGAACACCCCTTCCGGCTTCAGCACCCGGTAGACATCGTCGGTAAATCGCACAATGACTTCCGCCAAAATGTTTGCGACGACGACCTCGACCGGCTCTTCCACGCCATCGAGCAAGTTGTTCTGCCGCACCGTAATTTTTTCATGGACGCCGTTCAGTTCCGTGTTGGCCTGGGCAGACCGTACCGCGACCTCGTCCAGATCCATCGCGAGGACGTGCTCGGCGCCGAGCTTCACCGCAGCGATGCTCAGGATGGCAGTGCCTGTCCCAACGTCATAGACACGATCTCCTTCGTCCACGTATTTTTCCACGGCGCGCAGACACAGGATTGTCGTAGGGTGTGTTCCGGTGCCGAACGCCATTCCCGGGTCCATCTCGATGATGATCTCGTCCGGGTGTCTCGGCTCGTACTCTTCCCATACGGGCTTGATCGTCATCCGATCCGTCACGTGCACCGGCTTGTAATACTTTTTCCAGGCGTGGGCCCATTCGTCTTCGTGCACATCGTTTACAGCGATCAACGCCTTCCCGATGTCCAATCCGTACTCGGTCAACTGCGCCAGCTGCTCTTTCAACTCTTCCACCACATCAAACAGCTCGCTGCTGTCTACCGGCAAGTATGCTTTAACGAATACGCCCTCGGCCGGAAAATCATCCGGAGAGAGCTGGTAGATTTCACCAAACGGCGTATCCCATTCGCGATGCAGCACCTCCGGGTCTTCGATAACGACGCCATTCGCACCCATTTCGTACAGAATGCTGGATACCGCCTCCGTAGCCTCCGCTGTTGTATGGATACTGATTTCTGACCATTTCACGAATCTACCACTCCCCACGTATGCTCCCTAGTCAAACCTGATGCTGATGCTACAAGCGGACAAAACCGCGGCCATTATTCGCCGCGGAATGCCCGTTTCATTTTTTCAAAAAAGCTTTCATCTTCCGCCCCGTGCACTCCCAGGCCCGGCTTTTCCCCCGACAATTCAGCCAGCTCGCGCAACAGCTCCTTTTGCTTGTCGCTCAGCCTGGTCGGCGTGATCACGCGGACTTTCACATGCTGGTCGCCACGGCCGCTGCCGCGCAGATGCGGAACGCCTTTCCCGCGCAGCCGGAAGAATGTTTCCGTCTGTGTCCCTGCCGGAATCTTCAGCTTCACGCGGCCGTCTACCGTCGGGACTTCAATCTCGTCTCCGAGGGCTGCCTGTGCAAACGTGAGCGGAACTTCACAGTATATATCATTTCCTTCGCGTTCGAAAAACTCGTGGCTTTTCACCCGCAAGACGACGTACAGATCGCCCGGAGGTCCGCCGTTTACGCCTGGCTCGCCTTCACCGGAGACACGCAGCTGCGCACCATCATCTACGCCGGCCGGGATGTTGAGATGAATCTTGCGGCGCACCTTGACACGTCCGCTGCCGCGGCAGGTGGTGCACTTTTCCTTGTACACTTTCCCTTTGCCCTCGCACGTCGTACAAACGCGGCGGTTTACAATCCGGCCGAACGGCGTATTCGCGGCCACTTCCTGCTGCCCGCTGCCCCCGCACGTTTTGCACGTCTCCACACTTGTGCCCGGTTTCGCCCCGGACCCGTGACACGTATCGCACTCCGCTTCTTTCGGGATTTCCACGTCCGTCTCTTTTCCGAATACCGCATCCGTAAAGTCGATGCTGAGACCAAATTGCAGGTCGGAGCCTTTGCGGGGCGCATTCGGATTGGCCCGTCTCCCGCCTCCGAAGAACATATCAAAAATATCTCCGAAGCCGCCCATCCCCGAAGCGTCAAAGCCGCCGCCGAAGCCCTGATTCGGATCCTGGTGCCCGAAGCGGTCGTACTGTGCGCGCTTTTGCGGCTCGGACAAGACATCGTACGCTTCTTTTACTTCCTTGAACTTCTCTTCCGCGTCCGCGGCTTTATTTACATCCGGATGGTACTGGCGCGCCAGCTTGCGGTACGCTTTCTTGATCTCGTCCGCGTCCGCGTCCTTGCTGACCCCTAGCACCTCGTAATAATCGCGTTTCATCTCCAGAATCACTCCCATGACAGTCAACTGTTATCATAGCATGTGACAGACTTGAAAAAAAGTCAAAGTCAGCATTCCGTGACTTTGACTTTCATGGGTCACATCGCGGGGGGGAAGGGGGACGAAAGCACTCCCCCTTCCTTTCTCCAACGTGATTACTTTTTATCGTCTACGACTTCATAGTCTGCGTCGACGACATTGTCCTTCTTCGCCTCTTGTCCTTCTGCTCCGCCTTGAGCGCCTTGCGCAGCCTGTGCTGCTTGCTCGTACAGCTTCACAGAAATTTGTTGGATGATCTGGGACAGTTCGTCTTTCGCGGACTTGATCTCGTCGATGTTGCCGCCTTCGAGCGCTTTTTTCACCTTGTCTTTGGCAGCGTTGGCGCGGTCGATCTCCGATTGATCTACTTTGCCTTCTACCTCTTTCAAGGTTTTCTCGGTCGTAAACACGAGCTGGTCAGCTTCGTTGCGGATTTCCACTTGCTCTTTGCGCTGCTTGTCGGCTTCCGCGTTGAGCTCCGCTTCTTTTACCATGCGTTCGATTTCCTCGTCGGACAGGCCGGAGTTCGAGGTGATGGTAATGCGCTGCTCTTTGCCTGTGCCCAAGTCTTTCGCACGCACGTTTACGATCCCGTTCGCATCGATGTCGAAGGATACCTCGATTTGCGGCACGCCGCGCGGTGCTGGCGGAATGTCGGTCAGCGTGAAGCGGCCCAGCGTCTTGTTATCGGCTGCCATTTGACGCTCGCCTTGCAGGACGTGAATCTCTACGCCTGTCTGGTTGTCAGCCGCAGTAGAGAACACTTGGGATTTGCTGGTCGGGATCGTGGTGTTGCGATCGATCAGCTTGGTGAATACGCCGCCCAAGGTTTCGATACCCAAGGAGAGAGGGGTTACGTCGAGCAGGACGACGTCTTTCACGTCACCCGTGAGTACGCCTGCCTGTACGGCAGCACCCAGCGCTACGACCTCATCCGGGTTCACGCCTTTATGAGGCTCCTTGCCGGTGAATTTCTTGATCGCTTCCTGAACGGCCGGAATGCGAGTGGAACCACCCACGAGGATGACTTTGTCGATCTCGTTTGGAGTCAGTCCAGCGTCTTGGAGCGCCTGGCGAGTAGGTCCCATGGTGCGCTCTACGAGGTTGGAAGACAGTTCTTCGAATTTCGCGCGTGTCAGGTTCATCTCCAAGTGCTTTGGACCCGTCGCATCTGCCGTAATAAATGGCAGCGAGATGGTGGTGGTCAGCACGCCGGAGAGGTCTTTTTTCGCTTTTTCAGCAGCATCTTTCAGGCGTTGCTGCGCCATGCGGTCTTTGGAAAGGTCGATGCCGTGCTCTTTTTTGAACTCGCTCACCAGGTAGTCCATGATCACTTGGTCGAAGTCGTCCCCGCCCAGCTTGTTGTCGCCGGAGGTCGCTTTTACTTCGAAGAAGCCTTCGGAGAGCTCCAGAATGGACACGTCGAACGTACCGCCGCCAAGGTCAAAGACCAGAACGGTTTGATCCTCCGCTTTTTCCATGCCGTATGCAAGAGCGGCAGCCGTCGGTTCGTTGACGATGCGCAATACTTCCAGACCTGCGATTTTACCCGCGTCTTTTGTCGCTTGACGCTGGCTGTCGTTGAAATAAGCGGGAACCGTAATAACTGCCTGCGTCACTGGCTCGCCCAGGTAGCTCTCTGCGTCTGCTTTCAGCTTTTGCAGGATCATCGCAGAGATTTGTTGAGGCGTGTACTCATTGCCCTCGAGGGTTTCTTTATGGGAAGTACCCATGTGGCGCTTGATGGAAATTACGGTGTTGTCCGGGTTGGTAATCGCTTGGCGCTTTGCGGCTTCCCCTACAATGCGCTCGCCGTTTTTGAAAGCGACGACCGACGGAGTGGTGCGGTTTCCTTCCGCGTTGGCGATAACGACAGGCTCTCCGCCTTCCATTACCGCAACACAAGAGTTGGTAGTTCCAAGGTCAATTCCGATTACGCGACTCATACAATATGTCCTCCTAACGCTATCTGTCTGTTTGGTAGAGAAACAAATTATTCGTTCACTTTGACCATCGCCGGACGAACGACGCGGTCTTTGAACATGTATCCTTTTTGCAGTTCTTCCACTACGACGCCGGAATCAAACTCCGGATCCTGTGTCTGCATGACTGCCTGATGTATATGCGGATCGAAAGGCTGACCTTTCGCCTGAATCGCCGTCAAGCCTTCCTTTTCGAAGACTTGCACCATCTGACGGTAGACCATGTCCACGCCCGTCAAGAGGGATTCCAAGGTCATCGCTTCCTTGTCCGCGGCTAACGCACGCTCGAAGTTGTCCAGAATCGGCAGCAGCTCCTCCACCACTTTTTGGGAGGCGTACTTGGCCAAGTCTTCCTGCTCCTTGCGCACGCGTCTTCTGAGGTTTTCCATGTCAGCCATGGCACGCAGCATCCGATTTTGATGCTCTTCCGCCTGCGCCTTCCACCGGGCTGCTTCCTGTTCCCAATTTACTGCTTCCGCATCCGGCTGCTGCGTCGCTTCTGTCGTTTGCTCCTCTTCAGCAGTCGGGTCTTGCGTGATCTTTTCTTCGCTCAACGTCGATACCTCCTGCGGCTCATCTTTGGCCTTGGCCCCGGAGCCTTTCCATCCATTTATTTCTCAAACTGCGAAGTCAGCATGCGCGACAAGCCTTCCGCCAGGTAGTTCAGCACAGTAATGACTCTGCCGTACTCCATGCGCGTCGGGCCGAGAATCCCCACCATTCCCACCGGCTTTCCGCCGAGTGAATAGGAAGTGGTGACGATACTGCATTGCTTGATCGCGTCCAGCTGATTTTCCTGGCCGATGCGGACCGTAAGCCCATCCGCCGGCACTCCGAACAAGTGAATGAGCTGGTCATGGCGCTCCAAAAGCTCCAATATGTCCTTCACCTTGTCGACATCACGGAATTCCGGCTGGCCCAGAATCTTGGTCGCACCGCGCAAGTACACTCGATCCTCTTCTTGCTGCATCAGGGATTGATCAATGAGATTCAGCATTTCCTGGTATTGCTCGGCGTGGCGGCGCATCTCCCCCGAAATCTCGTGGTACAGGCGTTGGCGCAATTGCCAGAGCGGGACATCGGTAAGCTTGCTGTTGAGCAGATTGACCAGACGCTCGATCTCGGTCACTCCGATACCCTCCGGCAATTCGATCAGCTTGTTTTCCACGCGACCCGTATGGGTGACGACAATAGCCACGGCCTCTTTGTCATTCAGAGGAACGATTTGTATATGTTTTAACCGGTGCTCAAATATCTCCGGCCCCAGTACGACGGCCGTGTAGTTCGTCAGCTGGGAGAGAATCTGGGCGGTGTATTCCACCACTTGTTCCGTGTGCAGAATACGCTCGGCAAACAACTGCTTCAGTTTACCCAATTCATTTTCATCCAAAAGCTGCGGCTGGATGAGGTTGTCGACGTAAAAACGATACCCTTTGGTAGAAGGAACGCGTCCCGCCGAAGTGTGAGGCTGTTCGAGATACCCCAGTTCCTCCAAATCGGACATCTCGTTGCGAATCGTCGCCGAAGAAAATCCGATGTCCTCCCTTTTGGAAATCGTGCGGGAGCCAACAGGTTCGGCCGAATGAATGTAGTTGTCGACAATCGCATTTAAAATCAACTGTTGACGTTCAGATAACATAAATGTCGTCGCCTCCCTGTTGTTAGCACTCTTCTCGATCGAGTGCTAATTCTATTTACTAAGGTATCAATAGAAGAAGGATTTGTCAACGGACTTCATGGTCTTCCGTCGTCAAAAAGGCACAAAATTCGCCTACCAACCGCGGATTTAGCGCAAGAAACGGGCAAACACTTCGTTGCCGAGCGGCAAACCTTTGCGGGTCAGGCGCAAGCAGCCATCCTGCTGCTCTAGCATGCCTTTCGCTGTTTCCTCTTCTATTATGTTGCCAAACACCTCGTGTACAGATACGCCAAAGCGCTCGGCAAAACGGGAGAGGTCCACCCCTTCCCGCAAGCGAAGCCCGAGGATCATCTGCTCTTCCATCGCATCTTCCCGAGGGACGCCGAATTGCTCGACACGCGGCAGCCCGTCCTTGCTCATCTGCATGTAGATGGCCAGCGGCCCGGCGTTTACGTGTCGCTCCCCGCTTACGTAGCCGTGGGCGCCCGCTCCCAATCCATAGTATTCGTCATTGAGCCAGTAGGTTTTATTATGTTTGCTTTCAAAGCCAGGTTTGGCAAAGTTGCTGATCTCGTATTGGCGGTACCCGTGCTTCTCCATCTCCTCGATCAACAGCAAATACATCGCGAGCTCTGTCTCTTCCGAAGGCAGAGGGAGCTGGTCCTTTTGGTAGAGCGTGTGGAAGAGGGTGTTCTCCTCCACCTTCAAGCTGTATGCCGAAAAGTGGGTCGTCCCCAAAGCGAACGCCTTTTCCAGCGTCTCGCGAAAAATCTCCATCGTCTGGTCCGGCAAGCCGAACATCAGGTCGATGGTCAGGTTTTCGAAGCCGACGCTCTTCGCGTTTTCGATGCTGCGGTACACGTCATCTGTATCGTGAATCCGCCCGAGACGCTTGAGCAACGCATTGTCAAAGGACTGCACGCCGAAGCTCAGGCGATTCACGCCCAGCTCGCGCATGATCCGCAGCTTTTCCACGTCCGTCGTGCCGGGATTGGCTTCCATCGTAAACTCCAGATCACCTGTCCAATAGTTGCCGAGATGGCTTTGCACCGACTCCAAGAACCTGCGCATTTGCGCGTGGTCCAGAAAAGTCGGCGTGCCTCCGCCGACGAAAATCGTTTTGACACGCTCGGGCGGCTGCTTGGCAAACGTGCGCTCCATTTCCTTGTCCAGTGCCTCGAGGTAGTCCCAGACCAGCTGCGGATTGTTCGTGACGAACGAGTTGAAGTCGCAGTAAAAGCATTTGTTGGTGCAAAAGGGAATGTGGATGTAAACCGATTGCGGCATCATATCCCTCCCCCTCCTTTTCGTATTCAAGAATGGAAAAGACCTGACACTTAGGTCAGGCCTACTTCTTATCGTCCATGCGCAGAACAGCCATGAAGGCTTCCTGTGGCACCTCGACGGAGCCGACAGATTTCATGCGCTTTTTCCCTTCTTTTTGCTTTTCGAGCAGCTTGCGTTTCCGCGAAATGTCCCCACCGTAGCACTTGGCCAGTACGTTTTTCCGCAGGGCGCTGATCGTCTCGCGGGCGACCACTTTGTGTCCGATGGTCGCCTGGATCGGCACCTCGAATTGCTGGCGCGGAATGAGCTCTTTCAGCTTTTCGCAGATGACTTTCCCGCGTGCGTAGGCCGAATCCTTGTGCACGATGAAGGAAAGGGCGTCCACCATCTCTCCGTTCAGGAGAATGTCCATCTTCACCAGCTTGGATGGCTTATATCCTCCCAGCTCGTAGTCGAACGAAGCGTAGCCTCGCGTACCGGACTTGAGCAGATCAAAAAAGTCGTAGACGATCTCGGAGAGCGGCATGTCGTACTTGAGCTGCACGCGGTTCTCGCCCATGTACTGCATGTCGAGGAAGTCGCCGCGCTTGCCCTGGCAAAGCTGCATGACGTCGCCGACGTACTCCTTCGGCACCATGATGGTCGCTGTCACGTACGGCTCTTCGATCATTTCGATCTTTTGCACTTCCGGCATCTTGGACGGATTGTCGATCTCGTACACTTCGCCGTTCGTCTGGGTGATGCGGTAGATCACGCTCGGCGCGGTCGTGATCAGGTTGATGTTGAACTCGCGCTCGATACGCTCCTGGATGATTTCCATGTGCAGCAGGCCGAGGAACCCGCAGCGGAAGCCAAAGCCGAGCGCCTGCGACGTCTCGGGCTCGAACTGCAGAGAAGCGTCGTTTAGCTGCAGCTTTTCCAGTGCCTCGCGCAAATCGTTGTACTCATTCGTTTCGATTGGATACAAACCGCAGAACACCATCGGGTTGATCTTGCGGTACCCTGGCAGCGGCTCGGCTGCGGGACGGCTGGCATCGGTAATGGTGTCCCCGACGCGCGTATCCCCCACCGTCTTGATGGATGCGGCCACGTAGCCTACATCCCCGACTGTCAGCTCATCCACCGGCGTCTGGCGCGGTGTGGATGTACCGATCTCCGTCACCTCGAACGACTTGCCGGTCGCCATCATCTTGATTTTCATGCCTTTTCGCAGCGTTCCGTTCAGGACGCGAATGGAAGCGATCACCCCGCGGTAGGCATCGAAGTACGAGTCGAAGATCAACGCCTGCAGCGGCGCATCCGGATCCCCTTCCGGTGCAGGAACCTTCTGCACCACGGCTTCCAGCACATCCTTGATCCCGATCCCCGCTTTCGCCGAAGTCAGCACGGCATCGCTGGCGTCCAGGCCGATGACGTCCTCCACTTCTTGCTTGACGCGTTCCGGCTCCGCACTTGGCAGGTCGATCTTGTTGATGACCGGAATGATTTCCAGGTTGTTGTCCAAGGCCAGGTAGACGTTTGCCAGCGTCTGGGCTTCAATCCCCTGCGCTGCGTCCACGACCAGGATCGCCCCTTCGCAGGCAGCAAGGCTGCGGGACACTTCGTACGTAAAGTCGACGTGTCCCGGGGTGTCGATCAGATGGAGGATGTACTCCTCCCCGTTGTCCGCTTTATAGTTCAAACGCACGGCATTCAGCTTGATCGTAATGCCGCGCTCTTTTTCCAGCTCCATCGTGTCTAGAAACTGGGCTTCCATCTCCCGTGCAGAAAGCGCACCGGTCAATTCCAAAATACGGTCAGCCAGCGTGGACTTCCCGTGGTCGATGTGGGCGATGATGGAAAAATTGCGAATCCTTTTCTGTCTTTCACGGCGATCCATGTGTTGTTCGTTCCCTCCCACGCGAATCCAATCATACATCTTCGGACTGCGGTCGCAAAAAATACACTAACGGTAATTATATCAAAGGCTGGATATATGACGCAACCAAAGAGAAGCGGGCATTCGCCGCTTTTTGCCTCGTTACCATTCATTTCCTGTGATACAGTGGGAGAATGGAGCGGACAATCGGTTGAGATTGTCCGTAGAAAGAGGAGGCGAAGTGCATGTGTCAGAACCAAAACCCGATCGAATGTCTCGGCTGCCGCCTGGCACTGGCCATCGATCCTGTGCACATCATCTATGAAACCAAATCGGTCACCTGTATTCTGGACATCGAGCCCTTTCAAGAAGGGCATACTTTGATCCTCCCCAAACGCCATTTGCGGGAATGGACGGAGCTGGACCCGCAAACTTCGCAAGCCATAACCGAAGCCGCCGCTATCGTTTCCAAAGCGATTCAGGATCTGTACAAACCCGACGGCATTACCATTTGTCAGAATGGCGGCGTGTTTAACGAGCTCGGCCATTTCCATTTGCACGTTATTCCCCGCTACGAGGGCGATGGCTTCACCTGGAGCGAGCCTGTTTTCGAGCATAAAGCCGGGGAAAGGCTCGCCGAAACGGGCCGGAAGATCGTACACGCCATCCGGCAGCTAACCTCTGAGGGAAAATCATGAAAAGTCTAGAGGGCCCGCTACCCGCAGCGAAGCATTGGCCGAACAGGATATCGCGCGCTTGATCGATTTGTCCGATTCGGACGGATGGATGACGACAGCTCTAAACAGGTTATCTGTAAAAGCGGATAGCCTGTTTTCTTTTGAGACTGAAAGTGGTGGGAATTCCCGGCCGTCATCTCCGAATTCCAACGCGGAATTGGTCGTACGCTTCTTTTTTGACCGCTTTCCCCCTTTTGCTGCATGCTGCCACCTTTCATCAGGGATCTTCACCTGCCGACGATCTCTGATGACTCCCCATCAATCCTAGTATCAAAATTTATCCTACCGCACAAAAATGATTGGATCATACAAAAAAGTGCGTACTACTCAAGCGCAGGGCAACCTGATAACTTAACAAACAGAACGATCGATCCAGATTTCGCTGGTGGGCGTTCGTTTAAATAAACTCATAGGTGAGGTGCGAAAGTATGCAGGAATATCAACTTGCTTTGAAAGATAAGCGTATCGCATGGGGGATGGCTATTGCTATTGAGCCTCTCATTGGCAAATATTCAGGTGACTCCATCAGACCAGGCGAAAACGCGGCCTTGGATTGGAATTTGCCTGCCGGTGTATATCGGGCCAAAGAGGTCGTCATGGAGCTCGATAAGCTGCTGGAAGCGATGTTGGTTCAGCTTGGCGAACCGGTAAATGGCGATCCTGCGGTGCTCTTGGACAGCCTCCAGGCCAATTTGGCGATATCTGGACAACACGCATCCCTTCCGCTTGGGCCATTGGCTTTAAAAGATAAGGCAGGCGCCGAGCTAACATCTCAGGCGGTTCGTATTGGCGAACAATTGGTAATCTGGGCCCGGGAGATCAATGCCGAGAAAAGAGCGCTCACTACGTATGGGGCAGAAACGCTGGGAGCACTGGAATTTCGAAGCCATTGTTATGGTCATCCCCTGATCCCGGAGGCTACCAGACTGGTTTGGGGACCATTGGGCGGACCAAGGATCATGCAGCTGTATAACGAATACCTGCACCAGTTCGTTTTGCTGCGGGATGCCTTGCTTCCGTTCGCCAATTGGGAGGAAGTTCCCTTTGAAATCAAGGAACATACAGAGTTCAAAGGGCTGCGTTTTCTAGAGCCTGCCCGGGAGATATTTTTAACTCAATTGCTTGGGAAGAAGTTGACTCACAAAGCGATCGTCCAGTATGCACAAAGTGTGGTCAACTCGGGGTTAACGAAAACCGGTTACGGCTTTCAATATCGTCTGGGAACCGTATTGCCGGCTGGCTTGGGAGAGTCGGCCGGGACGGCGGCGCGGTATCTTCTGAAATGGCATCCCGTACAAACAGTACAGACAGAAGAAACCCGAGACTTGGCCGCGATCTCATTCGATTATGAATATGACGATTATTATGCGGCGCCGCGTAACGAGGCCGGAAAGGGTACAACGGTGAATGAAGACACGCTTCCTGTTTCCAGAGAGCATTACGATGGACCATCCATCGCCCGCTTGCTGCCGAATGCAGATTCCGATCGAACGACACTGCGATTCAGCCTAGAGATGGAAGGGCGTGAATTCACGGTAGATCTCGGCCAGCTCTTTAGGGGACATCGCTTTTTATATCGGCCGCATGGGAACGACAATGCCGGTGACGCCTTAACGAAGCGGACCTCCATCAGTTCGCACCGGGCGATAGACATTCTCTCGCACGCTGGATTGGTGACGAATCCCGATGAAATTCATTTCATTCCTACCAACGGAAATGAACTCGTGCAATGGGCTTTGCTAGGGAAGCTGTATCCCGAAAATGTGGTTTTATTGGACAAAGGGGATAAGGAGGAGCTGGAAGCGGCTTATGTTTCCGGCAAGGGCTTCGGAACGCAATTTTTGGTGCTGTAAGGCTTTAGGCAAATGTGGCGTACGATTTGACGGCAAGGCTTTCAAATGATGGCGATTGCCGTCAAATCGCCAACGGGGCTCAGTCCATCTGAATAAGGAGGAAGGAAATTGACTAGGCAACAAAAGCTTCTAACATTGAATTTATTTTTATTGACCTTTGTCCTGGGAACAAGTGAATTCGTGATGGTCGGATTATTAACCGAAGTGGCCACGGACATGAAGATCGCCATATCGGTGGCAGGGTCCCTGATATCGGCTTTTGCCCTATCTTTTGCAATAGGAACACCCATCTTCACGGCGTTGTTCAGTCGATTCTCCAAGTACCCGCTCATCCTTGCTTTGATCGTGGTATTTATTATAGGAAATATGATCACTGCCCTATCCGGATCTTACGGTTTGCTTCTAGTGTCCAGGATCATTACGGCCGTGGTTACCGGCGTGTTGATTGCACTCGCGATGGCAGTTGCCAGCGAGACGATGCCTCTCGACAAAAGGGGGCCGGTGATCTCCATCATCTTTACGGGTTTTACCGTGGCTAGCGTTCTCGGCGTACCCCTGGGGACTTACATCGGGCAATGGGGCGGTTGGCATATGTCCTATTGGTTTACTACGCTATTGGGAGTCGTTTCACTCGTGGCAAGCGCCGCGACCATCCCTAGGGGGCTACAGGGAGCTCGGAGTTCACTCAAGAAACAAATCAAATTATTCGCCTATCCCAGAATTGTGATTGCTTTCTTTATTCCTGCTTTAAGCATTGGAGCAACTTATAGCGTCTATACGTATTTAACCCCTCTGCTCCAAGACGTGCTTTTTGTTCCGGCACGGTATATTAGCCTCGTCTTTTTGCTGTATGGCGTCGTATCTATCTTTAGCACGTTAATCGGAGGAAAGCTGGCTGCTCGCAACGGGCTTGGAAAGATTCCGTATGTATTCCTGGCTCAAGCCGTCATTCTCGCGTCGCTTTATGTTTCCACAGGCTCGATGGTCGGGGGATTGGTAAGCATCTCTTTCATTGCTCTCGTCGTTTATCTCATGAACTCCACGATGCAGCTTTACTTCATTGATTGGGCCGATCAACATGTACCGGAAGCCAGAGACTTGGCTTCGTCTTTAACCTCCGTATCCATCAATGTCGGAATTGCGATTGGATCCACTTTGGGAGGCTTTGTCACGGCAAATATAGAGCTCATCGATCTTTCCTGGTCCGGGGGAATCGTTGCCATTTTGGCAGCTTTGCTGGCTTTCATCAACGATCGTTTCGAGCGACGAGGAGCTCGCAACGCATATAAAGAGGAGGATCAGCTGCGCGGCAAAACGACGAAGGAAGCTTGTGGTTCCGCGATATGAAGATAAGAGGTACCCTTCCTGGGTACCTCTTAAAAGTCTTCGTATCTGGATCGACTCAAGCGGAGAAGGCGTGAACCGGTAAACATCGATCCGCGCAGAACTACGTTTTTGCTTCGCCATGCTTATGATTGATATACGATACTTCATCGGGAAAGCTCTCGATATAGGTGGTGCCAAATTCGCATAACATCATGAGCATCGGAGCCATTTGTTCGCCCAGCTCGGACAAGCAATATTCCACTTTAGGCGGTGAGACCGGATAAACCCTGCGAATAATGAGCCCGTCGCTTTCCAGCATTCTTAACTGCATCGTAAGCATGCGTTGAGTCGTGTCGGGAAGCAGCCGTTGAAGCTGATTAAATCGTACCGGGCCCTTGGTTAGGTGGTTTAAAATCGATATTTTCCATTTCCCGCTGATTAACCCCATTACAATTTCCGAGGTGCAGCGATAGGTTTTGTTTCTAAAGGTGATCAATAGTTAAACACATCCCTTTCAGTGGGATTAAGCAAAGATTGCATCTGGTTCTTCTTTAAAACTGGAAATGAATTATGGATCGATCTTTCCACATATTATGTTGAACCAGACTTCCTTGTCAATGACTTCTGGATCGAATAGTATAAAAATAAGTAAGGAGGTCATCATATGCCACGTACAGGACGCCCCCGCGCATTTAATCGTGACGAGGCCGTTGTCGCCGCCATGGTCCTATTCTGGGAATATGGCTTTGAATCCACTTCACTGGCTCAGCTGCGGGCGGCGATGGGGAATATATCAGCAGCCAGTTTTTACGCGGCGTTCGAATCCAAGGAAGCGTTATTTCGGGAAGTGGTGGATCGATATATATCTACTTATGGACATGTTTCGGAAAGCTTCAGGGATTCCAGTCTGGCAGCGAAAGCAGCCATCGAGCAGGGATTGCGGCGAACGGCACGTTTTCAGACAGAGAACTCCCATCCTTTAGGCTGTCTGTTGGTTTTGTCCGCGGTAAACTGTTCTCCCGAGCAAAAGCACATACGGGAGATGCTCGCTAAGGAACGGGAAAGAGTCCGTGGTTGGCTGAATGATTGTATCGAACGAGGCGTATCCAATGGGGAGTTGCCTGAATCAACGGATATCCCCATGCTGGTTACATTATTTGAAACATTTCTTAGAGGAATTTCGACACAAGCACGGGACGGTGTGCCCTACGAGGCTATTGACGCTGCCATCACTCAACTGATGAGCGTATGGGACACCGTATCTGTTAAGCCGGGCAAGCAGGGGGGCGTTTGATCAACGCTGACAATACAACAGGGTTACGAACTATGGCGAACGCACCTAGAACGGGATCGGGGCCAAATTTTACGTCTGGACGAAAAAAACGGACCTTCTTATGCGGTCCGTTTTTTCATCCTTGCGCTCCTATTCATGGGATTTCATGCGTTCCAGCACCTTTGGCGGGAACAGCTTTTGCAGACTGCTTTGGTAGAGACTTCCGTCCTGCGGCATTTGCATATCCGTAACGTTGTAAGACTTGCTGTCGTAGGCGATGTCAAAGACCATCGGGGCGCTGACTCCCGAAGAAAGGCGCGGATCCTTGCTCAAGACCTTCACCCAGGCGTACACTTTGCGGGAGGCTGCGTCGGGGGCTTCCACTCCAAGCAGTTCGATATTCACGTCCCTATCATGTCCGAGCCACCCCAGCTTCGTCCCTTCCGTCTCCAGATAGTTGCGGACGATCGGCTCCACCAGTTCCCGATTGGCTGGTGAGACGCCTGCCTGCACCTGTACAAACACTTGCCCCAGATGCTTGCCGTCTGCGAGGACTTGCAGCTTCCAGACGCCTGGATCAGGCAAGGCGATGCCTGAGGGAAAATGTCCCTGTGCATCGTACAAGGGGGCTCCCAATTGGTAAGTCCCAAGGTCAATCCGCCTTCCGCCGCTGTCGTACGCAACCAATTCCACCTTGGACGCTTGGGGGGCGTCGATCAGCCAAATGATACGCTGCTGCTGTTCCTCGTAAAAACCGTTCTCATCGGTCAAAATTCTCACTGGCCGCTCGCCAAGGTAGGTGAATGGCTTGTTTTCGAACGTGGTCTCGGTTCGGGGGGAAGGATGCCACAGATCAGGCACCTCCAGAGTCCCTCCGTGCAGCAGCCCAGGATCGGGATGAGAAGGCTTTGCTGCCTGCTCCTGACCGGGGTCGCTCCCTGCTGGCCACGCACTCCAAAGCAGAACGAATACCAGCAGGAGAGCCGCGGTAAAAGCGAAGGGCTGCCGCCACGCAAGCGATCCCGTGTTTCTGCATATTTTGCTGCGGACTCGCTCCTCCATCGCGCGAGTAAAATGGACGTTCCGAAATACCGTCTGATCGACCCGTTCCTTCAATTGCTCGATCCGCTTGTGCTCGTCCATTGCCATTCCTCCCCCTCTCCCATCTGTTTTTTCAGCTGCTGCCGGGCTCGATGCAGCCGCGTACGGACCGTCCCCTCGGACACGGACAGCACAAGCGCGACTTCGCCAATCGACAGATCCGCATAATAATGGAGGACAATCACCTGTCGATACATCGGCGGAAGATTTTGCACCTGAAAAAACAGTTCATCCCGCTCCGACTGGTGCAGCACGAGCTGTTCGGTCGAGACATCCCCTTCCCGCTTGATCCAGGCGCGAGGGACGATTCTGCGAAAGGACCAGGAGCGCAGATAGCCTTTGCACTCGTTGACGGCAATCCGGTAAATCCACGTATGGATACTGCTCTGTCCACGAAAACGGGGCAGATTTCGGTACACTTTTACGAATACGTCCTGCGTGAGATCCTCCGCCAGACTTCGGTCCTTGACCAGAAAGGTAACCAGCCGCAGCACGCGCGTCCCGTATTCCCGCATGAGCTTTTCAAAGGCCGCTTCGTCGGTGGGTTGCAATTTTTCCACGTGCGCGTCCTCCCATCATTGATCCTCAACTGGTTAGATGCGCCAGCGAAGAATTTGTTACAGATTCGGGGGAGATATTTTTGGGGCGATGACTGTCCAGCGTCCAGCGGCGCCGGCTGCGGATAGCACGGCTATACGCACTCATCGGACACGGCCAACCTCCTGCTTTTTCAGATCGAGCCGGCAAGACTGGGAAAAGAAGTACACGTGCTTCTTGCCGGTGAACGGATGGATAATCACATCGGCCTCGACCTCGAAGACCGTCCGGATCAGTCCAGGGGACAGCACCTCGTCCGGGGGGCCGCTGGCGACGATTTCCCCGTCCTTCATCACGTACAGGCGATCGCAGTACATCGCTGCCAAATTCAAGTCGTGCAAGGCAGACAATACCGTGATCCCGAGCGCCTTCACCAAATCCAGGACCTGCAGCTGGTAGCGTATATCCAGATGGTTGGTCGGCTCGTCAAGCACGAGAAACGAGGCCTGCTGGGCCAGTGCCCGGGCGATCAGCACCCGCTGTTTTTCCCCGCCGGACAGAGAGAAAAAGCTGCGGTGGCCATAATCGCGCATGCCCACCCTTTCCAGTGCGTCTTCGCAGATCCCGATATCGAGGGCTGTATCCGCTTGGAACAATCGCTTGTGCACAGAACGCCCCATCATGACGATTTCCAGCACCGAAAAGTCGAACTCGACGGACGATTCTTGCCGAACCACCGCCATCCGCCGGGCGACTTCCCGCGTGGACAGCCCGTACAAATCCTCTCCATCCAAGCCGATCCAGCCTGCGGACGGCTGAGAGACCCGATAAACGCTTCTCAATAGCGTCGACTTGCCGCTCCCATTTGGCCCGATGATTCCCACAAACTCGCCAGTCTTCACCTGCATGCCTATATCCCGGATGATGTGCTTGCCCGCCAACGATACAGCGAGGTCTTCTACCGCAAGCTTCATCGGCCGTCACCCCCAAACGAATAGGAACTGCGCAGCATCAGCCAGATGAAAAAGGGACCGCCGCACAGCGCTGTAATGATTCCGATCGGCAGCTCTTCCGGGGCAAAAGAGAGCCTCGCCAAGGCGTCGGCCCAGATCAGAAAGATGGCCCCGAGCAAAGCGCTGACCGGCAATACCCTGCGATGATCGGAGCCGACGATGACCCGTACGATATGCGGCATCATCAATCCGACGAAGCCGATCGCGCCACTGATGGCGACGATGACGCCGGTCAGCAGCGCAGTGATCACCAGCAGCAGTTTGCGAAACCGCACCGTATTCACCCCGAGCGTGCTTGCTGACTCCTCGCCCATCAGCATGGCGTTCAACGCCCGATATTGCACGAGCAGCACTCCAAGGCAGGCCACAACCACCAGGGTGGGAATCGTCAAATACTCCCATTTGGCCCCGGCCAGGCTGCCGCTCATCCAGAACAGCACAGACCGGATTCCGTGCTCATTCGGCGCCGCGAAGATAAGCAGGCTGGTGATCGCTGACAGAACGGCCGAGATGGCGATCCCCGCCATCAGCAGACGGACCGTGGAATTTTGTCCCCCCAATCGGGAGAGCGAAAAGATAAGCAGGATCGATACGAGTGAGCCGAGGAACGCACCTGCCGACAAGGCGTATTGCCCGTACATGCTAAACGCCCCGAACAGGATGACCAAGGTGGCGCCTACAGATGCGCCTGAAGAAACCCCCAAGATATACGGATCAGCCAAGGAGTTGCGGACGAGCGACTGGATGGTCACCCCCACCACGGACAGCCCGGCTCCCACCACTGCTGCCAGCAAGACGCGCGGGAAGCGAATTTCCCAGATAATCGTATGCTGCGCTCTTGACCAATCGGCTTCGATCCTCTCCCCGACAAAGGGGACGTGCGTCAAGGCAATTTTCCAAACGGTGCCCGGCCGTATCTCTACGGAGCCCAGAGTCACAGCCAGCGTAATCGACAGGAGCAAGGCAAACAGCAGGGACAGACTGAGCAGGGAAAAGCTCATTTCGGCCAAGCTCCAAGCTCCCCTTCCTGAACGGAACGTTTTTCTTACATCTTCTCGCTTCCGCATCATTGCGTAAACTTCTCCGGGTACAGGCCTTCCGCGAGAATGTTAAGGGCGATTGGCGCACGCACGCCTTCCGCCGCCGCAGACAGAGGGAGGATGACGAACCGCTGATTCCTGATCGCCGACACATCTGCCAGCTCGCGTTTGCCTAAAAGCAAGCTCCGTTTTTGCTCCGCCGTCTTGTCGCCGTAATCCACGATGACGATGATTTGCGGATCGCGGTTTACGACTTCCTCCCAGCTCACTTCCGCCCATCCTTTTTGAATGTCGTCAAAAATATTTTTGCCTCCAGCCATTTGGATTAATGCCGTCATGTAGTTGTTCGCTGCGGTAAACGGCTGCTCTTCGCCGCTGTCATAGACAAATACAGGGAGGGGCTTGTCCACGTTGCCGAGCTTTCCGGCGATTTGCTCCATCTCCCCTTTCATCTTGGCGATAAGTGCGTCCGCTCGATCCTCCACGCGAAAGATGCGTCCGACGTTTTGTATATCGGAAAAGACATCATCGATCGAAGGGGTCGGCTTGTTCGAGGATTCGTGCAAGTATGACTTGATGCCTGCCTTCTCCAATTCCTCCATGGATCCAACCCCTTTATCTCCGAAGGCGCTCTTCCATCCGGCGTACACGAAATCCGGCTCAGCCGCCATCAGCACTTCCTTGCTCGGATACTTGTCCGCCAAGACCGGAATCTTGTCGTAAGCCGCCTTAAACCTCGGGAGAATTTCGTCATCCAGATACGCTGTTCCGACCATCTTGTCTTCCAATCCCAGCGCAAGCATGACCTCCGTCACATGCTGATTCAAGGTAACCGCTCTCTTCGGAGCTTCCGGAAAGACCATCTCCCGGCCGTTCGTCTGAACGACAACCGTCTCCCCGGTCCCTGTGTCGGCGGTCCGCGTCTCAGCTCCCTGTCCGGCCTTTGGACTTGCTTCGGCTTCTGTTTGCCCTGCCGGTGCAGGAGTTCCGCACGCACTCACCAGCAGCATCAATGCCACTAGCAACAAAGACCATCTTCCTTTCTTCGCGGCCTCCCACTTTTGTGGTCTCATCCATTTCTTCTCAGTTTTTAATTTCATCGGTTGTTCTCTCCTTTGCGGAATATGGGAAAGACATAGTTTATTAAATCGTAATTGTTACGATTTATTCAATCCCTACCTTACCTGCTGGCCTGCCTTTTGGCAATCCTCACCATGAAAAAAGCACCTCCCGTTCGCAGTCGGGAGATGCTTCTCTTCGTGTGGACAAAACTAAGGCAAACAGACGGTCTCCCGCCTGAAATGCTTCCACATCATCCCCATCCGCGTAGGTCGATTGTGCATGGTTTCATGGCAGGTCTCCTGGCTCCGATTCATCATCCGCTGCGCCCTTCCCATTCCGCCAATCAGCAGAACAGTGGATATTCGCAGAGGACTCCTCGTTACAGTGGCGGGACCGCGCCGGCTTTTCACCGGACTTCCCTTTTAAGCTGGCTGCACCCATTTTTTTGGTTCAGTCAGCACCATCAAACCTTTATGTTGTTTTTTGCCGTTCGATTATTTACCGATGACCGTCAGTTGTTTCGGGAACTGGGTCAGGACTTCTACTCCGGTCTCCGTCACGAGCACGTCGTCTTCGATCCGCACCCCGCCTACGCCCGGCACGTAAATTCCCGGCTCAATGGTAAATACCATGCCTGCACGCAGTTTCTCCTGGTTTTCGCCATGGACGGAAGGGTACTCGTGCACATCCATTCCCAGACCGTGGCCGAGGCGATGCATGAAATATTCACCGTATCCTTTGGCCGCGATCACGTCCCGTGCTGTCTTGTCGAGATGGGCGAACGTCACGCCCGGACGAACTTGGGCGATTGCAGCCTCGTTGGCCGCAAGAACCGTCTCATAGATCTCGCGAAGCTGCTCGCTGATCTCTCCCACCGCAAACGTGCGAGTAATGTCGGAGACGTACCCGTTTGCCTCTACGCCGATGTCAAACAGCAGCACTTCTCCTTCCTGTACCTGGCGCGTTCCCGGCTTTCCGTGCGGGAGAGCAGACTTTTCCCCGGCCAAGACCATCGAGGTGAACGATGGCCCTTCCGCACCCAGACGCTTCATTTGGTATTCCAGCTCCGCGACGAGCTCCATCTCCGTGACACCTGGTTTGACTTTTTTCAAAGTTTCGCGAAGGGAGTCTTCTACCAAGCGCATGGCATGTTTCATGCGATCGACTTCATCCGCAGACTTGATCAAGCGCATTTCACGCAGCGGCTCCTCCACATCGACGTAGCGGGAAGCGCCTACGGCTTCGCTGACCGCCTCGTAACGATCCACCGTCATATGGCTTTTCTCAATGCCCAGCTGCTTCAGATTGGCAGGCAACGTTTGTTTTAAGACGTCGTATGGATTTTGTGTATCCGTGTGGGTGAAGATATTTTGGACGGAGGATGCTGCCGCAGCCGCCTCACGATCCAGTGCCGGCACAATCAGCGAAGGTTCGCCGCTCGCCGGAATGATCAGCCCCAAAAAACGCTCATGTGGATCGGTGAAGAACCCTGTCAAATAATAAACATGTTTGGGAGAGGTGATCAACACCGCGTCAAGCCCTTGCTTCGTCAGGAAATCATGCAGTTTTTGAATGCGCTCTTGGAACATCATCGTCACCTAGCTTTCACCAATATTCTAATGCGAGGATACCACTTCCCTCTCCAAAAAAGAAGCTTATCCGAGAAAATTTCCTGCTTGATCCAATCCATTTCCCTGAGGTGAATCGAACATGGAACGAATCATTCCGCTCCCAGACGGAGAGCAGATGGCCTGCATGACTTTCGGGCAGGGACGGCCGATCGTCTGCATCCATGCCCCTTGCATTGGCTCCGTCAACTTCCAGTATCAACAGACACTCGCAGATAGTTATGAGCTTATCATCCCGGACTTGCCTGGACATGGACGCAGCAGTGCTTTGGCAAAGCCATACACGATCCACGATCTCGCCACCCTCCTACACCGCCTCCTCGGGGCGCTTGGACTTGAACGCCCCTATCTGCTCGGTTACTCGCAAGGAGCTGCGATCGCCCTGGAATACGCCCTCTGTTTTCCCGAAGAGATAAGCGGCCTCATCCTGGCCAGCGGCTTCTCGGAGGTAGACGATCTGTATTTGCACAGCCGCTTCTCCGTCGCACAGGCATTGGCCACCCTGCACGGCGTACCGCTCCTCGCCCGGAGCATTGCGTCCTCCCATACGGACGATCCACAGACGAGAGACCATTGGATCCAGCACGCTTCCCGGACAGACGCCGTCACGCTGAAGCAGCTATATGCAGCCGGCCACTCCTACCGGTGCACGCAACGTCTTCACGAGCTCTCCATGCCGACACTGCTCGTCTACGGCGGGGAGGATACACGTATGCACCCTTACGGACAGCTGTTCCGCCGACATTTGCCGCATGCCAAGCTGATCTTCCTTCCCGGCGTGCCCCATCAGGTCGTCACCAAAGCGGCTGCGTCCTTCAATCAATTGTGCCGCGATTTTGTCGCACATGAAAAAAAGAGGGAAACCATTCCCTCCTTCACGTAGCGTGCAGCCTTAGTTCTTCATGCGCGGATCCAGCGCATCGCGCAGACCGTCCCCGATCAGGTTGAAGCCAAGTACCGTCAGCATGATCGACAAGCCTGGGAAAATAACTGTCCAGGGCGCCTTTTGAATGTATTGTCGGGAATCGGACAGCATTTTGCCCCACTCCGGCTCCGGCGGTTGGGCTCCCAGGCCAAGGAAGCCAAGAGCCGCTGCCTCGATGATTGCGGTGGCGATCCCCATCGTGCCGGTGACGATGATTGGCGCCAAGCTGTTCGGCAAAATATGCTGAAGCAGAATGCGGGAATCCTTCATCCCGATAGCACGCGCGGCCATGACAAATTCCTCTTCCTTCAGGCTGAGGACCCGCGAGCGAACCAGCCGCCCGAATGTCGGGATGTTGATGATCGCGATGGCCAAGAGCGCGTTTTGCAGGGAAGGCCCCAAAATGGCGACGATAGCGATGGCCAGAAGAATGCTGGGAAATGCCAGCATGATGTCAAAAATTCGCGAGATGATCGTATCGATCCATTTTCCGTAGAACCCCGCCAGGAGCCCGAGAATGGTACCGGCGATGACGGAACCGATCACGGAAAAGGTCCCGACCCAAAGAGAAATGCGTGCCCCATATACGACACGGCTGAACACATCCCGACCGTTGTAATCCGTACCAAACCAGTGCTCCCCTGAAGGTGGCTTGTTCTTCATCACCAGTTCGCCCTCGTCGTAGGGATATGGCGCGATCACCGGGGCAAGGACCGCGACGATGATGAAAAAGAGAATGATCCCCAGCCCCACCATCGCCAGCTTGTTCTTTCGGAGCGATCTCCAAGCTTCTCGCCAAGGAGAGATGATTTGTTCGTCTTTTACGTGCAACGGCACTGTTTGCGCTTGCGTATTTGCCATGCCTCCTGCCTCCTTTAGCGATATTTGATGCGCGGGTCGATGTAGGCGTACAGGAGATCGACCAAGAGATTAATCAGCACGAAGATCGTGGCGATGACCAAAATGCCGGATTGGATCACCGGATAATCGCGATTGCCGATCGCCGTGTAAATATATCGCCCTACTCCCGGCCAGCCGAAAATGGTTTCGGTCAGCACGGCTCCACCCAGCAGCAAGCCCGTCTGCAGGCCGATTACGGTCAGGACCGGTATCATGGCATTTTTCAAAGCGTGCTTGTACACCACCCAAAACTGCGCCAAACCTTTCGCCCTTGCCGTACGCACGTAGTCTGCACGCATGACTTCCAGCATGCTGGAGCGCGTGATGCGTGCAATGATCGCCATCGGAATCGTGCCAAGAGCAATCCCAGGCAAAATGAGATGTTTGATGACTTCCCACAGCTGATCCCATTGTCCTGCGAGGATGGTATCCAGTATATAGAACTGCGTAATGGCCTCTACGGGATTACGCGAATTGTCACGACCAACTGATGGCAGCCATTTCAGTTCCTGAGCAAAGAACCATTGCTCCATCAATCCAAGCCAGAAAATCGGCATGGATACGCCTATCAAGGCAATCAACATCGCACAGTAGTCAAACCAGGAGTTTTGCTTCCAGGCCGAGAGAATGCCTGCATTTACGCCGATCAGCACCGCGAACAGCATGCTGACAATCGTCAGTTCCGTCGTCGCCGCCAAATAAGGTCCAATCTCTTGAGTGATGCTGGCACCGGAGTGCAGCGATACCCCCAAATTGCCTGTCACAATTTGCTTTAAGTAATCGAAGTATTGAATATACCAAGGGAGGTTCAAACCGAGCGCTTCCCGCAAGTCTTCGATGGCTTTCGGGCTTGCTTTCTCTCCCAGAATCGTGAGAGCCGGATCGCCTGGGATGGCACGAATGATAGAAAAAACGACGATGGACATGCCCAGTAGAACAGGGATGAGCATGAGAATTCTTCGGATGCTGTAAGATAGCAATGCCATCTCCTCGCTTTCCTTAAATAAAAAGCCTGTCTTACCATACTTTTTTCCTGATGAACGATGAAGGATAAGTCAAGGAAAGAAAAGGGCGAGAAGAGGGATACGCTCCTCTCACCCTTCCTCTTAAGTCCGCTTGCTGCTGCTTATTTGAAGTCAACTTTCTCCAGAGACTCCGAGCCCTTCGGATGCGGCTTGTAGTCGACAAGGTTCGCTTTGGCGGCCAATGCTGGAGTGGAATGCGCCAGCGGCACCATCGGCACATCCTTGAAGATGATTTCTTGCACTTGCAGATACAGTTTTTCGCGCTCTTCCTTGGTGGTCGCAGATTGAGCCTGCATCAGAAGCTTGTGGGCTTCTTCGTTTGCCCAGCGCGTACGGTTGTTTCCGCCGATGTTGTTTTTGTCGAGCAAGGTAGCCAGGAAGTTGTCCGGGTCTCCGTTGTCGCCGGTCCAGCCAAGGAGGAACATCTCTTGTTCGCCGGCTTTGGTTTTTTCCAGGTAAGTCGCCCATTCCATCGTGACGATCTCTGCTTCTACGCCAATCTTCTTCAGATCCTGCTGGATTGCCTCGGCGATTTTCACGCCATCCGGCATGTACGGACGTGCAACCGGCATCGCCCAGAACTTGATCTTGAAGCCGTTCGGGAAGCCCGCTTCCGTGAGAAGCTGCTTCGCTTTATCCAGGTTGTACTCACGGTCCTTGATATTGCCGTTGTGACCCCAGATGGAAGGAGGCATCGGGTTTACGGCCGGCTGGCCCAATCCCGCGAAGAACGCTTCGATGATCGCCGGTTTGTTTACAGCGTATGCGATCGCTTCACGCACTTTTGGGTTGTCGAGCGGTTTTTTCTCGACGTTGAAGCCGAGGAAGCCGAGGTTCATGGATGGACGCAGAATCAGCTGCAGGTCGGGATTGTCTTTGACTGCTTGCGCGTCGTCCGGATTCAGACCGTCCATCAGGTCGATCTCTCCGGAAGTCAGGGCAGTCAGACGAGCTGTGTTTTCCGGAATGACCTTGAACACCAATTTGTCCATTTTCGGATAACCCGCATTCCAGTAGTCCGGGTTCTTTTCCAGGGTAATCGTATCATTGCGTTTCCACTCGACGAATTTGAACGGACCGGTACCTACCGGATGCTCATTGAACTTCTCAGGTCCCATTTCCTGCACCGCTTTCGGAGAAGCGATGGCGAAGCAGGACATGCCCAGGTTTTGAATGAACGGAGCCAGCGGACGGTTCAGCGTGAACTTCACAGTCAGCGGGTCTACCACATCGACCGATTTGATCACGTGGTCCTTGTCGCCTTTGTATCCGCCGAACATGTCGTTGTAGTACTCGAAGCCTTCCTTGTTGTGCTGCGGATGGCTCTTGTCCATCCAGCGCTCGAAGTTCCACTTCACAGCCTCGGCGTTGAACTCCGTGCCATCGTGGAATTTCACGCCGGAACGGAGGTGGAAGGTATAGGTCAAGCCGTCAGGCGCGATCTCCCATTTTTCAGCCAGGGACGGCACGACAGCCGTGCTTTCTTCCTCGTAGCCTACCAAGGTGTCGAACACGTTTTCCGTCACTTTGAAGGACTCTCCGTCAGTCTGCTGGATGGGATCCAGCCCTACGGAATCCCCGCCACGGCCTATGATCAACTGCTTCGGACCGTTCTTTGCCGGCTCTGCCGCCGGTGTGGTCGCCGGTGCTTCTGTCTTTGGCTGTTCTGCCGGCTTTTGCGCCGTCTGAGATCCGCCGCAACCCGCCAGCAGCATGGACAGCGCCAGCAAGCTGGTCATGGCAGCAGAGAAAACTCTCTTCTTCATGAATAATCCCCCTCTTCTAAACTTTCAGATTTCACAACGGATCAAACATGGCTTTTGTCGACCTGCTTCGCATCCCCCCTTTGCGAGGTCTTGCCCAGTCAGCAATTGTCTTCTCGGCTAAGACTTGTATAGATGGCAAGCCACAAAGTGTCCGCCGCCTACATCCTGAAAGGCCGGTCGAACCGTGCGGCACTCATCCGTCACGTGGGGACAGCGGGTATGGAAGGTGCAGCCGCTTGGCGGGTTGGCCGGGCTTGGCACATCACCCTGAAGAATGATTCTCTCGCGGACATCATCCGGATCTGGCGTCGGAACCGCGGACAGCAGCGCTTTCGTATACGGGTGGAGCGGCGTGCTGTACAATTGCCTGCTGCTCGCCAGCTCGACGATTCTCCCCAGGTACATGACCCCGACTCGATCGCTGATGTGGCGGACCACACTGAGGTCGTGCGCGATGAACAGGTAGGTGAGTCCCAGTTCCCGCTGCAAATCCTGCATCAGGTTCAGCACCTGCGACTGGATGGACACGTCCAGGGCCGAAACCGGCTCGTCTGCGACGATCAGCTTTGGATTCAGCATCAGCGCGCGGGCAATTCCAATTCGCTGGCGCTGGCCGCCGCTAAACTGGTGAGGGTAGCGCCTCGCGTGATAGCTGCTCAGGCCGACTACCTCGAGCATCTCCTGCACCTTTTTCTTGCGCTCGGCGGCCGTTCCGATTCCGTGAACGATAAGTGGTTCTTCCAGAATCTTTTCAATATTGTGACGAGGGTTGAGAGAGGCGAACGGATCCTGAAAGACGATCTGCATGTCCCGGCGCATTTTGCGCATCTGGTCTGCCGAAAGGGATGTCACGTTGACCCCGTCGAAGTGGACTTCGCCTTCGGTCGGCTCGATCAGTCGCAAAAGGGAGCGTCCCGTCGTTGATTTTCCGCAGCCGCTTTCCCCTACCAGTCCAAGCGTTTCTCCTCGCTTTACGGAAAACGAAACGTCGTCTACCGCCTTTACGACCCCTACTTCCCCGCCGAGGACACCGCCAGTGATCGGATAATATTTTTTCAGGTTCTTCACGACGAGCAGTTCTTCAGTCACTTGCATGCTCCTTTCGGGTTATTCGCCCAGCCAGCACCGCGAGCGATGGTTTTCGCCCACTGACTTGAGCTGCGGCATCTCTTCGCGGCACCGGTCCGTCGCCTTGTCGCAGCGCGGCGCAAATCGGCATCCGACTGTCAGCGAACCCGGGATCGGCACGTTGCCCGGAATGGAATACAGCCGCTCCTCGGAGCCGGTCAGCTTTGGCAGGGATTGCAGCAAGCCTATCGTGTACGGATGCTGCGGATTTTTCAGGATCGTCCGCACATCCCCTTCTTCAATGACATTTCCTGCGTACATCACTACGACACGGTGGCACATTTCCGCCACCACCCCGAGATCGTGGGTAATCAGCAAGATGGCTGTTTCGGATTCGCGGTTGCACTGCCTCATCAAGTCCAGGATCTGGGCCTGAATCGTGACATCCAGCGCCGTGGTAGGCTCGTCGGCGATCAGCAGCACGGGGTCGCAGGCCATCGCCATGGCGATCATCACGCGCTGCCGCATCCCTCCGGAAAGCTGGTGCGGATACTCGTCCACGATCGCCTCTGCCCGGGGAATTCCCACTTTTCTCAACATCTCGACCGCTCGCTGCCTGGACTCTTTTTTGCTCGCCTTCGTGTGCAGGCGTACGGCCTCGCTGATCTGATCGCCAATGGTAAAGACGGGATTGAGGGAGGTCATCGGCTCCTGAAAGATCATCGCGATCTCATTGCCCCGTATTTCCCGCATCCTCTTTTCATCGGCCGTGACCAGGTCCTCTCCCTTGAAACGAATGGCTCCTCCCACGATTTTGCCTGGAGGATTGGGCACCAGCTTCATGACGGAAAGGGAGGTTACACTTTTTCCACAACCGGACTCGCCTACAATGCCGACGATCTCCCCTTTGTTTACCGTGATCGTCACACCGTCAACAGCCGGTATTTGGCCGCGGTCCGTAAAAAAGTGCGTCTGCAGATTTTCGATTTGAAGGACTGGCTGTGACACGTGGCGCACCTCTCTTGCCATATATTCAATAGAAATAGTTCTATCAGTAGATATTATGCCATTAGTACAATTTTTTGGCAACACAATAAATTCTAATAATTATATTTTTGGCTACTATATAGAATGTTATGTCTATTACATCCGAAGGGACCTGTGATTTGCTCCTGATGCCTTTGCTCTCTAGGATGTCTGGCATCGGCACCCATCTGCAGCCGCTATCGCACACACAAAAAAGACCTGTGCGTACAGGCCTTTTGTCTCTCATTCTTTCTTCCTATTATTTTTTTGCGCGTAAACAAATACCTACGGGGCGAACATATTCCCTACCCAGTCCACAAACGATTTGGCTCCCTTTTTCACCGTCTCTCCCAAGGTTAATCCCATATTGCTCATGTAATTGACCATCTTTTCGGGCCCGGCTGTCTTTACTTGCTTGCCCATTACCGCAATTTCCATTTGCCCCTGGTCCATTTTTTTGATGTAAAAGGTTTGCGTTTGCTGCTCCGGAAGTCCGCTCACCTTGGAGATGCCCCGCTCTGCCGTCTGCAAGCCGATCACGACTCCGACCAGGAGCACGACCAAAAGCCCTGACAGTTTTGCCGTTACGCTCATGCTCGTCACCCTTTCGCCGGCTCATTCGCTGCCGGTTTTCCCACTTTTTCCGCCTTCAGGTAGTAAGCCGCAAACACGTCTGCCAACGCTTCCGCCGTGTTCAGAGACTCTTGCAGCGTGTTTTCCGTTCCACCTATTTCCATTAACAGGCTTCCCGGAGAGATGGACTGGTTATACTCGCCGTGATCGGTTTTGGCCCCTTTTTCCATCACGCCGCGCGAAAGCTCCGGGTACATCTCTTCCATCAGTTGGTGCAGCTCGGTGGCGAATGCTTCGTTCTTTTCGTAGTTTTTGTTTCGTTTTCCGATGACGAACATCACGCGTGCGTACGTCTTGCCTTTGATCGTGACGGTGGTTCGATCCCGCGGGGCGGTGTCGCGGTGCAGGTCGAAGAAATAGTGCAGCTCCCGGTTGTTTTCCGCAGCCGCTTTGACCACTTGCAAAGACTGCGCGTAAGACAAGGCGTAATCCATTTTCTTGTTCAGCAGTTCCTGATAAATGTCATCGGTGCTCACGTCCGAGCCGATGCCGCGATCGTTGAGGGCTTGGGCCAGGGCTTTGCCGACCAGCGAGATGTTCCTCGTGGGGTGGTCCACCGAAGTGCCTACCGGCTTCGTCTCGCTGTACCACGACTCGCGGTTGTGGGTGTTGTAGACATAGACGATCTTCTTGCCCCCTGTGTTCGGGCGGGCGGCCGGCTTCTGCTCCGGCTTTGTCGCCTTGTCCTCCGTCTTCTCGTCCGCCGGGGTGAGCGGCACGGCGTCGGAGGCGTCGATGACCTGCTTGGGGTGCGGCGGGTATTCGATGTAAAAGTCGGACAGCGACGCGCCTTTGCCCGCTACTACAAATCGGGCGTCCTCGCTCGTAACCATCCCTGGGAGCTCTCTCCCCAGCAAAGTCCGCAGATCCCCTGGCTGAATGCTGGTCGCAAGCTGGAACAGAAAGCCTGTCACGCTATTGCTCCGGCGATCGGACCCGGTCTGCACTGTCTCGCTGAGCACAGGGATTTCCTTTCCCATCCAATCGAGGATCGCCAGGCTGGAGACGTGTGCCGCCGCTTGCTGCACGGCGGAGGATGTGACCAACAGTCTGTTGCCGCCCAAGGAGAGCACCCCGGTCACAATAAACAGAAAAGCGGTTATAAACGACAGGATCACGAATTGGCGCTGGATCAGGGAAGCCATCTGTCTCACTCCTCATGCTGTAGCATTGTCGCGGGAGCCTTTCTCTTGTTTCCTTCCCGCTCGTCTATGCTTTAGCCTATGAGCCTCATAGAGACGATAGAACCCGTTTCCTAGCATTTCTCTTAAAATGAGAGGCGCACGCTCTCTCTCATTGCCTAGTGCGTATAAGCTCCGCTGTTTTGCTCGTCGACAGCCCGGTGCAGCGCGCGGTTTAGTCCGGTGGCGATGACGTTGGAGACGCCCTCGATAAAGTCGTCCACTTCCTTGGGTGTCACTACCAGATCCTGTCCCAGCGGACGGAGCACCTCGTGGATGAGCTGACGTTTTTCCTCTTCCGGCAAGGAGCCTACCAATCCCATGAACGTCTTGCGCGATTCCATATCCGGCAAGTCTTCTTCGGTGTACGGCTCTTTACGTTCGGGTAGGGTGCTCATCGACAGCTTGTTGAAAGCGCGCTTGCTCTCCGCCATCGACTGATTGAAATGTCCGAGGAGGTACGTAATCGCATCGTTGACGATCGTGGATGCGAAAACGACGGTCGGCACCCCGATGGCAATCACGGGAATGCCCAGCGTGTTCTGATCGATCGCCTTGCGCTTGTTGCCGACTCCGGAGCCCGGATGAATCCCCGTATCGGAGATTTGGATCGTCGTGTTTACCCGATGCAAGGCCCGGGAAGCCAGAGCGTCAATGCAGATCACAAAATCCGGCTTGCTTTTCTCCACGACCCCAAAGACGATTTCGCTTGTTTCGATGCCCGTAATTCCGAGCACCCCCGGGGACAGGGCACTCACTTCCCGATAGCCCTCGCCGACCGTCTCCGGCGCGAGCTGGTAGAGGTGACGAGTCACCAGCAGATTTTCAACCACCATCGGCCCTAGCGCATCCGGTGTCACATTCCAGTTGCCCAGTCCGACGACCAGCGCTTTCTTCTCCTCGGTGATGCCCAGCTCCTTGAGAAAGCTGACCATCTCATGGGCAAAGCGACGGGCTACCTGCTCTTCGATCGAGGTGTCGTTGTCGCGCAGCTTTGGCACCTCGATGGTGATGTAATGGCCTGGCAGCTTCCCGATGGCTTTGCCCCCCTCTTCGTTTTGCACGTGAAGTCGGGTGACCTTGATGTTCGGATCTGCATCGTCCGCTTGGAGCAATACGCCAGGTATATCGGTCTCGTTTTTTTGCCAGGCGAGCTCGTGTGCCTCGACAGCGAGATCCGTGCGAATCGAGTAGCCGGACAAATCAATGTTGTGTTCCATAGTTCGGTGGCTCCCTTCTCCAATTTGTTCCTGCTACTATGTTGCTTGAATCCGCCATTTTTATTCCGAATCCTTTCTTGCAAATGGATACGGTGCATGCTAGAATTACTTTGTTGTATGACTGTATGTCTATGGTCGTCTAAGGAGGTGACACACATGCCAAACATTAAATCTGCGATTAAGCGCACCAAAACCATTGAAAAGCGCCGCGCACACCGTGCTTCTCAAAAGTCTGATCTGCGCACTTCCCTGAAAAACTTTGAGAAAGCTGTCGCCGCTTCCGATGTAGCATTGGCGAAATCCACTCTTCTGGTGGCTGTGAAAAAGCTGGACAAGGCCGCTTCGAAAGGTCTCATTCATAAAAACGCAGCAAATCGTCAAAAGTCTCGTTTGATGAAAAAGCTCAACGTTCTGAGCGCTCCAGTAGCGTAAGAGGCCAAAGTTGCAGAAAAACCCCTGAGAACCATTGGTTCACGGGGGTTTTTTCTTATGCCGTGCTGCTGCTTTGAAGGAAGCAAGCTCCTCCAAACCTGCCGAGGCATGGCTGCCTTACCTTATCCGCTTGACTTCAACCTCTCGTCGTGGGCGCGGGCGATAAACAGCTCCAGTGCCAGCCGCTTGTCCACCTGCCCGGACTTCATGCGAAAATCGTCCTCCGCCAGGATCAGGAGCAGCTTTCTCAAAGACTCTTCCGAGAAGTGCCGCGCTTGTTCCAGCGCCTTTTTCACCGCGTACGGATGGACCTTGATCATCCCCGCCATCTGCTGCTGCGAATAGCCGCGCGGAGCCAGCTGCCTCACCTGCAGCAGCATGCGGAACTGCCTCGCAAAGAGCGACAGCAGCTTGATCGGCTCTTCGCCCGTCTTCATGCAGTCATAGAGCATGCGCAGCGCTTTGTCGAGTCTCCCCAGGGCGACCTGCTCAATCAAAGCGAACACATCCTGCTCCAGCGTTCGGGCACACAAATTTTCAATGACTGGCTCGGTGATCGCACCGCCCTCTCCCACGAAGATCGCCAGCTTTTCGATCTCTTTGTCCAACAGCCGCAGCTCGCCGCCTACCCGTTCCACCAGCTTGATCGCCTGCGGACGATCGATCGATGCCTTGTATTTGTCCGCCTGACGCTCTACCCAGCTGTACAAGTCGCCATCCTTCAAGAGAAGGAAGGGAATCACCTTGGCTTTTTGCTGGAGCGTCTTCACCAGCTTCTTGCGCTCGTCCAGCTTTTCCGCATCCGTATGTAAAATGAGTGTCGTATACTCGGGAGGGCTTTGCAAATAAGCGAGCAGCGCTTCCGGATCGCTCTCTACCTTGGTAGGCGGCTTGCTTCCCGTCAAAAAGTACGCTTGCCTGGCGATGACTAGCCGATGCTCCCCCATAAACGGAAGCGTCTCGGCGTCCTGCAGGATGTCGGCAAGGGCGGTCTCCGTACAATCGTAGACGCTCACATTGAGATCGCTGAAATCAGGGTCGATCATTTCTCTTTTGGCAAGAGACAGAAACTCTTCCGCCAAAAAAGACTCCGGCCCGTACAGGACGTAGACGGGGGAAAACTGTTTTTGGCGTATTTCCCGGATTGCCGACAGCAATGGCATGGAATCTCCCCTTCCTTTCTTCGCGTTTGTCCTGCGTAATTATAGCATAGGTGGGAAACAAAAAACCGCCCCCCAAGCAGGAGCGGTTTTTCGATCTGTTGGCACCTTTATGTAAACGTTTAGGGAAAAGCCCCGGGATTCCTCCTCCCCAAACGGTAAGCAGGGGGTGCTTGATACTGTAAGATACGCAAGAAGCCCCTACTCGGTGCCGGTCCAAACGTGGAAATCGATGTTTTGCCGTAAAATTTCCATGTCAGTCCTCGTCTTCTTTTTTGTCTTTCTTATCCGATTCTTTTTCCTTAAACTTCTCTTTCGCCTGCTCTTTCACTTTTTCTTTGCCTTTGCTTTTGTCCTCGTCGTCACTCTCGTTTTCGCGAGCACTTCTCTTGTCTTCTTTGTCCGACTTTTCTTCGAGTCCGAAAGGGAATGCCGGTGGCTTTTCCTCTTTTACGACAGGCTTTGGTGGAGTAGGTCTGTTTGTGGGCGGTTTCGTGGCTGAGTTTGTGGCCGCTTTGGAAGCAGGCTCTTTCTGCACTTGTTTGGGCGCCTTTTTTGTGCCTTGGTTATTCGAAGGGGTGACCTGCTGCTTTTGTTGCTTTTGTTGCTGCTGTTTCCCCTTGTCCTCCTCCTGAGTATTCGATGGAGATGGATTAGTGCTTGGAGTAGGAGCTGGCGGCCCTACAAGTGCGGCATTGCCCGTTTCCTGCGGCTCAGGTTCCGCCCCTTGATGGTACGCATCGGGCTCGACGTTTTTGCCGTCGTTTCCTGGAACCATCAGCCCGATCAATAGGCAGGCGGCCACTGCTGTGCTACCGATACTGGTTAACCACACTTTCATTCGCTTCCACTTTTTTGTTACCGACGGCGAAGACGAGTTGCGCTTAACTTCCAGAGTGGGCAGGCTTTCTTCATTCAGGGAAGAGGCTTTCGCCGCAGGAGTCGCGGCTGCCGATTCCAATCGCGGCAAAATCGAGTCCACGATACTGAATGAAGGTACGACAGGGGGCAGCTGCTCTAGCTGTTGTGATACATTTTTCAGACGGTTGTACATGAGTTGCAGGTCAGCATCTTTGCGAATAAGGGCCTGCAGCGTTTGCTGCTCTTCCACAGACAGGTCCCCATCCAGATCCCGCTGCATCCATTCCCAAACTTCTTCGTTGGTCATCAACCGATCCCCCCTTTCTGGTAGTCGTACAAAAGTTCCTGCAACTGTTGTCTGGCCCGGAACAAATACGACTTAACCGTGTTAAGCGGCAATTCCAATGCCTCCGCGATTTCCTGGTACGAAAAATCCTCCAGGTAGCGGAGCACTACCACCATCCGGTACTGCTTGGGCAGCTTTCCGATGGCTTCCTGAATGTCGCTAGACAATCCAGTGAGAAGAATTTCATCTTCGACGTTGTTTCGATCAGGGATAATCAACTCATGCTCGTCTATTGAGACCGTTTCCTTCTTCGCTCGAAATTTATCCATGCAGACGTTGCTGACGATCCGCTGCACCCAGGTCGAAAATTTCGCCTTTTCCTGATAAGTATCCAATTTTCGATAGATGCGAATCAGCACTTCCTGGGAAGCGTCGAGCGCGTCCTGTTCGTTTCCAAGAATATAGTAAGCGCTGCGGTAAACGGAGGTCTCAATGGATCGGAGCAGGTCGACGAGCGCATCATGATCCCCGGACTGCGCTTTCCTGATCAAATCTGCTTCCTGCATATTCTCCTCTCCCCCCTACAGACGGTTCGCTCAAAGAAAAGGTTGCAAACCCTTTATGTATTTGAGACTTGAGTCGTCCAAGACATCCCCGCAGGCGTAATGATCAGTGTCACGGCGCCATGCCTGTCGGTTCTGTATACTTTGGAGCCTGTTTGCTTCAAACGCTGTAACACCTCTGCCGAAGGATGACCGTAGCGGTTTCCTTTCCCGACGGAAATGACCGCGGTCTTCGGGTGTGACGCCTGCAAAAACGGTTCGCTGCTCGATGTCTGGCTGCCATGGTGAGCAACCTTCAAGACGTCCACTTCGTGCAATCCGTTCTGCACGATGCTGCTTTCCGCGTCACGTTCGATGTCGCCGGTGAACAACACCCTTTTCCCGTACGCGGTAAGCATGAGCACGACCGAAGCGTCATTTTCCGAGGCTTTGGCTGCCTTGCCGGACTGCAGCCATGTCCATTCCACACCTGGCGCATCCGTCCAACCTTGTCCGGCGCTTCCCGTCAAAACGGGAACTCCTTTTTCCCTAAATTGCTGAAGAATTTCTCTCTCTTCCCCTTTCGGTGCATTGCCGTTGACAAGCACCGCCCCAAACGAAAAGCGGGGTACCAAAGCGGCCAATCCCCCGATGTGATCCCAATCGCCATGCGTCATCACGACGCGGTCGATGGTTTCGATGCCACGAGCCCGCAAGAAGGGGAGGACGACGTCTTTTCCCACTTCAAACGGATCACGCTTGTCCCTCCATGACTCACGTGCAGGGAAGCGAACGGTTCCACCTGCATCAATTAAGTATACCTTCTGAGTGCCAATTTCGACAACGATGGAATCCCCCTGGCCAACATCCAGGAAGGTGATTCTCACCTCACCATCCGCGCTAAAAGGCTGTCTGGCCAATACGAGCAGAGCACAGTAGATTGCCAGGAAAACGACAGCGTCCCTTTGCCGATGATACCCCAACTTCCACAAAATCGGCAACGCGAACAAAATTCCTCCGTAGAGCAACAGCCACCACCACTGGGGATGAGGCCAGTGAGAGAACGGGACTGTCCAATTGTCAAGCGCAAACAAGGGCTTGTGCAGCCATTGCAGCAAATGCGCAGACATGAGCACCGGCCAGCTGGCCAGCGCCGGATGGATCAAGCTGAACACAAGGGCGATGTAGCCCAGCGGCAGCACCACCACGGAGAGAATAGGGGTGACGAGCAGATTCACCAGCCAGGACAAGGGAGAAAACTGATGAAAATGGTAGACAAGAAAGGGAAACGACACCGCCTGCGCCACGAACGTTACGGCCAGCAGCGTACGCAGCCAGGCGGGAAGCCTCGTGCACACTTGTTCGCCGAACGGGACGAAGACGAGCAGGCCCAGCGTAACGGCAAACGACAGCTGAAACCCGATATGCCAGAGCTGGTACGGATTCGCAAGTAGCATGACGATCAGGGCGCCTCCCCAGACATCTTTGCCGTCGAGCCTCTTGCCTGCGGCCTGACCCGCGAGTCCCGCGCCTCCCATGAGGCCGGAGCGCACAGCAGACGCGCTTGCCCCCACGAGCAGCACGTAGCCGGCCAGCATGAGCACAGTTGCGCCCAGCGCCCATCTGCGCCGAAGTCCCGCCTTCTCCAGGCTCCACATAAACATGCTGCTGACCAGGGTCACATGAAGACCGGAGATCGCCAGCACATGACTCAGGCCCAAATCCGCATACATTCCCGCCAGCTCGGGTGTGACGTCTTCCGTCACTCCGAGCAGCAGCGATTTCATGTAGCCCGCTGCTTCGGGGTCCGAAAACAGCCCATCCAGTCTTGCTGCGGCTTCTTCCTGCCAACGCTGAAAGCCCGCCCGAATGCCGCCTCTGTTTTTCACGTTTCCATCTGAATAGGAAGCTTCTCCGATAACGGCCACACCTTGCCAGTGCAAATAGCGGGCATAGTCGAATGCGTATGGATTGCGTACCGGTTCGGGTACGGATAGGCGGGCGAAGACAGTCAGCTCTGCACCGATCCCCCACTTCTCCACTTGCCCCGCTTCTTCTTCCCGATTCAGCTTGACGCGCAGGGCGATCCGTTCCGATCGTTCTAGTGTATTCCATTTTTTGCCACCCGATTCCCATTCCTCCACCCTCACAAAAAGGCGCGCGGCATCCCCGTCCCGCTTGACAGCCGAAACAACCGAGCCGCGAAGCCACATGCTTTTTTCCGTCTGCGCATACGGCAACAATGCGGAGGCATGGAGAATCTCGTACCCATAAAAATAGAGACCTGCTAAAATAGAGACGAGCGTGTAGCCGATCATGCTCCGCCGGAGTGGTTTGGGCGAAGGCAGCAGCATGGCGGAGATCATGAGACCGACAGCTGCCAGAGCCCAGGCTGGATGCAGCCAGGCCGACAGAATCAGACCGACAACCATGCAAATGCTGGCTCCGTACATGGTCAAGCGCATCCCTCCGTCCTTTGTCGAACCATTCTTTGGTTCTCGAAAGTATATCCGGCACGCCGGGGACAAAAATAGAGACAAGGGAGCCTGCGAGCCGACGCCATAGGCATTCGGAGTGATTGCGCTGACTGTCGATACGTGATAGAGTTAGCAGGAGCAATCCAGTGAGAGGAAGAGTCATTTCATATGTGTGGAATCGTATCACTCTACAACAAGCGGCAAACGCCTGTCTTGCAAGAAGCGATCAGCGCGATGACCGGTGTCATTCTGCACCGCGGTCCAGACGACGACGGATTTCATTTGGAGGATAACGTCGCCCTGGGCTTTCGTCGTTTAAGCATCATCGACGTGGAAGGAGGACACCAGCCGCTGTTTAACGAAGCACGGGACATCTGGATTATTGGCAATGGAGAAATCTACAACTACAAGGAATTGCAACAGTGGTTGAAAGACGTGGGACACGTCTTCCATACCGATTCGGATATCGAGACGATCCTGCACCTCTACGAGGAAGTGGGAACGGACGCGCCCAAGCACTTGCGCGGCATGTTCGGCTTTACCATCTATGATTCTCGCAAAAAAAGGCTGTTCGGAGCGCGTGACCACTTCGGAATCAAGCCTCTCTACTATGTAGAAACCGCCGATTCGATCGGTGTCGCCAGCGAAATCAAGAGCTTGCTGGAGCTGCCGGGCGTAGAACGCGAGGTAAACCACACCGCGTTTTACCACTATCTCACTTTCCAGTACGTGCCGGATCCGGAGACGATGTACCGCGGCATTTACCGCGTGCCGCCTGCGCATTCGTTCATCATTGAAAACGATCAAATCAAGCTTACGCGCTACTGGGATGTCGAGTTCAACCCGGATGAGAGCAAGCCTTTTTCTTATTATGTAGAAGGTACGCGCAGCGTCCTGCTGGAATCGGTGGACAAACACCGGGTGAGCGAGGTGCCGCGGGGAGCTTTCCTCTCCAGCGGAGTGGACTCCAGCAGCATCGTAGCCATGCTGCGCACGTTTGAGCCTGTGAAGACCTTCTCGGTAGGGTCCGACATTCCTGGCTACAGCGAGCTCGACTACGCAAAACGGACCGCCCAATATCTCGGGTCTGAGCATCACGAGCTGGTCGTGGGCGCCCAGCAGTATATGAACGAGCTGCCCCGCCTCATCTGGCATCAAGACGAACCGGTAGCGGATCCATCGGCGATCCTGCTCTACTTCGTCGCACAGATGGCAAGCGAACACGTCACCGTCGTTCTCTCCGGGGAAGGTGCGGACGAGTTTTTTGGCGGCTACAATATTTACCGGGAGCCGAGCGCCCTGAAAATGTTCTCCGGCCTGCCTGGCTGGATGCGCCATTCCATCGGCTACATGGCTGAACGCCTGCCCGACCAGATCAAAGGGAAGAACTTCCTGATCCGCGGCTCCAAGACCGTCGAGGAACGCTTTTTCGGCAACGCCCTGATCTTCAGCGAGGAACTGAAAAAACGCGTCGTGATGGAAGACATCGCCCGTTCGAGCTCGTACGTCTCCCCGTTCACGATCACCGAGGAGATCTACAAGCGGGCTTCCCAGTATGACGATGTGACCAAGATGCAGTATCTGGACATCCACACATGGCTTCGCGGCAACATTTTGATGAAGGCAGACAAGATGACGATGGCGAACTCCCTGGAGCTGCGCGTGCCGTTCATCGACCTGAAGGTGTTTGAATTCGCCGCTACGATCCCGACGAAGTACAAGATCGCCAACGGTACGACCAAGCACGTCCTGCGCGAAGCGATGAAAGACTTTTTGCCGCCGGAAATCAAGACGAGAAAGAAGCTGGGCTTCCCGGTTCCCACCCGTCATTGGCTGAAAAACGAATTTTACAAATGGGCCAAAGAAATCATCTTCGAGTCCAAGGTCGACAATCTGATCAACAAGGCGTACGTCCTGTACATGCTCGATGAGCACCGGGAAGGCAACGCCGACTACAGCCGCAAAATCTGGACGATCCTCGTCTTCATGCTGTGGCATCAGATCTTTATTGAGCAGAAGTACACCTTTGATCCGTATGTCAGCCCGAATGTAGACATTCGCCGCAAAAAAAATTCGCTCCAGCACATCGGCTAGAGCCCAGAAAAACTTGTACACCCTTCCTTACTTTTCGTAGCATCGTGGTAGAGAACGCCGTTTCTCTGCGATGATTTCATGCGAAAGCAAGGGAGGGTTTTTTGTGTTACGGGAATGGTGGGAAAAATACCGGAGAATCGCATGGATCGGCGGTGCCGTTCTGTTCATCGGGAGCAGCCTGTGGCTGTACCAGGCCCAGTCGCCCGTTCAATCGGACGAGAGCTCCTCGCTCCCCCTGCTCCCTCCCGCTTACGCCTCGGAGGACGACGGTTTTTCAGCCGCTTCCCGGCCGGATGCCCCTGACCGCTCCGGGGAGGAACCGGTACCCCCTGCCTCCGGGTCCGGAAAACAAGCTCAGCAGCAAGCTGCCCCTCCCGCTCTTTATGTCGACGTGAAGGGCAGCGTCCAACAGCCCGGGCTCTATCGACTGGAAGCAGGCATGAGAGTGGCGGACGCCATCGCTAAGGCCGGGGGGACGAAGCCGGACGCCGATTTGGAGCAAATCAACCTGGCTGCGCCGCTGACAGACGGGACTGCCATCGTCATTCCTGGCAAAGGAGCTCCGCAGACTTTGCCACCAAACCCGCCGATCGTCCTCTCCTCTGCTGCCTACGCGGTGGGAGGCAGCGGGAGTCCCTCGTCTGCTGCCGGCTCCGTCAACATCAACACCGCCTCCCGCGAACAGCTGATGACGCTGCCGGGAATCGGGGAGGCCAGGGCCAATGCCATTCTGCAATACCGTGAGGAAAAAGGCGGCTTTCGCTCCCTGGACGAATTGAAAGAAATCCAAGGCATCGGTGAGAAAATGTTCGAGCGCATCAAGGATCGCATCCAGATTCGTTGAAACTTCGGAATCTATGGGCATGTTGCCCTCACAGGGTACATAGAATGGGGAGAGAATAACGGAGGGAGGTATGGACTTGGATCGGATCGGGTTCATCGGAACGGGCAGCATGGGCAGCATCCTGATCGAAGCGTTGCTGTCAGCAAAAGCCCTGTCCCCCAGCCAGATCGTCATATACAACCGCACCCCCGCCAAAGCGGATGCGCTTGCCGAGCGGCACCCCGGACTCCTCATCGCGTCCGACAATGCCGATTTGGCCAAGCAAGTGAAGGTGCTGCTGCTGTGCGTCAAACCATTGGAATACAGAGCCATGCTGGAGCAGCTCGCCCCGGCGCTTGGGCCTGAGCATCTCGTCATTACCATTACCAGCCCGATCAAGCTCGATCAACTGGAGGACCAAGTCCCGTGTGCAGTCGCAAGGGTCGTCCCCAGCATCACGAATGCCGCTCGCAGCGGTATCAGCTTGTGTGAATTTGGCTCCCGCATTCAGGAGCCCCAGAAAAAATACATTCTCAACCTCTTTTCCCACATCAGCCACCCCGTTCTGGTCACCGAAAAATTCCTGCGTGTGGCCTCTGATATCACGAGCTGTGGTCCTGCCTTTTTGAGCTACTTGCTGCAGCAAATGATTCAGGATGCCTCCACTGAAACAGGCATTTCCCAGGAAGCTGCCACGTACTTGGCGACCCAGATGCTGATCGGCATGGCTGATCTGCTGAAGGAAAACGTCTTTACCTTGCCGACCCTTCAGCAGCGCGTTTGCGTACCGGGCGGAATCACCGGAGAAGGCCTGGTCGCTCTGGAAAACGGGGTGCCCGGACTCTTTGCCGAAGTATTCCGCCGCACACACGCCAAATTTGCGGAAGATAAGGTAATGACCATGCATATGCTCTCCAACCAGCATCAATGACGAAGCAGAGGCCTCGCCGCCGAACCGCGCATGGCAACGGCGACCCTCGCTGCCGCGTAAAGCAAAAGGAGTGGAAGCCTGCAAGGTTACAGGTTCCACTCCTTTGACGGTTTGAATCTTGGCACGCAAACAGCGCTTTAACGAACCACGATGTTCACGAGTTTGCCAGGGACTGCAATGGTTTTTACGATCGTTTTGCCTGCGATCAGCTCTTTGATCACCTCGTTGGCCAAAGCCAGCTCTTCCATCTGCTCTTTGGTTGCATCGGAGGCAATCATCAGCTTTTCCTTGTTCTTGCCGTTCACCTGCAGGACGATCTCCACTTCGTCTTCCACCAGCTTGGATTCGTCGTAGGTCGGCCAAGCCTCGTAGGCGATCGTCTCGCTGTGGCCCAGTTTCTCCCACAGCTCTTCCCCGAGATGCGGTGTGATTGGGGACAGCATTTTCACGAAGGCTTCCATATACTTTTTCGGCAAGACATCAGCCTTGTACGCTTCGTTCACGAACACCATGAGCTGGGAAATACCGGTGTTGAAGCGCAGACCTTCGTAGTCTTCGGTCACTTTCTTCACAGTCTGGTGATAGATGCGCTCCATGCCGCCCACATTCGCTGTATCCACGATCTTCGGATTCAGTTCTCCGCTGTCGGTCACGAACAAGCGGTAGACGCGGTCCAGGAAGCGACGGGCACCGTCCAGTCCTTTTGTGGACCAAGCGATAGACGCATCCAGTGGTCCCATGAACATTTCGTACAGACGAAGCGTATCTGCGCCGTGGCTGTTCACGATGTCGTCCGGGTTGACGACATTCCCTTTGGATTTGCTCATCTTCTCGTTGTTTTCGCCCAGAATCATGCCCTGGTTGAACAGCTTTTGGAACGGTTCTTTCGTCGGCACGACGCCGATGTCGTACAGGAACTTGTGCCAGAAGCGGGAGTAGAGCAAGTGCAGAACTGCGTGCTCGGCTCCGCCGATGTAGATGTCGACCGGCAGCCATTCTTTTAGTTTGTCCGGATCCGCTAATGCCTTGTCGTTGTGCGGATCGATGAAGCGCAAGAAGTACCAGCAGCTGCCCGCCCATTGCGGCATGGTGTTGGTCTCGCGGCGTGCCTTGAGGCCCGTCTCCGGATCCACGGTATTGATCCAGTCGGCAATGTTGGCCAGCGGCGATTCACCCGTACCGGATGGCTTGATTTCTTTTGTCTTCGGCAGCATGATTGGCAGATGGTCTTCCGGTACCACTTTCATCGTGCCGTCTTCCAGGTGGAGGATCGGAATCGGTTCGCCCCAATACCGCTGACGGCTGAACAGCCAGTCGCGCAGACGGTAGGTCACTTTGCGGTTACCTTTGCCGTTTTGCTCCAGCCATTCAATCATCTTGTTGATCGCCTGCTGCTTGTTCAGGCCGTCCAGGAAGCCGGAGTTGATGTGCGCACCATCGCCGGTGTAGGCTTCCTTGGAAATGTCCCCGCCCTCAATGACCGGCTTGATCGGCAGGTCAAACGTCTTCGCGAATTCGTAGTCGCGCTCGTCATGCGCAGGTACGGCCATGATGGAGCCTGTGCCGTAGCTGATGAGGACGTAGTCGGCGATCCAGATCGGCAGACGTTCGCCGTTGACAGGGTTGATTGCGTAAGCGCCGGTGAACACCCCAGTCTTTTCTTTTGCCAGGTCGGTGCGCTCCAGATCGCTCTTGCGCTTGGTCTGCTCCAGGTAAGCGTCGACGGCTGCCCGTTGCTCCGGGCTGGTAATCAGATCGACCAGCTTGTGTTCAGGCGCCAGCACCGCATAGGTCGCGCCGTAGAGGGTGTCCGGACGGGTCGTAAACACGGTGAAAGTCTCGTTGTGGCCTTCAATGCCGAACGTGACCTCAGCCCCTTCGGAACGTCCGATCCAGTTGCGCTGCATTTCCTTGATGCTCTCTGGCCAGTCCAGCTCCTCCAGGTCTTCCAGGAGACGCTCTGCATATGCCGTGATTTTCAGCACCCACTGCTTCATCGGACGGCGTTCGACCGGATGGCCGCCGCGTTCGCTTTTTCCATCGATGACTTCTTCGTTGGCCAGAACGGTTCCCAGCGCCGGGCACCAGTTCACCGCCACTTCATCGATGTACGCCAGGCCGTGTTCGTACAGCTTGGTAAAGATCCATTGGGTCCATTTGTAATAGTGCGGGTCGGTCGTGTTGATTTCCCGATCCCAGTCGTAGGAGAAGCCCAAGGATTTGATCTGGCGGCGGAAGTTGTTGATGTTTTTCTCGGTGAATTCGGCAGGGTCGTTTCCTGTATCCAGCGCGTACTGCTCCGCCGGCAAACCGAACGCGTCCCAGCCCATCGGGTGCAGCACGTTGTAGCCTTGCATCCGCTTCATGCGGGACAAGATGTCCGTCGCCGTATACCCTTCCGGATGGCCTACGTGCAGCCCAGCCCCAGACGGGTACGGGAACATGTCCAGCGCGTAAAACTTCTTTTTGCCCGGATCTTCGGATGTCTTGAAGGTCTTGTTTTGCTCCCAGTATTGTTGCCACTTCTTTTCTACGTCGCGATGACTAAAAACCATGGTAAAGCACTCCCATCCTCAATGGTGAAAAGTAAGGTAAAATAAAGAAAACCCCACGCCCCTATCGAATGACGAAAAGGGACGAGAGGTTGTGTTTACTCCCGCGGTACCACCCAGATTGGCGAATGCGAATCATTCACCCGCTTGTTTCCATCCGTAACGTGGATCAACCGCTCTCCCTTACACAACCGGACTTGGCCGGCCTTGGGGGAAAGTGCTGGGAGGCGAGTTCGGTCTCCTCCGGGTTGACTTGCACCAGCCGTCAACTCTCTAGCACACGGAGAATGTACCTACTATTCCTCTTTCAACGCGTCGAATTTTGCAGTTATAACACGATTATAGTAAATCTGAACCAGCTGTGTCAACGCTTCGGCTTTTTTGCCGCGAAAAATAGGCGTTCGCTCGTCTCCTGCGGCGGCAAATCGGCGAAGTCGGCCGTAACGACCACGTCTGTAAAGCCTGCTTCCATCAGCCAGCGAATCATCTGCAGCGGCTGGTACGCTCGCTGCCAGTGTTCCTCTTCCACCCGTTCGTACAGGCCGCCCGGCTGGCGAATGAAAAAGGTGAGCTGATGCTCGACCTCCAAGCGCAGCGGGTCGCTAAAACATTGCCAAATGTACGAAACTTCGTCCTCGACGTACGTAAACGTCTCGTCCCCGAAGATATGGAGCATTTTGTACGGGCTGTGCACGTCGAACAGGAAGGTGCCGCCTTCTGCAAGATGGGCAAACACCCGTCGGAACGTCTCCTGCACATCCGCCTCTTCCGTCAAATAGCTAAGGGAATCGCACAAAGAGATGACCGCATCCGCCTGCGGCAGCGCAAGCTCGCGCATGTCCTGCTGTACCCAGACGACGTCCGCTTGCTCCTGGCGCATTTTGTCGTAAGCGACAGCGAGCATGTCAGCAGACAGATCGACGCCGGTCACGCGATAGCCGCGCCGCGACAGCGGAATCGCGATCGTGCCGGTGCCGCAGCCCAAATCGATCACGCTCGAAGGCTTTCCGCCTTTTGCCCAAATGCGCTCCACCCAGTCCAGCCACTGGTCGTAGGGGGAATCCGCCATCAGTCTGTCGTAAACCGCAGCCATATGCGTATAGGCCATAGTCGTTACCCTTGCTCCGAGAAGGAGACGACCTCAGCATCTTTCCACAGCCGCTCCAGATTGTAAAACTCGCGGTCTTCGCGGTGGAAGACGTGAATGACGACGTCGCCCAGGTCGACGAGCACCCAGCGGCCTTCTTCCGCCCCTTCGATCCCGCGGACATCGGTTCCGTTTTTGTGGGCTTGGTCGCGAATTTCTTTGACGATTGCTTGCACCTGACGCTCATTGTTGCCGTGGCAGATCATGAAGTAGTCCGCGATGACGGACAGGTTTCTGATGTCCAGCACCATCAGATTTTCAGCCTTTTTGTCTTCCGCAGCTTTCACGACCAAACGAGCCAAATCTTCTACAGTTTTAACCATTAAACCCTCCTGCTCTCCTTTTTAAGGGAAATCAAATCGTTGTAAGTCAAAAGTGTCAACGGAAATACCGTCTTTTGCTTTTCTATCAAAAACTGCATCGTGCCTCCCAGTGCGAGGATCAGCGCAGCGTCCAGATCGGTTTCAGCCAGCCTGCGAATTTCCTCCACGCCAGGGAAATTGCGATTGGGTTCTATATAGTCTGCCACACATACCACTTTTTCTAACAGGGTCATGCCAACTCTTCCCGTCGTGTGGTAACGGATGGCCTGCAAGACCTCGGGGTTCGTAATGCCGAGGTCGGACTGAACGACGATCGCTCCGGCAAATGCGTGCCAGAGCTCCTTCTCCCCTTCCAATAGCTCCGCCGGCATATCATGACGCACAAGGATCTCGAACATTTTGTCTACCGGCCAGCATTTGCAGTAATCGTGCAAATATCCGGCCAGCTCCGCCTTTTCGGGATCGGCACCGAAGCGAGCCGCCAGCTCTCTGGCGGAAGCTGCGACACCAAGCGTATGGACATAGCGTTTCTCGTGCATTTGGGCTCGCACCTTCGCGAGCAGCTCATCCCGTGTATTCCATTCACTCATAGAACCGGTTCTCCTTTATATAGCGCTCGACCGCTCGAGGAACCAGGTAGCGGATGCTTCGCCCTTCCGCCGCCCTCGCCCGGATCAGGGTGGAAGAGATGTCCCAGACAGGCATCTCGACAAACGTGACATTGTCTCCGGGAACTCGTTTTACATCCGTACCCGGCCGCGCCAGACCGATGAAGTGAATCATCCGGCTCAGCTCCTCGTACCGGTGCCAGCTGGGGAGGATTTCCACCATGTCCCCGCCGATGATAAAAGAGAAGCGGCAGTCCGGATGCTCTCGCACGAGCTGTTCCATCGTGTCGTACGTATAGGATGGCCCTTCGCGGCGCAGCTCGATGTCAGTCGCCCGAAACGACTCATGGTCGGCTACGGCCAGCTCCACCATTTGCAGGCGGTGGGGTGCCGACGTCAGCCCTTCTCTCGTCTTGTGCGGCGGGATGTGCGTGGGCATGAACCACACCTCATCCAGCTTTGCCTGCTCCCTCGCTTGTTCGGCTGCGAGTAGATGGCCGCAATGGATCGGATCGAAGGTACCGCCCATGATTCCGATATGCTTGATTCTTTCCTTCATGGCAAATCGCTTACGGCAGCTGAATCGTCTTGTTTTCCCGCGACTCTTTGTACAGTACCACTGTATGCCCGATCAGCTGCACCAATTCCGCCCCGGCGCCTGCCGCCAGGTCTTGTGCGACTTCATGCTTGTCGTCTGTGTTGTTTTGCAAAATCGCTACCTTGATCAATTCGCGCACTTCCAGCGCCTCCTTGATCTGGGTAATCATGTTTTCATTTACGCCGCCTTTTCCCACCTGAAAGATCGGGGTGAGATGATGGGCTTCTGCGCGCAAAAAGCGCTTTTGTTTGCCGGTCAACATCGGCTGTCCTCCTCTATCTTGCCATCGTATCGTTTTTATTCCGCCGTCTTCGTCAATTGCTGCAAGACGGTCTCTCTCATCATTTCCGCCGGGGCTTTTTTCCCTGTCCACAGCTCAAAGGCCAGAGCCCCTTGATTCACGAACATGCCTACTCCGGAGTGTACCCGCGCACCGATGGCCCGGGCCTCCGTGAGAAGCTTCGTCTCCAGCGGGTTGTAAATAAGGTCGCTTACAATCAGCCGATCGTGCAGCCACTCTTTGGGAACAGGCATTTCGTTCACATTCGGAAGCATTCCGATCGATGTCGTATTGATCAGGAGAGAGGCATCTGCGATCGCTTCTTGCCCTTCTCCCTGCTCCACGATTCTGGTCGAGACGATCGTCTGCAAAGACTCTGCGAGCAACGCCGCTCGTTCCCGGGAGCGGTTGATGATGCGAATTTCCTTGACCCCTTTTTCCGCCAGGGTAAAGGCGACTGCCCGCGCGGCGCCGCCCGCGCCAAGCATCGTGACGATCTGCTGTTCGAGCTGGATCCCTGTCTCTTCCACAAGAGAGCGCACGTATCCCATGCCGTCGGTGTTGTAGCCAATGAGGCGTCCGTCTTCGATAACCACGGTGTTGACTGCACCGATGCGCTTCGCCAGCGGATCGATTTCATCGAGCATCGGCATGATCGCGACCTTGTGCGGGATCGTGACGTTGATTCCTTTCAACCCCAGCGCGCGGATCCCCGCTACGGCATCCTCCAGACTGTTCGATTCCACATCGAAGGCTACATAAGCGTAATCCAGACCGGCTTCGGCAAATGCGGCATTGTGCATCATCGGCGATTGTGAATGGGAAACCGGATGGCCGAACAAACCAACCAGTTGCGTTTTACTCGAAATCATGATGCTCTCCTACCCCCTAATGGCTCTCTATTGTGAACACCAGGAACAGCAGCGGCGCTTTAAGGCTCGGGCTAGATCAGCCCTTTTCTCATCCCTACACTAACCCCTTTTGGGGCATGCACGACTACGCTGGCGTCATGCTTGCCTTGCAGGCTAACCCAGCCCAATCCGGAAATGACAATATCGGTTGTCGTTCCCGTCGGCTTGATCTTAAACGAATGTTTGACAAACGGCGGCAACGCTTTCGCCGCTTCTTCGCCCGTAGGCGGTACCAGCAGGCTGCCGTGGTGCTTCTCCATGACTTCATCCGCCTTTTCCAGCTTGGTGCGGTGGATGTACATATCGTTGTCGACGTAAACGACGAACGGCTGGCGCTGCCCCTGCACGAAATCGATCCGTGCGAGACCGCCCAGAAAGAGCGACTGGCCGTCGTTCAGCTGATAGACCTTGGAGTTGATCCTGCTGGTCGGTGTAATCTTGCGCAAATCGGACGGCGGAATCATGTGTCCGATCTGATCCCGGTTGATGATGCCCGGTGTATCGTAGATAGAACGCCCGTCTTCGAGCGGGATCTCGATTTTGTCCAGCGTCGTTCCCGGGAACGGCGACGTCGTGATTTCCAGCTCCGCAGCTCCGTAGTCATGCAAAATGCGGTTGATCATCGTCGACTTGCCGACATTCGTCACCCCGACGATATAGACGTCGCGACCTTTTCGCAGCTCGCCGATGCGGGCGAGCAGCTCATCGATGTGCAGCCCTTTTTGCGCGCTGATGAGAACGACGTCTTCCGGACGCAGGCCGCGTTCCTTCGCCTCGTGCTGCATCCAGTTGCGCACGCGATTCAGATTGATGTTGCGGGGAAGCAAATCGACCTTGTTGCCTACGAGCAGGATCGGATTTTTCCCCACAAAACGCGGCAACCCCTTTAGCCATGAGCCTTGGAAATCAAAGATGTCCACGACCATGACAACCAGGGATTGAGTGGCGCCGATGCCGTCCAGAATCCGCAAGAAATCGTCGTCTCCCATGCTCACAGGGGCTACTTCATTGTAATGCTTGATCCGGTAGCAGCGCTGGCAAACCAGCACCTTCCTGCCGAGCGCAGACTGCGGCGCGTAGCCCGGCCGTTTCGGATCTTCCGTCTGAATCAGGACGCCGCACCCGGCACAGGAGCCGGACGTTTGTTCCATCATGCTTTTCTCCTCCACGAAACCATTCCTTTCCGTTCCATCCAAATCAGAGCCAGACGCTCCATTTGACGGTTGAACCGCGTCCAGAAACCGTCTGTCCGGGCGACCGGCACGACCAAGATCGTATGGAACCCGAGCCGATTTCCTCCCAAGACATCCGTAAACAATTGATCGCCAATGACGACCGTCTCGGCGATGGTCACGTCCATCTGCCGAACCGCCTGCAAGAAGGCGCGGTTCGTGGGCTTGCGAGCCGCATAAATAAAACCGATCTGCAGCGGCTTGCAAAAGCACTCGACACGCTCCTGGTTGTTGTTGGAGACGACGGTGACCTTGATCCCCGCGTCGTGCAAACGCTTCAGCCATTGCTCCACCTCCGGGGTGGCCAGCGGCCTGTCCCATTCCACCAGGGTGTTGTCCAGATCTGTAATCACCGCGCGGACGTTATTTCGTTTCAATTGATCTATATCAATGTGGTGGATCGATTCCACGAACTGATTGGGCACCAGCTTCTGTAAAAACACGGGGCACCTCCAAAATATGTGAAGCAATCAACCGCGATTTCGGCACCTACTATACCATAATCGGCCACATACTTGCAAAAGAAAAAGCTCCGGGCCACTTGCATTTGGAGGCGAATCCTTGTAGAATGCAGTTACCAACAAAACTGTTTTTGTTTATTTGGTTTCCTGAAGACAGGTCGGGCAAAGGAGGCGGTGCTTTATCAAAGACAGAATCATGCGCGGTTTCATCGAAGAGATCCGGGAAAAGGGCATGAAATTTTCCATGGACGATTTGGCCCGCAGGCTCGGAATCAGCAAACGGACGCTATACGAACACTTTTCTTCCAAAGTAGAAATACTGGAAACCATCATCGAGCAAGTCTTTCAGGAAGCTGATGAAAAGACCAGACAAATCATCGATGATGAAAACCTGACGCTGCTCGAAAAAATAAAGGCAGTCATAATGGTATTGCCGACGCACTACGAATTTTACGATTTGCGCATTCTCGAACAGATGAAGCGATACTATCCCGAGCAATGGGCGATCGTGAATGCCCAGCTCTCCGATGATTGGGCGCTGCTGCGGGTGCTGGTCGAGCAGGGCATCCGGGAAGGTCTCATCGTCAACATGAACGTGACGCTCCTGATGAAGCTGATTATCGACGCGTGCAATTCAACGCTGGACCAGCGATTTTATACGCAAAATCAAATTACCATGCAACAGTCGCTCGAAGCGATTGCCGATGTACTGCTGTACGGCTTGGTACCTGTGGATAAAAGATGATTCTTTTATTCCCTTTTTTTACGAAAACTATTTAAACACTTTTAGTTTTATTGGTAAACGAATACGCTTGAGGTGAACACCATGGCTTTCTTTCCAAAAATGACGAAAAAGCAAGGGATCGGACTTCTTCTCGTCATCCTGATCCTGTTTATCGACATGCTGCTGTACAGCTTGCTGATCCCAATCGTTCCTTACTTCAAGGAAACGCTGCAGCCCACTTCTACCATGATCGGAATCCTGTTTTCCAGCTACGCCGTCGCAATGCTGGCCGCTACTCCCATCTTCGGGCCTATTTCCGACCGCATCGGCCGAAAAATCATGCTGCTCGTCGGACTCGTGGGACTCATCCTGTCCACCGTGCTCTTTGCCTACTCCGACTCGATGGGCCTCTTGATCACGGCCCGCTTCGTCCAAGGAATTTCCGCAGCCGCGACGTGGCCGACAGCGCTCGCGCTTTTGGCGGATCTGTTCCCATCGTCCAAGCGCGGAGCCGTCATGGGGATCGCCCTGACCGCGATTTCGACCGGAACGCTGCTCGGTGCCCCGATCGGCGGCTGGCTGTTCGAGGCGAGCGGCCATCGTACGCCGTTTTTGGCAGCCGCAGCCGTCACTGTCGTCAGCTTTGCCCTCGTCTACGTGTTTTTGCGGGAAGAATCCTCTCGCACCGCGAGTGAAAAACTGCACGTAATCGGATTGTTGCGCCATCCGCAGGTCGCCTTTATCGCAGGCATCGTCCTGCTCGCGGAAATTTCATTGTGCTTGCTCGAGCCGACGCTCCCCGTCTTTTTGACGGATACGCTCCAAGTCTCGCCGGCCGCAATCGGTCTTTTGTTTGCGGTGATGACGCTCGGCTACGGGCTGATCGCTCCCGTAGCAGGGTCGCTTTCGAGCCGGTTCAACCCTTACACACTGATGTTCGCCGGCATTTGCAGCCTGGCTGTCTTCATGCCGTTTCTGGTGTGGGCGGGGACGCTCTGGCAGGCCGCTCTGGCGATGGCGTTCGTCGGTGCTAGTGTCGGCTTTACGCTTTCCCCCACACTCGCCACGTTAGGGGAGATCATCGACCGAGGCGGGAGCGGCGCTTACGGCACGGCCTACTCGCTATTCAATATGTTTCACGGTGTAGGGATGGTTGCCGGTCCTTTGGCCGGAGGGATCCTGACAGACGCCCTGCCTGTCTCGGCTGCGATTCACGTCGTGGCAGGCTGCATTCTCGGACTCGGCATCCTGCTGTTCGTCCGGCTCAGGTTGAGCGCCGGCACGCGTTCCCATTCGGTCAACAAAGAACTTCCTTTCTAAGAGGCATAGGAAACACCCCCACGTCCTTTTGGTTCGTGGGGGTGTTTTTCGTCGTCACCCATTATGAGGATGTCTCGTGATCCTCGGCGGCATTCCTTTGCCGGCTTGCCATCAGCCGTTTTACCCGCTCCGTAGGCGTCCAGCACTCAAAACGGTAATCCGGCCGCGTCTCATAGCCAAGCCGCGAGCAGCGGTACAAGACTTTTCCCGTTTCTTTCTCCACCCGGAAATGAACGCAGGATGCGCAACAATGAAAGGATTGCTCCTCTTCCACGGCTTTCCCTCCTCAAGTCTTCCCATTCCAGGAAAACAACGACAGCTGTTCGTACCTTTCCGCCTGCGGCTCTGCGAAGTTGGAAAAGCCCACTCCGACGAGCCTTACTCCGGCCGAGTAGTCGAACGCATCGAGCAAGTCGTCCAGATACTCTTTCCAATCGGCGACGAACTCCGCCTTGTGCTGCTTCGTCCGCTGCGTGAAATCCGCATATTTGATCTTGAGCGTAATCGTCCGGGGGATGATCCCTTCCTGACGGATGTCCTCTTCCACTTCCTGCAGGAGCGAGTAGGCGACCTCGGCAACCGCTTCACGCTCGTACAGATCGAAAGGCAGGGTGGTTTCCCGGCTCTGCGATTTGCGCGAACGATCCGTTTCGATTTCCCGGTGGTCTTCCCCCCGGGCTCTGCCGTAGAGCGAGCGCCCCATCTTGCCAAACAATTGCACGACCTCGTCCAGAGACAAACGCCAAAAGTCTTCTACTGTGTGAATGCCTTTTTTGGCGAGCAGCTCCTGCGATTTTTTCCCGACTCCGCTGATGGTGCCGATCGGCAAAGGCCTGAGCACATCCAGCGCCTGCTCGGGCCTGATGATGACGAAGGCGTCCGGCTTTTTCAGGTCGCTGGCAATTTTGGCGAGCGACATGTTGTACGACAGGCCGATACTGCATGTCAGCCCTGTCTCCTTGCGCACGCGCCTTTTGATTTCCCGCGCGATAGGGACGGCGTTTTCGTAGTGGGTCACGTCCAGGTACGCTTCGTCCAGTCCGACCGTCTGGAAACGCTCCGTATAGGCCGAAAAGATTTCGCGCACCTCCGCCGACTTCTCCACATAGCGGGCGTATCGGACAGGCAGAAAAATGCCCCGGGGACATTTTTTGCGGGCAAGTGCCACCGGCATGGCGGATCGCACTCCGAACTTGCGGGCTTCATAGCTGCATGTGGAGACCACGCCACGGTTTCCCGTTCCCCCGACGATGACCGGTTTTCCCCGCAGCTCCGGTCTGTCCAGCTGCTCCACACTGGCAAAAAAAGCGTCTATATCCATGTGCATGATTTTTTTCATGATCGGGATACCACCAAACATACATTCTCCTGTTTCTGTATTATCCCTGTTTTCACTCTGTTGCGCAAGGGCGAGACGCCTATGCCCGCAGGTTCGCGTCATCCCTGGGGAGAAATGGCGGCCAGGAGCTCCGAGACGGGCGGGTTGCCCTTTTTGGCATAGAGAATCCTTCCGTCTTTCCCGATTATGTAGACGATTCGCTGTTGAAAGAAAAGACCCAGGATTTTACCGACCCCGTATGCCTTACGAATCGACTCGTCCGTATCTACGATCAGCGGAAACCGGTATCCGAACTTCCGGGAAAAAGACTGCTTGCTGTCCAGCCCGGCGGGATTCACTCCGAGTACGACCGCATCTGCCTGCTCGAATGCGTCATAGTGGTCTTGCACGGCGCACAGCTGTTTGGTGCAAACCGGCGTATCGTCTCCCGGGTAGAAGATCATGACGATGTTTTTCTTCCCTGCATAGTCCGCCAGATCGACTGGCCCCCTCGTGCTGTCTGCCCGAAACAGCGGCGCCTTCGTTCCTATCGTAAGCATTTGGTCCACCTCTCCGTCTTTGTGACATGCTCTTGTTCTCCTAGTATACTGTTCCCGCACACAAAGAAAAACCGCTCTGCTCGTCGCAAAGCGGTTGCTCCTTGCTCTTATTTTGCTGTCGACTCGCCATCCGGCGCTTTTTACGTGGCAAGCTTTGCCTTCTGCTCGTTGACTTTGGCGACAAACGCCTCGGCCACCTTTCGCATATCGCTGTCGTGCCCCCACATTCGCTCCGGATGCCATTGCAAACCGACATGCAGCCCGTCGAGGCTCTCGATCGCCTCAATGACACCGTCAGCCGCGAACCCCGTCATGACAAAGCCCGGAGCCACGTCTTTTACCGCCTGGTGGTGGGACGTATTCACCAAAATTTCCGTCTTGCCGATTGCATCGGCCACGAATCCCGGTCGGAGCGTGACTTTGTGTGCGCCGTATTGGCGGGAACCCCGCTGTGCGTGTTGGATCGCTCCGGGCACCTGGCTCGGAATGTCCTGAACCAGCGTGCCGCCGCACGCCACATTCAGAATTTGCATCCCCCGGCAAATGCCAAGAATCGGCTTTTTCATCTCCAAGGCCAGTTTAATGACCGCCAGTTCCGCCAGATCCCGCTCGTATTCGACCGTTCCCAGTCCCTGATGCGGCTCCTCGCCGTACAGGTGGGGAGCAGGGTCGTCGCCCCCTGTCAGGATGAGTCCGTCCAGCGATTCGACCATCGCTCTGAGAGCATCCTCGCTGTCGAGTAGCGGCAAGATGAGCGGGGTGCCTCCGCTGCGGGCAATCCCCTCTACATAGCCCGACCCGACGTAAAAAAACTGGTCGAGATGGTTATTCGGGAAATACATTTTCGTACACGCCACACCGATAATCGGACGCACACACGTCACTCCCTGCTCTTTATTTCTTTTCGTTGGAGGCGTACTTGAAGTCGATGAAGCCGAGCGCGTCGACGACGACATCTTTTACGCTGTCTTGCTTCACCCATGCATAGGTGAAATAGTAGATCGGCAGTGCAGGCATTTCATCCATCACGATGGCGTCGGCTTTTTTGAGGATCTCTTTGCGTTTCTCGACGTCCCCTTCTTTCGCCGACTGCGCCAGCAGGTCGAGGAATTCTTTGTTTTCCCACTTCGAAGTGTTGAGTCCGCCCTTAAACACTTCCAGGAAGTTGATCGGGTCGTTGAAGTCGCCGATCCAGCTCGCGCGGCCGATGATGAAGTTGCCTTCCTTCATTTGCTCGCGGTGCACTTTATTTTCTTTATTCACCAGCTTGACTTCGATGCCAAACGCTTTTCGCCACTGGTCCTGGATGACCGTCGCGATGCGCTGGTTCACTTCCGTCGTATTGTACGAGATAGTCAGTTCAGGCAGCTTGGTGATGCCTTCTTCCTTCATCCCTTCCGCGAGCAGCTTTTTCGCGGTCTCCACGTCCCCATCCTTGAAGTATCCGTCCGGCTTCAAAGCCATCGTCGGCGGCAGGATCCCCAGAGCCGGCGTGCTCTTGTACGGTACGACGTTTTCGGAGATGTCCTTGCGGTTGACAGCCATGGCGAATGCCTGGCGAATCTTCTTGTTATCGAACGGTTTTTGCTTCGTATTGAAGATGTACCAGTACGTTCCCGCGGTCGCCTGCGTCTGCATTTTTCCCGAATCCTTCAGGGAATCGAGCGCGTCGAGCGGCAGATCTCCCAGCGGCGAGCCAGCCCAGTCGAGGTCGCCATTTTCAAACATCGCGAGCTCGGTATTGGCATCCTCGATCATGTTGATCGTGAGCTTGGACAGCTTGACAGCGTCCTTATCCCAGTACGAATCGCTTTTCGCAAACTCGATAACCGACTTGTGCTCCCATTTCTTCAGGACGAACGGTCCGTTTCCGATGTAGGTCTCAGGCTTGTTTGCCCAGTCCTTGTTTGCCTCCACCACTTTTTGGTTGAGCGGGAAGTACGTGACCGATGCGACCAGCTGCGGGAAGAAAGGCGCCGGATTTTCCAGGGTGACAACCAGCGTTTTGTCGTCGGTCGCCTTGACACCGACATCCTCGGCCTTTGCCTTCTTCGAGTTGTACGCTTCCCCGTTTTTCAGATAGTACAGCTGGTAGGCGTACCCGGACGCCGTCTCCGGATTCAGCACGCGCTTCCAGGCGTACTCAAAGTCATGCGCCGTTACCGGATCGCCATTCGACCATTTCGAATCGCGCAGATGGAATGTATACGTCAGCCCATCCGGTGACACTTCGTACTTTTCTGCGACCGCCTCTTTCAGCTCTCCCTTTTCATTCAGGCGCAAGAGGCCATCGAATGCTGCACGGGCAACAGACATCGAGGGGATATCTTCTGCCAGTCCAGGGTCGATCGTGTTCGGCTCACCCGTGTTCAGGTTGACCTGCATGGTTTGAGGGGCGGCTTGTCCTTGCTCCGACTGCTTCGTCTCCCCCGTCGTGCTCCCCTGCGAAGTGCCGCAGCCTGCAAAGGTCAGGCTCGCTAGCACCACCGCGCAAAAAGCTAGTGTTCGAAACCGTTTCATAAAAAAACCCCCGTCTCTGGAATAATTCTTCTTGATTGTTAGGAGCATGACTAAATAATATTATCTTGAGAAAATTTTGTCTACACGAAAAAGGAGATGGAGCAAATGCTCTCAAGTCTTTCCACCCCCATCCTGCAGCTGATCGAACAAGCCGGCGGAGAATGGGGCGTATACCTGGAAGATTTGCACTCAGGGGAAAAAGTCACTCACAACGAACACCAGCGCTTCTACGCGGCGAGTGTCATCAAAGTGCCGATCATGACCGCAGTCTTCGCGGAAGCGTACGCCGGCAAAATCGCGCTGGAGCAGACCATCACGCTTCGCCGCGAAGATCAGGTAGGGGGCGCAGGAGTCCTCCAGCATATGTCGCCCGGTACGGAGCTGACCGTCCAGGACCTGGTCACCCTGATGATCATCCAGAGCGACAACACCGCGACCAACATGATGATTGATCTGGTCGGAGCCGAGAGCATTCGCACCGCCATGAGCAAGACAGAAATGGTGAACAGCCAGTTTTACAACAAACTGATGGTCGTGCCGGCCGAGCTGGAAGGCTACAACGAGCTGACGGCTGCAGACATGGGGGCCCATTTCCGCTATTTGGCTACCGGGAAAGTCATCTCGTACGACAGCTGTCTAAAGATGATGGCCATCCTGAAGCAACAGCAGCATAGAGACCGTATCCCGCTGCTCTTGCCGGATCCGGAAGGCGATTTCATCGGCATGGTGCCCAAGTGGGAGTTCGCCAACAAAACCGGCTCCGTCACCAACATCACCCACGACACGGGGATCCTGTTCACAGGCACGCACGCCATCACCATCTGCCTCCTGAACAAGAACCTCGAACAGAAGGCAGCAGCCCAGGTCATGGGCCAGATCGGACGCCTCGTGTACGACGCATACCAATAGCCAGCACCAGCAGCCCGCCATTTCCGTGGCGGGCTTTTGCATGAACGGGCGTTTCGCCATCGGTCTGCGACCAAGGAGAAACGCCCGCTGATGATTGCATTATTTTTCCAAAATCATTTTTGAAACCGCAAGTGCGCTCGAGAACGAGAGCTCAGACAGTTGGCCTTGCCCTTCGCACCAGTCGCCCGCAAAGAACAGGTTGCGGTAATCCGGCATAAAGGTCGGCAGCGGTTTTTGGTTCATCGTCCACTTGATCTCCTGTACGATCGCCCGTGTGGAAACACGCGGAACAACCAACTGCTCGCGCCAGCCGGCAAAGTGCTTGTCGTACAGTGCTTCGATTTCCAGCTTGCGCTGCTCGGCAATCTCTTTGTTCCCGACTTCGGACTGACGCAGGTAAGCGGTAGCCTGCAGGAGCTGTCCGCCTTCCGGTACACACGTGTGGTCGTAATAGGAGATGTCGGTGATAAAGATGTTGTTATGCTTGTCGTAAATATAGGAATACGGCACGTCAATGCGTTCTTTCAAGCCGATGTCGTACACGATGACGACTGTTGGCTCGTACTCGGCGTGCTGGGCAATCGCATGCTCCAGACGGGTTTCCGCGAACACCTTGACCATCTCTTTTGGAGGAATGCAGCTGATGAATTCGTCAGCGGTATACTCCGCTTCCGGTGTAACTACTCCCACGACGCGATCGTCTTCTACGTGGAACTTCTCCACTTTCGTTTTGGTCAAAATGACGCCGTTGTTGGCTTCGATGACACGCACGAATTCGTTGATCAGCGCTTGCCAGCCCCCGCCGATATACGCTACCGGCTTGTTGGTCTTGAACAGACGGCTGTAGTAGGAGAAGAACACGTCCGAAGGAATTTTTTCCGGCTCCCGCGTAAAGAAGTTGGAGGAAGCCAGCGTCAGCATCATTTCCTGCACTTCTTCATTGACGTGTTTCTTTTCCATCCACTTTTGAATCGACATATGCGGATGGCCAGTCTCCATTTTCAACATGGTTTTCAAGATTTCAAACGTAAACAATACTTTGTCCATACCCTTAAGCAGCTTGGTTTGGAACAGCCCTTGCACGTTGGCTGGAACCGCTGTCAGATCGTTACCGATATCGTATTTGGCTTTGGTCGGGTTAAAGTCTTGCCAGTCAATGTGAAGGTCCAGTTCTTTTTCAAACGTTCTCAAAATGGAGCTGTCCCGCGCATAAATCGCGTGGGCGCCGAAGTTGAAGTTGAATCCTTTGATCTTCAGCGTCACAGCGCGACCGCCCAATTGTCCACGCTCCAATAGTGCTACTTTCTTGCCCTTCGACGAAAGATAGGCGGCACTGGAGAGACCAGCAAGTCCTCCGCCTACAATAACAACGTCATAGTGATTGGTTGTCATACACAATCTCCCCTACGCTACTCGCAATGTTGATAACATAAGCTAAACCCTATCCTAGAATAAGGGATGTTTCACTTAGAAGTCAACCATTATTGAACTGTGTCTATTTTTATACTGGGCAATACCAATAATTTCCTGACGCAACGAAACCAGCAACCATGGAAACACTTGCCGCGCAACCCTTCTCATGCAGTATTCCCTTGCCATACCGGGATATCCGGGCATTTTTTTCGCCAGTGGTCCCCTCTCTTTCGCTATTCGGAAGACGACGGCAAAAAGCAGGGGCTTTGATAGCCCCTGCGAAATGGCTTGACACTCAAACGGTTTGGCCTTGTGCCCTGCGCCAAGTGTCAGAAGTTCAGCTTTGCTCGTTTCTGCGGGTCATTTGCTGCCAGACCGTTCCGCTGGCTTCTTCCCCGCTTTCAATCCGCTCAACAGCCATCTGCACCTGCAAGCTCACTTCGAATTCCGGATCGTGCCTTGCTTCCAGAAGGGCGGGCAGCGCCGTTTCGTCCCCTACCTCAAACAGGAAACGGGCGGCACGCCAGCGCACGAGCTTGTTTTTATCCTTCAGCGCCTCGCACATCGGCGCGATCGCGCGTGGATCTCCCAAATCGGACAACGTGTCGCCTGCCGTCCGCCTTACGGATACCGAATCGTCCTTCAAGGCCTGGAACAGCAGCGGGAAAACCGCATCCCCGCCAATCATTCCCAGATAGACCACGGCCAATCTCCGAATGGATGGCTTGGAATCGCGAAGGGCTTTTTCCAAAACAGGCAGGTCGTCCTCGGTCGGCTCCATCCGATCCAATGCGGCATAGCGCTTTTGCCAATCCGGATCGTCCAGCATGTCCAGTGTCACGACCTTCTTTTCCCGGACGATCGGCTCGGGAGCCTCACCGGTTCCTTGCTGCAGGGCTCGCTCAACCAGCTCTTCCACCCGGCTCTCCGGATAGGAAGCCGCGATTTCCTGTGCGACTTCTTCCCCGATTTCCCGCAAGTCACCGTAGCGTACGCCATGCTCCACCCACTTGCGCTCCATGATCAGGTTGGGCGATGCAGAACCGGCCCGCATCGCCGACTGTCCGAACCTCTCAGGCAAGGCTGCGCGAATTTGTTCCGTTCCCATCGTGACCTTGACCTGCATCGGGATTTCCCGAAACATTTGGATGAACACCTGCGCCTCCCCGAAGGCCGCTCCTTCGGCGGCCGCCATCACCGGTACAGCTGCTCCCTCGCCCGCCTGGAGAATCTCTCTGGACTGAGTCAAAATGCGCTGCCAGTCCGCATTCGATTTCCGTTCCAGCGCCAGGAAGTCCGCCGTGTGGAAGATCGATACGACTCCCTCGATTGCCAGGAGCTTGCCCATGAGCTCAGGCGCTTTATCGATGTTCTCTTTTGTATAGACATGTTGGACACCAACCGGCAGACGCTCGTCCACGTTCAGCTTCATGACGTTTGGACTTGGCGTGGGTTCGATGGACAACAGCTTCATATTTCCTTCACTCCTTTTTCCGTACTCCGAAAGTCATCCTTTCTCATGGTAGCACGGATACGCTCTCCAATTCCAATCTGAAGTGCCCCTCAAACAGTTTGCCCTCACAGCGGGAGCTTGTAGTAGTCATTCGCCGATTTTACCGCGAAGCCGCACGACTCGTACAGCCCCAGGGCGCTGCTGTTTTCGCAGGCGACTTCCAGCGAGATGTCGTCAAGCCCCTGCTCGCGGATCAGGCCGATTGTTTTGGCCAGCGCACGGCGGCCATACCCTTTCCCTTGATGGTCCGGATGCATGCAAAAGCCAAAAATGAAGCCTTTCCCGTCCTCTCCGAAGCTGACGCTGATTTTGCCGACATCCTTCTGCTGTGCGACGATCAGATACGTCGTCCGATTCGGCTCCTCTTCGATACGCTGGGTCATTTCCCTGGCCCTGGCTTCTTCCATTTGAAAGCCGTGCACGTTCAGCCAGACCAGCGTCTCGATATCGTCCGCGCTGGCCTTACGCATCTCGATGTCCGCGACCTGCGCCGCTTCTTTTCGCACGTCCAGATCCATCCAATACTCCGAAAACTGGTACTGTGCCCCCAAGCTCTCCATGCACGCCTTGCCGGGTGCCGACTCGCGCTGAACGATAAAGAGCTGATTGGGGATGTCGCGCTTTCGGCATTGCTCAGCCGCCCGCTCCTGCAGGGCCCGGAAAATTCCTTTTCTCCGATGCGCGGGGTGAACCATTCCGCTCACTTCCGCTTCCTCGCCGTGAAAGACGTACATGCCCAGAAACCCGATCAGCGTGTCATCCTCGTAGCAGAGAAAATCTTCGACATGCGTACCGGGACGATTTTTCAGCATATCCGGGTTCACTTTCAAATCGATGCCGTCGTGGCTGTTGCAGATTGCGACCAGCCGGTCTACCGCCTCCAGCTCATCTGCCGACAATTTGCTTTTTTCTACGAACTGAATGCCCATCTCCCTCATTCCCCCCAGGTTACGTGAACTTCCTTGCTCTTTTAAGTCTTAAAAATAGAGCCGCTTGATTTCCGCGACGACCTCTTCCAAATTGTTTGCTACTTGCGGAATGCCGTACCCTACATAAAGAGGGGATGTGACGAAGCGCGGCACTACTTTGGCAACCAGCTTCTCCTCCCAGCGGTAAAAGAAAAAATTGTAGCTCTGGCAGCGCCGGTTGACGTGATTCAAAATCCAGTGGGCCAGGATTTGCAGGTAATCCGCCATCTGGGGCAATCGGTCCCACTCCGAAAGGACGACGTTGTACTCAAAAAAACCTGCGCGCGGATGAGTAGACAGCGTACATTCCACCCCGTGTGCGCGGTCGATCAGGAGCCCTGCAAAATCGCTTTCCTTTACCTGCGTGCGGTAATCGTACTCGTTCAATCCGACGATCTGCATGTGCGGATGCCGGATGCTGCCTCCCGAAAACGGACCGTGGTTTTTGAAAAACAGGACCGAAGCAAACGAACCGCTGCTCTCCAGCTCCAGCCACTTCTCCACGCCAAACGCAAGGAGCTCCCGTACATGCTCCTTGGAGTAGACGGACCAGTCGCCTTCACAGTCATCCGATTCGATCAGGACGGTCTGATACGTATCCTGCAGGACCGGGTATTTGTTCATGAGCCAGATCATGGGTCCGCGCTGCTCCAGTACATTCGTCAGGCTGTCAATGTCACAAAACGGGCATGCGGTTTCCCGATTGATCACGCTCTCCGGCTTTTTTCTGCCGATGTGCATGTCAAAATGCAAATGGGTCTGAGCCATTCCGGTGTCCCTCCTATTTGCCACCTACTTCCACTTTACACGGAAATCTCCTGAAAATCATTCGTTCTCTCTACTGATTTTATGTTATCATCTTCATAAAAGTAAGTATATTGGATACGCTAACGGCAAACAGCCACACATTCAGGAGGCCACCAATGATAGATATACATAAAGCCGCATCCCGTTACACCGCCGATCACGGCTGGCTGAAGAGCAGCTTCAGCTTTTCCTTTGCGGATTACTACGATCCGGACAACATGGGCTTCGGGCCGCTCCGCGTCTTCAATGACGATGCCGTCGCTCCCCAAACCGGATTCGGCTCGCACCCCCATCGCGAAATGGAGATCGTCTCCATCGTCTTGGAAGGCCAGCTCGGGCATCGCGACAGCACGGGCCGTCAGGAAGTGATCCGTCCCGGCGAGGTGCAGCGGATGAGCGCAGGGACGGGAATCGTCCATTCGGAGATGAACCCCTCCGCTACAGAGCCGGTAAGTTTTTACAGCTGTGGTTTGAGCCGGCCCAATACGGTCTCGCGCCTTCTTACGAACAAATCGCCTACGATCCGGCCAAGCTGGCGAACCAGCTGCTTCCGGTCGTACAGACAGAAGGCGGGGAGCAAATCGCAAAGATCCACCAGGACCTGACCCTTTACCTCTCCCGTCTTGAGAAAGGACAGTCGATCCATTTCGAGCAGCAGCCCGGAAGACGAATCTACGTGTTTGTCATGGAAGGGGCACTCGCGCTCAACCAGGAAGCTTCCTTGGACACCCGTGATGCCGCTCGCATCATTTCGACTCCCCGGCTCGACCTTGAGGCGAAAAGCGACTCCTTTTTCATGTTGATCGACCTGCCGTAATTCCGTCATGCCATCCGCTTTTAACGCAGCCTATTTTTCACCACGGGCTGCGTTTTCTTTTTTTATCTCACCTGACACGCATACAATGAGACATAGCGAATCGCGGAAAGGTGATGGATGACATGGAAAGATCGTTTTATTATCCGGTGAGCTGGAGTGAGGCTCACAAATACAAGCTGTTGCTCGATCAAGAGGGCGTGCCCTACGAGATTCAATCCCCGCTGGAATTGCCCCTATTGGAACAAGGCCAGCTGGCGATCGTCTTTCCGTCGATTCCCTTGCGCATGTACGCCTGGGTGAGGACCTTGTTTTATCGAGACGGCCTGCGCTACCCTGATGCCTTTTCCCTTGACTTTCGCGTGCGGTAAGCGGATCGGGCGGGAACGGGTCGGTGTCAGGAACATAAGATAAGGTAAGCTCATTTCTGTGGAAAAAGGCCATTCTCCTGAGGGAGGTGACAAAGATTCCCGCCTACAACATACGTATTTCCATCGCCCATCTGCGGCTGGATCTGTACGACGGCTCCGAGCTTGTCCGTTCTTATCCGGTGGCTCTGGGCAAGATCGCAACCTCCACCCCCAGCGGCGATTTTACCATCGTAAGCAAAGTCCCGTATCCGAATTCCTATCCCGGCGGGCCGTTGAGTGTTTTCGGCACGTACTGGCTCGGATTGAGCAAGCCTCACTACGGCATTCACGGCACCAACAACCCTTCATCTATCGGAAAGTACGTCTCGCACGGCTGCATCCGCATGTACAACCAGGACGTCAACCGCCTGGCCAGACTCGTCCCGATCGGCACACCCGTACGAATCAGGCCGCGCTAAGGGCATCGTACCCAAAGGCACTCGTTCCGCTGCCTTGTACGTATGCGGATGGGAATGGGAACCATTCTTATCGGGAAAGCAAAGACCCGCCTCTTCCCATCGAGGCGGGTCTTTTTTACATGAACCGTGTTCTTTCTTCGCTTTTGGCTTCTTCGGGTTCATTTGCTTCAAAATACACCAGATATCTTCTGGCTTGCTTGTACATGATCGAAAGCGTTAGTTCCCTTATCTTGTTCATAATCTCATCTCTTTGCTCCGGAAGCAGCTCAATCATGAGCTTTTCTTCCTGCTTAGCCAAATAAGACATTACCCATTCCGGGTCCAACTTGTAGGCAGGCAACGACAGCGACTCCTCTACTAAGTAATCTACTCCAGTCTACCGAAGCTCGCTGCCGTTTCACAGCCACAATTACTGGCTGCATACACAGAGATTGGCACCGTGGCCGAGCGTGATCATTTGCCTTGCTCCAGCTCCTCGATCATCGCAGAGAGCTCCGCCCAGCGTTCAATCGCGGCTTCCAGCTCTGCCGCTACTTGCTGTTCTTCGGCGTACAGCTTCTCGACCTTCCCGTAGTCGCTTCCTGAAGCGGCAATTTCTTCCTTCAGCTTTGCGCTGCGTTCTTCCAATCCCGCAATTTTTCCCTCAATTTCGTCCCATTCCTTTTGATCCTTGTACGAAAGCTTTTTCGTCCGGTTATTCCCTCGGCTTCCTCCCGCACTCTCGCTCTTTTCTGTTTTCACTGCTGCAGGAGCTGCGGCTTCCTTCTCTGTGCGACGCACGTCCAGATACTCCGAATAATTGCCGGTAAAATGGCGAATTTCTCCGCCGCCTTCAAAGGCGAACAAGTGGTCAACCGTACGATCCAGAAAGTACCGGTCATGGGAAACCGTAATGACCGCGCCTGGAAAATGCTCCAGGTAGTCTTCCAGAATGCTGAGCGTCTGAATGTCCAGATCGTTGGTCGGCTCATCCAGGAACAGCACGTTGGGCTCGCCCATCAATGTCCGCAAGAGGTAAAGCCTTCGGCGTTCTCCCCCCGACAGTCGGGAGATCGGCGTGTACTGCATAGACGGGGAAAACAGAAAACGCTCAAGCATTTGCGAAGCGGTGATCGTTTCCCCATCGCTCGTCGTGATCACTTCCGCCGCTTCCTTGATATACTCGATCACGCGCAGCTTTTCGTTCATTTCCACACTGTCCTGCGTGTAGTACGCGATTTTCACCGTCTGGCCGATCTCGATCGTCCCCGAATCCGGAGCCAATCTGCCCGCGAGCATATTGAGCAGGGTAGACTTCCCGCTCCCATTCGGGCCGATGATGCCCACCCGATCGCCTGGCAGGACGATGTAGCTGAAATCCTCGATGAGCTTTCGTTCCCCATACGCTTTGCTGATGTGCGCAAGCTCGATGACTTTTTTGCCCAGGCGGCTGGCACCCAGCGCCATGTCCATTTTCGTCGCTTGGCCTTCCACGACCCGATCGCGCAGTTCTTCTGCCCGTTGCACGCGTGCCTTTTGCTTCGTCGTCCGAGCTTTTGCTCCACGACGCAGCCAGGCGAGCTCTCTGCGGAGCAAGTTTTGGCGTTTGCTCTCCGCCGCTGCTTCGTTCTCCTCCCGCTCCGCCTTTTTCTCCAGGAAGGTCGCATAGTTCCCCTCGTAGCTGTACAGCTTGCCCTTGTCCAGCTCGAAGGTCCGGTTGGTCACCCGGTCCAGAAAATAGCGGTCGTGCGTCACGAGCAGCAACGCCCCTTTATACCGGGCCAAATACTCTTCCAGCCACTCGACCGTTTCGTTGTCGATGTGGTTGGTCGGCTCGTCCAGAATGAGCAGGTCGGCAGGCGTAATCAGAGCGCGTGCCATCGCGACCCGTTTTCTTTGCCCGCCAGAAAGCTCGCTGACTTTTTGCGTGAAGTCGCGTATGCCGAGCTGGGTCAAAATCATTTTGGCCTGCGTATTGCTTTCCCAGGCGTCAGCCGCGTCCATCTTGCTCTGCAGCGCGAATACCCGCTTTTGTTTCTGCTCGTCGTCCGGGGAGCTCTGCAAGTCAGCCAGTGCCGCTTCGTACTCGCGCAAGAGCTGCATGAGCGGAGAGTCCCCGTAAAAAACCTGGTCGAGTACGGAGGAATCCTCCGCAAAGCCAGGGTTTTGCGGCAAATATTCCACGTGGAACCGGTTTGCGTGGACGATCTTCCCGCTGTCCGGCGCTTCGAGCCCCGTGATGATTTTCAAAAGCGAAGACTTCCCGGTCCCGTTGACACCGATCAGACCGATTCGCTGCTGCTCGGCGATATGAAAGGATATATGGTCGAACAATACTTTTTCTCCGTAGCTTTTGGAGAGATTCTCTACTGATAATAGTTGCATGAACGTCACCTGTACTTTCGTTTCGCCTGTGCGGCGAAAAGGAATGCTATCTTCGATGGTAACATGTTTTTCGCAGAAGCTCTAGGTGGGAACGCGGGAAACTGCAGGTACAATGCTCAGACATGCGGTCCGATTTCCCTGAAATAACAGGAAAGATAGTTTTTGATTTTGAAAATATTATGGTAAAATAAGGATTTGAAGTAAAAGAAAAGGAGGAATTTTCATGAAGTTTCCGCACAAAACAGCAGGAATTTTGCTTCGCTCATGCCTGATCGCCTCACTGGCCGTCTCCTCGCTGCCGGCAGTTGCTGCAGACGCTGCAGTTGAAGCCACCCGCGAAGCTGACGCCTTAAAGAGCGCCCCTGCTGTCGTCAAGCGTACCGTGGACAAAGCTATCGGGTACTTCGGGTTGAAAGAGCCCGTTGTGGAATTAATCGGTTCCGGCTATCGGAACATCACGCTGAGAGCAAACAAAGACATCGCTGCCTCCAATACCCACGCCCCCACTTACGTCCAACTTACCTTTGAAGAGGAGAGCAGAAAGCTGAGACAATTGGAGACCGGATGGAAAACGGAACCAAAGAGCGGCCGTCCCGATCCGCAAAAAGCAGTCAGTGAAGCTGCCGCTTTTGCCGAAGAGATCATCGGAAAATCTTATGCGGCCGGCTTGCAAGGAACGCTGCTCCCAAACAATCTGTTCGAAGTCCCGCTTTATCCTGTCGTCAATAACATTCCCGTGCAAAAGGCAGCAGGCAGCATTGTCGTCGACGCCTCAGGTCGTTTGCGCTCTTTTATGAAACGCGATTCGAAAGTCGACGAGCGGACTCTTCCGTCCACCTCGGGCATCCAGTCCAGGGAGCGTGCCCTCGAAGCGTTGGGAGTTCAGCTTCACATGGAACTGGCCTACGATGACGAACAGGAGCTGTATCAATATCAAGCTTTTCCGTATGGCTGGGTAGACGCGAAAACCGGTGAAGCCGCAGCCCCTCCCTACAAATACGATGACACGAGCATCACTGTAGGAGCAGCCAATCGGAAGCAGCCGACTGCCCTCACGGCGGACGAAGCCAAAACCATGGCGCAAGACTTTTTTGGCGCAAGCCCGGATCAGCTGAAGACATCCTCCCGCCGAGAGAGTCATCCGAACGAGGTACCGCTTTCCATCTACACATTGCAGGATGACAGACGAAGCATCGTTGTTCGCACGGACGAAAAGACAGGAGCCCTGCTCCAGGCAGACCTGGAATTGGCGAAGCCCTCAAATTCCATTCGCGCTACGGAAGGGGACATCAAAGCGATCGCCCAGCGTTTCATCGAGCGCCATGTCCCGTTGTCAGATGGCGAGTACCTGCTCCGTGGACACTATTCTGCCAAGTCCACTACCGTATGGGACACGTCCCAGTCAGTCCCCCTCGAATACGTGCTGGAGCTCTATCCAAAACTCAATGGGGTACGGACTGCGAAGCCAATCGTCACCATCACGTTTGATCCGGATGAAGGCATCATGAGCTCCGTCAATATCCGTGCCTATACGCCTCGCGCAGTTGTCGCGCCCACCTTCATCTCTGTCGAGGAAGCAAAGAAACAATGGCTGCATGCCTTGCAGCTCGAGCTGAACTACGTGTATCCGACCTCAACGCAAAAACAGGCTGATCAACCCATCCTCGCATACGTGCCTGCATTCGCAGCGGATGCCCGCTATGTAAACGCCGTTTCAGGCAAAGTCGGGAGCCAGTGATTCTGCATCGAAAGCATAAAAAAACCAGGGGAATCCTCCCCTGGTTATGTTTGTGTATGATGGTGCTAGCGAAGGGATTTGAACCCCCGACCTGCTGATTACGAATCAGCTGCACTACCCCTGTGCTACGCTAGCACGTCGTTTACACCAAATATATTAGTAAATTCCGCGCAAAAAATCAAGAGCAATTTCACAGAAGTAAATTTTTTTCTGTTTCCTGCAACACATCCCCGATGGAATAATCCCGTATGATCATATCTGCTCTGCCCATGAATCCAGCGGCGTCGGATCGCGATTGACGATGACCAGCCTCGCTCCCCGTTCTTTTGCCCGCTGCGGAAACCAGTTGGCCGGACTTACCTGGAGCGAGGATCCCAGGACCAGAAACAAGTCCGCCTCATCCGTCCAAGCTTCCGCGCGCTCCAGCGCAGACTGTGGCAAAGACTCTCCGAACAGAACCACGCCCGGGCGCAAAAATCCGCCGCACGCGCAACTTGTCCCTTTTTCCTCCAGGTACTTCCGGCAAGGGTATTCGGCCCCGCAGCGCAGACAGCGGACGACGGACAGCGTACCGTGAAGCTGCGCCACTGACTGGCTTCCCGCACGCTGATGATATCCGTCCACGTTTTGGGTGATCAATCCGCGCACCCACCCCCGCTGCTCCCAATCGGCAAGAATATAGTGTCCCCTGTGCGGCTCGCACGCAAGCAATCCTTCGATCCGCATCCGGTAGAAGTCGGCGAAATCCTCCCGATTGTGCGCAAGGGCATGGGTACTGGCCAATTTCATCGGATCCTGTCCGCGCCACAGTCCTGTCTGCGAACGAAAATCAGGCAGCCCGCTCTCGGTCGACATCCCCGCCCCCGTAAAAACCACGCATTTCGACGATTCCTTGATCCACTGTGCCAAGCGCTCCAATACGCTCCCTCCCTCAATTGCTCCTTCACCCGATTTGCCTTTCTTCATATTGTAATAAAAAGCGGCGCATTTTGTATACAAAGGGGGCCTCTCTTCCATGTCCACGTATTTGGTATCGGATATTCACGGCCAGTATCAGGCGTTTCAAAAAGCGCTACAGGATGCTTCCTTTGCTCCTCGGCAAGGAACCAGCCTGTACGTTCTCGGGGACATGATCGACCGCGGACCGCAATCCAAGGATGTATTGCTGTTCTTGCTCGAGTTGCGGCAGCAATACCCCGCGCAAGTCTTTCTGCTCAAAGGCAATCACGAACAGATGCTGGAAGACTGGCTCTCGCGCAGGGGAGACGCGGAGAATTACTTGCGCTTCAACGGAGGAGACGCTACTGTTCGCTCCTTTTTGGGCCATCATCCGCTGCGCCGGGCGTTTGCGGTCGGCGGTCTCCCTTCCCCAGCCATCCAGGAAGAAGCTCGTCAGGAAATTCTCGCCCGGTATCCGTTTTTGCTGTCTGCCCTAAGCTCACTGCCATTGTACATGGAATTGCCGGCGGACGAGCGAACCGGGTCACCCGCCGTCTTGCTGGTTCACGCCGGCATCAGGCCAGGCGTGCCCTTGACCCAGCAAAATCCGCATGATCTGCTGTGGATCCGCCAGGAGTTTTACGACGAGTACACCGGAGAGTTGCCCATTGTATTTGGCCACACCCCGGTTCCCAAGCTTCCCGGCTATCGAGGGAACGGACCGTGGAGACGGGAGCAGCTAGTCGGGATCGATGGCGGTGCCGCTTTTCGCCGCGGAGTCCTGCTGGTAGAGTGGCCATCCCTGCAGTTCATTTTCGTGCCCATCCACGACGTCCAGCCTTACCCACTCGTACACGTCAACGGGTAAATCACAGTTTGTCCATAATGATGTATTGTTTCCAGTCCGTTTTTACACTACAATGGGTAGTGGAATCGGGCGAACTTTTGCTGGACAAGCCCGCTGCTCTCTCTATTTTTTCGAATCTACATCCCAACCGCACTATGCTAAGATGAGGACGAGGTGTTTTTATGAAGCGTGCGCAAGCCATGGAACAAGCGATGTTTGCTTCCTGGGGAATCGCTCTGATCGCTACGGCAGGCAGTCTCTTTTTTTCAGAAGTCATGAAATACATACCGTGCGACCTATGCTGGTACCAGCGAATCTTGATGTACCCGCTCGTGATTCTTCTCGGAGTCGCCTCAGCGAAAAAAGATTACAGGATGTCCTCGTACACCTTGATCCTTTCCGGAATCGGGGGCCTGATCTCCCTCTACCACTACTTGATCCAAAAAGTGCCCGCCCTGCACGAGCTTGGCAACGCTTGCGGCATCGTGCCTTGCAATGCAGACTACATCAACTGGTTTGGTTTTATCACGATCCCGTTTCTCGCCCTGATCGCGTTTATCCTGATCAGCGTCTTGCAAATCATCGTTCTGAAAAACGGAAAGGAGCAATAATCCATGAAAAAGGTCATTTTTCTGTCCGTCATCGTTGCGGCTCTCCTCATTGCTGCGATCGTCTACTCCGACATCTCCAATCGCCAGCAAGCTGCCGGCAATCCGTATGGCAAAGCCAGTCTGAATCCAGCCACCCTGGCCCAATTGAACGATCCCCTCTACGACAACCTGATCATGCCGGACGAGCTGAAGTCGCGCCTCGCCAACAAGGAAGACCTGTACGTCTACTACTACAGCCCGCTGTGCGAGCATTGCCAGGCCACGACCCCTGTCCTTGTGCCGATCGTTCGCGACATGAAGATCGACATGAAAAAGCACAACCTCCTGGAATTCAACGCCAGCTGGGATGACTTTCAGATCGAGTACACGCCCACTTTGGTCCACTACAAAGCAGGCAAGGAAGTGGCTCGCCTGGTCGGTGGCCACGAGGCAGTCGAATGGAAGCAATGGTTGGAAGAACAGCAAAAGTCATAATCGTCTCATCAGCCTCCCGTGATTCCTGCGGGAGGCTGTTTTCGTCTGCAGGTGACATTTGTGTGAACACTCCGGCGGTGCGGGTCAGAAATAGCCCGAACGAGTCATAAGGCTTTTCCATTTCTTTGCCTATAATAAGAGAGGGGAAAATAATGGAATGTGACGGAGGTTGAATTCATGATTCTCTCCTATTTGACCGCTACCTTTGGCTTTCGGGCTACATGGAATCCGGAGCTGATTGTCCTGGTCCTGCTCCTCGGGTTTGCTTACTTCTCGCTGATCGGTCCGCTGCGACATACGTTTCCCCATGCCGCACCTGTCTCTTTCGGGAAGCAAACGCTGTTCGCTGTCGGCCTGCTGTTGTTCTACTTCGGCATGGGCAGCCCCCTGAACGTCGCCGGGCACTTTCTGTTCAGCGCGCACATGCTGCAGCAATCGCTGCTGTATTTGGTCATGCCCTTGCTTCTGCTTGCCGGCATACCGGCCTGGCTATGGCGCCCTCTGACCACGCGCAGATGGTCCCGTGCGCTTCTTCGCGCATTCAGCCATCCGATTCCGGCTGTACTTTTGTTCAATGCCCTGTTTTCGTTTTACCATATGCCTGTTATTCTGGACATGGCGATGAGCAATTTGGCGATGCACAACGCAGTCCACCTGCTGCTCTTTCTGGCAGCCTTGCTCATGTGGATGCCGGTCGTCGCTCCGCTGCCCGAGATACACCGTTTGACCGAGCTGCAGAAGCTCGCTTACATTTTCGCCAACGGCGTTTTGATCACTCCGGCGTGCGCTTTGATCATTTTCTCCTCCACGCCGCTTTACGACACGTACGTCAATGGACCTACCATGCTCTGCGCGCCGTTTTTTTCCGCTCCCATCGACAAATCGATGTTTGCGGTGCCGCTGCAAGCGCTCGACGATCAACGGCTGGGCGGGATCATCATGAAGCTGATGCAGGAATTGACGTACGGCTCCGTACTGGCTTACGTATTTGCCGCATGGTATCGGAAGGAGAAGGATCAGCTGCTGCCGCATTAAACTAGGGAAGGAGACGTGGGCGCCCATGCCTGTACCATCCGTGAATGCCATGCGGCTCAAGCGACTGCTGTTGCTTCTGCCGTTTCTCGTCCTGGCAGCCTTGATCGCCTCCTGGTTTTGGGGCAGTTCCCCCGTCAAGGCTACCCTGCCGTCCCTATCGCTGGAAACTTTGGATGGGGAAGCGTACCCGCTTGCTCCCAAGCCCGGAACCGTACGCTTGGTAGAGCTGATCTATACGCGTTGCCCCGATGTTTGTCCGACCACGACCGTCAAGATGGTCCAATTGCAGAAACGCCTGAAGGAGGCGGGCTTGATGGGGCATGGCGTCGAATTTGTGACGGTGACCATCGACCCCGCCAATGATACCGCCGAGGTGTTGCGCAAATACGCCCGGCAATTGAACGTCGATCCGCAGGGCTGGACCTTTCTGCGCGGGGATGAGGGCAAAATCAGCGAAGTGACCCGCTCTCTCGGCTTTCTGGCCAGCAAGAGCGAAGACGGTTTTATCTCGCATACGTCCAGCACCTACCTGGTCGATCCTGCCAATGCCGTCATCCGAAAGTACGGCATGGGAGAAGACTTTGATCCGGAGCAAATTTATCAGGAACTGTTGAACATGAAACAGAAAGGATTGTAATCATGAATCGTTATTTTCTTTCTTTACTCTGCCTGCTGGCCCTCATAGCCGCCGCTTGCGGCCGTGACAATCAGGAGGTGACACTTCCGTCTTCCACCCCTGTGGAAGCTGCATTTACCATCTCGCCGCAGAACCCTGAACCGGGTGCTGCAATCACGTTTTCGGTGAAGGTGACCCAAAACGGGACCCCCGTGGATGACGCCAAAGAAGTCAAGTTTGAGTGGTGGAAAGATGGTCAGGAGCAGCATGTGACGATTCCTGCCGCCTTGCAGGCAGACGGCGTGTACACTGCCCAGCAAACCATTGGCGAGCCTGGTTCCTACTTCGTTTATTATCACGTGACGGCCCGCGACTTTCACAACATGCAAAAAGTTGCCTTTACGGTAGGTGATGCCGGACAAGCCAATGGCACAGAAAGCGGCCATACCGGGCATAGCCAGCCAGCCGATGCTCCTGCTTCGCATCAGCATGGAGAGGGCGGAGATCCAAGCGGTCAACAGGCAAGCGGCATCGACTTTCACTTCATGCCTCCCGAAACCATCCAGCCTGCACAGCCGGCAGCTCTCACGGTTCATTTAATGAAGGAAAACCAGATATTGGGCGGAGCGACTGTGCGATTCGAATATTGGCAGGGTGATGAGGAAAAACACGCTTTCCTCGACGCAAAGGAAACGCAGCCCGGGCAGTACAGCACCCGTGCAGAGTTCCCATCCTCCGGCAGCTACACCGTCAACGTCCACGTGGAAAAAGGCGATATCCACGATCACAAGAGCTTTCCGCTGACGGTGAAATAAGACACCGCGGAATCGAACAAGGCGCATCCCCCCGACCTGATCGGGAGATGCGCCTTGTTTTCCTAACAGGTAAAATAAGCAATCCGGTACAGTTCCGTTCCGTAATACTCCCAACGGTTGTGTCTCCACCGGTACCCTGCAATGGAAGAGCGGCTGATGTATACGGGATAAAACCAGAACGAGTTTCCATTCTTCAGCCACACGTAGGTGTAACGGTACAAGCACGGGTAAAAGCTGCCTTCGTCGATCCTGCGCGTACCGCCGTAACCGCTTGTTCCTGGCGAACTCGGCGTTCGGCCGGGGGGCGGGCCTGGGGGTGGCGGCGGAAAACCTCCTGGCGGTCCTGGCGGGAAATCTCCACTTGGCGGAGGGTATCCTCCAGGGGGTGGATAGCGATGGGCCATGACGTTTCACCTCCTGTAAGTCTCCCTATAGGAAATGCAGCAAACGCGGATGTGGCATGTGCGTTTGCCCGCCGTCATTCACCTATTTTTCCGCTCCTGTCCGCTACGCCTTTATCCCGCGCCCGCCCCTCGAAAGAAAAAAAGGGCAGCGCTTGAGCGATGCCCTTTTGCTGCCGATGGAATGGGAATAGGAATCCTAGTATGGACGTCCGCCCATGATAAATCGCCATTCCCAATGCGTGCCTTTGAAGTCCGTAATTTTCACGCCACCGGATTCTTTGGAGAACGTCTGAAGCAGCTTGCCATCCCCCATGTAAATGCCGACGTGGGTGATGCTTTGCTTCGAGATGTCGATGTTTTTATAGTCGGATTCCTTCCAGCCCTTGTAGCTCATGAAGAAAACCAAGTCGCCTTTTTTCAGCTTGTTGATGTCCGTGGTATAGCTTCCGTGGGCCTTCACGTATTTGGCCTGTGACTGGGCACCACCTTTGCCCATGTCGATATTGGCGCCATCCAGGTACGCCCACATGGTGAACTCGGAGCAATCCATCGTTTTCTTGTTTGCACGGGTCGAGGCGTATTCATACGGCGTTTCCAAGTATTTCTTCCCGGCCGCGATGACTTTCTCCCCGATCGTGGCTGTTCCCGAATCGGATTTCCCGGAATCCGGATTCGTCCCGGAGCCCGCAGCGAGAAAACGGCGCGCTCCCACCAGCTTTTTCGAATAATCGCTCAGCTTCTTGACGACCACGGCATCCTCGCTTTGGGACGCATAAATGTATTGGCCGTTTCCGACAAAGATCCCCATGAAGCTCGGTGCGCCTTTGCCATTGGATGAAAAGAAGAGCAAATCGCCTTCCTGTATTTGACTTGGCGAGACTTTCTCTCCGGCTTTGTACAGCTCGGCGATGGTGTCATCGACTTGAATGCCTACTTGCTTGAATACGTATGTAGCCAACCCTGCTGACCCAAACGAATTCGGTCCGGTTGCGCCATATTTGTAATCCTTGCCGACCAGGCCTTTTGCTAGGGTGACTATCGCCTCTGATTTGGCGGAAGATTGCGAATTGACTGTCTGTGCCGCTGCGGCATGTCCTCCCTCGGCAAATAATAGCAGGGACGTGCTGAGCAAGACGGTGACTGTCGATTTTTGTAGCCAATCTCGTTTCGTCATTCATTCTCCTCCTGGCTGCGTCTTTCCCAATAGATTGGGTACAAAGCCAGTTTACTGGAAAGAGAATGACTCTCCTAGCCAGCAAAACTTTCCAGTCCGCGATTTGATCGGTTAGTCGGGCGACTATAGCCCTACCCGGAAAGAGGATGGGACCTCATGTCTGGTCAAAACAGGCGGATGTCTCCAGGATAAAAGCCCTTGTCCTCCTCGGGAAAAGGGCAGGCCCGTTACTTCGCCGCTTCCTGTCTGCCTACCTGCGTGAACGGCTGATTCTGGCCGTTTCATTGCACAAGAAGTGTACGGTTTCTTCCATTTTCAGTCGGTGGGAGCCTTTTACCAGAAACGCCGTGTCCGGTCGAATCCGTTTGGAGAGATGACGGTGCAGCCCTGCCTTTGTCTGGCAGTGAACGACCCGGCTGGCCGGAAATCCGCTGCGAATCGCTCCCCGGGCGATATGCCTGGCACTTCTCCCCAATGTGTATAAATAGTCGATGTTTTTTTGACTCACATATCGTCCCACTTCTTCATGCGCCTCTACCGCGTAGCTTCCCATCTCCAGCATGCTTGCCAAGACCGCCACCTTCGTTCCCCCACTGACCTGGGCCAGCACATCGATGGCCGCTTTGGCGGCATCGGGATTGGAGCTGTACGTATCGTCCAGGACTTGTACACGGTGAGGCAGCGTATGTTTGGTGAGCCGTTTTTGCTGCGGGCGAAACGTTTGCAGGCCCATGCGAATCTGTTGGACGGAAAAGCCTAGCGAGTGAGCTACCGCGATGGCGAAGAGCGCATTGTACACATTGTGCTCGCCCAGCATTGGCAGGAAAAATGCCTCAGGCTGCCACCACGCCTTCGCGACACAGCGGAAACGGATTCCCCACTCGTCTACCTGAATCTGTTTCGCTTGAAAATCAGCCTCGTGCTCAATTCCGACGGTAATGAACTTGCCAAAGAATCGTCCGACGTACGGAGGTTTGTGAAACTCGCGCGAAAACGGGCAATCCCTATTGAGAAACACAGTCCCTGTAGGCTTCATATACCGAATCAGCTCTGACTTCGCCATGGCGATCCCGCTCATCAGTCCGTCGAAATTGCCGATGTGCGCCGTGCCGATATTGGTAATGATGCCGATGGAAGGCTGGATTATCTGGCAATGCTTCTTGATGTGGCCACTGCTTGTCATTCCGTACTCCAGCACGGCAGCCTGATGCTCATCCTTGATCCTCTTCGCGTGGGCCCTCGTGTTTCCCAAAAAGTTTCGATTGTACTTCGATTTGTATATATTCCAACGCCTTCTCAAGATGGCGGAGATCATTTCCTTCGTAGTCGTTTTGCCAGCACTGCCCGTCACCGCAATGACAGGTTTTTGAAAAAGCAGCGTCCGCGCAGGCGACGTTTTGGGACTGGCACTAGCCCTCGTTCTCGCGACCCTCTTTGTTTTCCCTTTCCCGCTTCCTTTCACTGGCAGCCTCCCCTCTCCCATGTCCTCACCATTGGCTCTGACATTGTATGAGAAGGGGAGACAGCCTGTATAGACCCTCATCTATCAAAACGTTCCGCTAGCATCCAAAACAAGCAGAAGGCATTGCGAATAAGGTAGAAGCAAAAGAGGTGATGTCGATGAAACGCAAAGCCACCATCGCCGCTGTAGGCGATATCCTGATGTGGAGGGAGCAGATCGATTCTGCGAAAATACCAGGCGCGGATCGATACTCATTTGCCGACATGTTTGCTCCCGTCGCTCCGATCTTGCAAGGAGCCGATTTTACCATCGGCAATCTGGAGACGACCTTTTCCGGGAAAACCCAACCCTATCAAATCGGGTCGGCCCGTACAGGCTTCCCGCGCTTCAACTGTCCGGATGAGCTGGCTACGGACCTTTTGCATAGCGGCTTCGACTTGCTGACGACCGTCAACAACCATTGCCTGGACGGTGGTCCACAGGGCTTGTGCCGGACTCTCGACGTATTGGATCAGCACAAGCTCGCACATACGGGTACCTATCGCACGAAGGAGGAAGCTTCCACCTTCTTCACCAAGCAGGTAAACGGCATTCGCATCGGCGTGCTTGCTTATACGTACGGAACAAACAAGCAGCAGGTTCCCGCGGACTCCCCGTGGCTCGTCAATTTGCTCGTCCAAGCCAAGATCGAACAGGACATCACCGCATTGCGCTCCCAGGTCGATTTGCTGATTGTCTGCCTCCACTTCGGCGTCGAATTTCGTTTTTCGCCGACGCAAAAACAGCGCTATCTCGTCCAAAGCCTTCTGGAACGAGGCGCTGACGTTATTCTCGGCGCGCATCCCCACGTGCTGCAGCCCGTTGTCACCCCTCTCGTCACGACCGGGGATGGCAGAAAAAAGCGGACTCTCGTTGCCTATTCGCTGGGCAACTTCACGTCCGAGCGGATGCTGGCTTTCGACCATTCGCAGTGCGGCGCCATCCTTCGTTTTACGGTGGAAAAAGCCGAAACGGGGGAGACCGCCATCACCGGCATTTCTGTGGTTCCAACCTTTTCGCAGCGCTACTTCTCGGGGGGGCGTGCCCGCTTCCGAGTCATTCCCATGCGAGCATACCTGCGAAAGCCTGACAAGCACTTGCCCCTTCGTGCCAGGCGCAGGCTGCAAAAGCTTTGGAGCCGCTCCGTCCAGATTATCGGTCGCCGATTCGTGTGAAGACGCTCAGCTTGCTAGGGAGCAGTCAGCCGCGGGAGCTTTTGCTCCCTCTTTTTGACATGGGAGACTCCCCTGGTATGGGGATGGAAATGGCGCGGGACGGGATGGGAAAAGCCGATTCTCTCCTGCAAACGCTATGCCTTAGCGAGCCGCCACTTCGGCGAATGCAGCCTTAGCCGCCCTGGCCAAATCCTTGCAGGACAATTCGATTTGCACACCGATTTTTCCCCCGCTGACAATGATCGTATCGAGTGCCTTTGCGCTTTCGTCGATGACAGTCGGGTAGGACTTTTTCATTCCGACCGGCGAACAGCCTCCTCGTACATACCCCGACACCGCCGTGATGTCCTTCACCGGGATCATGTCCACTTTCTTCTCGCCGACGGATTTCGCTGCTTTCTTCAGATCGAGCTCTTTCTCCACAGGGATGACGAAGACGTAATACCCTTTGCTGGTCCCTTGGGCAATCAACGTCTTGTAGACGGCGCTTTCTTCCCTTCCGATTTTTTGCGCGACCGAGACACCGTCGATCTTCCCGTCATCAGCCGTGTAGGTAAGCATATCGTAGCCGATGCCTTCCTTGTCCAGCAGGCGCATCGCGTTTGTTTTTGCTTGTTTCACCGTATCCTCTCCCCCTTTCTGATCTATTTATTATAGAAGAAATACGGCTTCTCCAAAAGAAAGGCCTGCCATTCGAAAACCTGGCTACGCCACGGCTTTTGGCGGAGCCGCGGTTGCCCTCATACGGTTAGCAATGTACGTCTGTATAAAAAAGGGTGCGACTGCATTCGCAATCACACCCTCAGCCTATGATCAATCAGGAAAATGGTTGTACGATCAGGTCGGAACTGCTTGATCCTCTTCGGAAAGCATCTGTCTCAACAGCTCGGTTGCTTGCTCGTGGTCCATGTCCCGGACCAATTCGATTTCACTGATTAAGTTTTGCATCGCGTTGTCCAGCATGTTTCGGTCGCTCGTACCCAGGATTTTGTGTTTGCTGATCAATTGCAAGTCACGGATCACTTCGGCCCCTTCAAAAATATTGCCGCTCTTCAATTTTTCCGTATTGGCTTTAAAGCGTTGCGCTGCATTGACTGTCGGGTCTAGCTCCCTTTCGTGGAAAACGGCAAATACCTCGTCCAATGTTTGACGATCGACGATGCTGCGTATGCCCAGAGCGGACATTTTTTCAACAGGTACCATGATGTCCAATTCTTTCAACAACATGTGCAACACGAAGTACAGATGCTTTTCCCCAAGAAATTCCTTTTCTTCCATCGCTTCAATGATGCCTGCACCGTGCATGGGATAGAAAATCTTGTCTCCAACTTGAAACATATGTCCACCTCCTTAACATCCAACCTCCTCATTATAACACAAAAACTCACGATAAAATTTTTAATTTTAACACAAGAAAATATTTAGAGTCAACATACTTTCCGGATAAAATTTCCGGATTAGACACTCCTTGCCCCGTTTCCCCCGTTATTCCCGAGAGGATAGGCTCGTACGTACGTGCCGGTAAACAGGAATTCGGTTTTACACGGAGAATATTACCTCTGCATGTCAATCCACGTGGAGGTGCTGGCCGTGAACACGAAGGAAGGAATTCAGGCGATCAAGCTGGACATGGACACAGGTGAGGGGCTGTTTACCGTACATACCGCGATCCTGTGGGATGAGGAAGGAGCCATATTGGTGGATACGGGGATCTCTGGACAGCTGGAGCTCATTCGCTCTGTCCTGGAAGCGGGAGGCGTTCCCTTTTCTTCCCTGAAAAAAATCATCATCACGCATCAAGACCGGGACCATATCGGCAGTTTGCCGGAGCTCGTCCGCTTCTTTGACGGCCGTATCGAGGTGCTGGCACACGAAGAAGCAGTCCCGTATCTTGCCGGGGAAATTCCCTTGATCAAAAGCGGTGCATTCGCTACTCCTGTAAAGGTAGATCACGCCCTTGCCGATGGAGAGATACTCCCTGACTGCGGCGGCATCCAGGTCATTTACACCCCCGGCCATACACCCGATCACATTTCGCTGTACCATCTGCCCACCAAGACTTTGATTTCCGGAGATGCGCTCACCGCACAGGACGGCGTTCTCATGGCCTTTGATCCGAATTTTACGCTCGACAAAGCGACCGCACGGCAATCCATCGCAAAGCTGGCCGCTCTGGATATCGAGACCGTCATCGCCTATCACGGCGGAGTTTGCACCGGCAGGATCAAGGACCGCCTCGTCGACCTTGCTGAAAACACCCCTGTCTAATGAAAAGAACCAGTCGGACACGCTGCTCTTGTCCCGACTGGTTTTTTGGTTGTAACTAGCCTTTTTCATGTACGCTCTTCCGTTCCTGCGCGCCCCCTAATTTGAAGAGAAGGATCCCGCCGACGATGACGCAAACCCCGAGCAAATGCCGGAACGAAAACGGAACCTTGTCCAGACCGAACCACCCGAGCGAATCCAATAACAGGGCAAACCCGAGCTGGGAGGTCAGAACGATGGATACGCCGTACGTCGGACCGAGACTCCGGATGGCCTTCACGACACAGGTCACCACCCCTACCCCGAGCAGTCCGCTGAACCAGAACCAGGGCTGCATGTGAGCTGCTGAAAACATCTGCTTTCCTTCAAAGAGCATCCCCATCGTCAACGAAGCCAGGAACCCCATTCCCAGAACGAGGGTCGTCGTCGTCCATGAGCCGACGCGTTCATTTACCTTGCTGTTGAAAATATTTTGCAAGCTGACAAGCGAGCCCGCAAGTACGGCCAATGCCATGCCCAGCATCCTCATCGTCCCCCTCTCGCTCTACGGACAATGCCTGCCCGCTACTCAAAAATGTTCTGTCCCGCCCGACTGCTGAGCCCATCCCTGTTCTTCACCAGTACGCCTCCCTTGCTTCGCTCGATCAGTCCTTCTGCGCAAAACTGCTGAAGGACCCGATTCAAATGGCGATAGCTGGTCCCGAGAAGGTTGGCCGCATCCATCAGCGTCTCCTGGTTGAGCGGCTCGCTTTGCTCGGCATTCCCTTCCTCAAGGGAAACGGACAGCAGATAGCTTGCCAGACGAACCTCCACGGGATACATCAGGTTGAAGCTCATCGCATGGGATTTCACATAAAACTTCCGGGTAATGTGATCCAACAAAAATTGCAGCAGCTGCGGGTCGCTTTGTCCGTACTTTCGGAGCCAGCGATACGGAACCGCAAGCACATCCACCGCAGAGACCGCCTCCACCGTATTGACGATCTCCGTCCCTCGTACGTACTCGATATCGCCGATCAACTCCAGCGGCGACTTGAATGAAAGAATCAACGTCTTGCCTTCCGCCGAGGTCGTGTAGACCTTCACCCTCCCTTTCACCAGGACGTACAAATCGTGAGGGGTATCCCCCTGGTCACAAAGATGTTCCCCTCTCTCAAAGCACTTTAGAGAAAGATGATGCTGGATCTGCTCGGAAAAGACCGTTTCGATCCGGTGGACACGCAAATAACGTTCCACTTGCTCTCGATCTTGTACTTCCTTCATGACCCTCGTTCCTCTCCCGACCGTGTTTTGCCTCTGCCGCCACTTGCAGCCTTCACCATTTTAGTATCACCACACCTGCTATCATCATCGCAATCCCGATGATCTGCGGCAGCTTCATTTGCTGCCGCGCTACTCCGAACCAGCCTCTGCTATCGATGACAAACGTCAAGAACAGCTGGGAAATCAACAAGGCCGCGACGGTCAGTGTGACGCCAATCCGCCCGATCGCTGTGACATTGCCGCAAATGATGATGGCTGCAAAGGCTCCTCCGGTCAAATACATCCTCTTTACTTGCAGCAGCCCGCGCCAGCTCGCATCCCGGACCATGAACAAAATCAGGAGTGCCGCCACAAATCCGGTGAATTGGGTGAGCGCAGCCGTCTGCCAGGTCCCGATACTCTCGCTGATTCGGGAATTCGCCACGGCTTGCAGGGTCAGAAAGGCTCCACCTGCAAGCGCGAAGATGCTTCCTTTCATGCTGCTGTTTCCTCCACTCGTCTTTTTCTTAACGGTAGAGCAAAGCAGCGAAGGAGGGAAGGACATTTGTCCTCAGCAAACAAAACCCCGCAAAAAGGGCACGTGAATGGCGTGTCACTTGCGGGGATGTTTCACCTCTCGTTTGTTCAATGGCAGCGCGCTTGGGCGGAGGCTGTTTTCGGCGTCGTCGTTGCTGTACCGAACCTCGCATCGAGAAAAGCCCCCAGCCTATTTGACGTCAACCGTAAAATCCTTCAGCGGTCGACTGGACCAGCCTTGCTTCAGCGAAACAATGAAGCGGTAGCTTCCTTTTGGAGCGCTTTTGCTGGCTTTGACTTTGATTTGGACAGTGGCCGACTCACCAGGCATGAGTTCCAGCTTCTTTTCGGGATCGGTCGTCACCTTTACCATATTGGGACTGTTAAAAGCGAAGCTATAGTTCACGTCAATGGTGTAAGCAGCGGTGTGGACCCGGCTGTCGTTCGTCACCTGAACATTGTCGATGACGATTTCTTCCCCTGGGGACAACACTTGTTCACCGTTGGCGTTCATCCGTTCCTTGCTTGGAGGGTTTGCCGGTTTAGCCGCGGGTTTTGTTGCAGGTTTGGACACCGGCTCCGACGTTTGTCCAGCCTGAGATTGTCCAGTTGACGGCGCCGCTGCTCTCTGGTTGTTCTCCTCCGGGTAGTTTTTCAACAGGTATACGACCACTTCCTTGGAATCCGGATAATCGTCCACCTTCACCATGGTATAGCCGGTGGGAGACTCATAGAAGTCTACGTTCCCGGAATCCAAAGTTTTCGAAAGGCTGGCCAGCCATTGTTTGTTCAAGAGCTCCTTCGATCCCGCGTATGTCATGTAGCTGATGCGCTGATCCTGATCATCGAAGAAGATGGAAAAAGCGCCGTAGCTGTAACATAGGCTCCGAGTCTCGCCATCCACGTAGGACTCAGATTTGGGCTTCCCTAGAAGTGTTTTCACTTCTTCTTTCGTCATATCGAACGGAATGACCTTTTCCGTGCCATCCTGATTCAATACAGCTGCGTACTCGCCCATCTGAAGAGAGGCGTAAAAGGGTTCAGCGGCAGCTACAGAAGGGGGTGTTGCCTTCGCTGCAGCTGGTGGTTGCTGGGCGGCGCTGTTTTTTGCCGGGGGCTCCTCGTTGATGAGAGGCACTTCTGACACGCCCAAGTTCTTCCCCGCTTCAGAGGGAGCTGTCGTTTTTACTGCGGCTGCATGTTTGGACGAAAACACAAATTGGTTCAAGAAAAAGATCGAGCCAGCGGCTACTCCAAGAACTGTCCCGATCACGGCGATGAATTTGCCAAGCTCGCTTTTGGTATTCGTTTGATTCGCCAAAATAAGTCCTCCCACATCGTTTCAGTCCATCTCGTCGTTCCCGGCTCTTTGTGCCAATCGACGTATGTTTTCCCATTACTTATTACCCATTATCGGCTAGGTGCGAAACATTCGTTAGGCTGGGAGTAAAGCGACGGAATGAAAGAACATGGAGCGATTCCCCCGGTCGGTCGTTTCTCATTTCCTGCCGCGACGACGCCATCAAAAAAGATGACTCCCGAAGAATCAGGAGTCATCTTTTGTCGGCCTAGGATCCGACCCTCTTGCACAAACGGTTTCCATTGAATTCGCGGTTGCTCCGCGAAAGTGAATTTGTTGGAGCACAGTCATCAGAACCTCGGTACATCACTTGCCTTTTTGCTTACCTGTTCTGTGCCTGCTTCGTGCGATAAAATTCGTTAAACAGCTTCATCAGCGCACGCTTCTCAATGCGGGATACATACGAGCGGGAAATGCCGAGCTCTCGGGCAATTTCTCTCTGGGTCTTTTCTTTGTCCTGGTCCAGGCCAAAACGGCCGATGATCACTTCTTTTTCGCGATCGTCGAGGATGTGGATGTGCTGGTAGATCTTGTTGGACTCCAGCTTGAGCTGCACCGCATCCACCACTTCGTCCGTTTCCGTCCCGAGGACATCGATCAGGGTGATTTCGTTCCCTTCTTTGTCCGTCCCGATCGGGTCGTGCAACGATACGTCTTTCTTTGTTTTTTTCAAGCTGCGTAGGTGCATGAGGATCTCATTCTCAATACAACGCGCTGCATACGTCGCCAGCTTGGTGCCCTTTTCCACCTGGTAGCTCTCGATCGCCTTGATCAGGCCGATCGTTCCGATGGAGATCAGATCTTCGCTGTCTTCCCCGGTGTTTTCGAATTTCTTGACGATGTGGGCGACCAGTCGCAGGTTGTGCTCGATTAGCTTGTTGCGCGCATACGGGTCGCCTTTCGCCATCAGCCGCAAGTACTTTTCTTCCTCCGTGTCCGGGAGCGGTTGAGGAAACGCATTGTTCTTGACATACGCCACGAACATCAACAGTTCTTTGAAAACCAACGATAGTGCCGCAATAATGCTGGACATGGCTGCCACCTCCACGTCTGGGTTCGCTTACTCCTAAGCTTATGTGGGCGAATACCCAGATGTGCAAGTACCACCGGAAAACCCCGGCTTCTAACATTTACGGACATGCTGCCAACAGATAAGTCCTGGGCGCCTTATACCAGGCGTATGTTGTGGCGCTGCACAGCCGCGGGCGATTCTCTGTCTTGATACCCTGACGAGATTAAAGGGCATCATTTCTCCATTTGTAGTTGGGATTTTATGGTATTATGTAAAAATGGAGGTGTCCGAGATGCGTTTCTTCTTCGCAATGATTCTTTTCTTCGCGTCCGTTTTGCTCGGCTGTTCGACAGAAACACCGGTGGAAAAGGCCATCCAGGTGGCGACAGCAGGCCTGGAAGCACGATTTAACGTGACTGACCCATCCCCTACCGAAGTGATTACCGCAGAGCAGGTCCAGAAGCTTTTCGACCACTTGCGGCCGTATTACACAGAGAAAGTCCTCGACAATATGCGTAAGAATCGCGAGCCAACCGTATTCGTCGATGCCCTCTACAAGCAAAAGGCAAAATTGTCCCTGCAAAACGTGTCTCTCGCCAATGTAACGGAAAAGAATGAAGCGGACGCTTTCACCTTTCATTATACGGCCACGATTCACGTTAGCTACTTGGACGGAAGGGAAACCAAGGTCGTGCAATTGAAAGGGCAGATGGATGTTGTACAGGAAGGAGATACGTGGAAGATCAGCCGCGACTGGGACGACGGCTCGTTGGCGGAAGTGCTCCTCGATTGATCTGCCTGGATGGCTCTTTTTTACATGTCGCTTTTGCTTCGCCGTTTCTTACGAAAAAATACGGTAGCCATGACGAGCGGGAGCAACGGCAGCCAGCCAATCAGCTGGAAGGCATTCTCCGCTCCGCCAAAATAATAGGCGATTGGCATAAACAAAACCGCACTGAGCAGCGACAGCCAGCCGGATTGCGCCACGATTGCCCAAAAGCATACGCCGATGGAGAGAATCCCTGACATCCACCAGAAAAAGACGATTATACTCATTTTTTTCACCCACCCCCATTCACTCCTACATTCTCACCGACCAAAGGCTTCCCGATGGCGGAGCCTCCTGTCATCTTCTCATATCTTGCGGAACCACTTAGCCGGTAACGGGCAGATCCGTTTGCTCTTTTGGCGCCACAGAAGATACACACTTTCACTATATTACCTTTTTTGGTAGAATAATGAAAATTAGTGATGCAGGAGGTCCTTCATGCTTGATTTTGGGGCTGTGTCTATCGAATGGGGCACGTTGCTTTTTCAATTGTTTTCGTTCATTCTTTTTCCCATCGTGCTTCTGCTGGGATTCCTGAAAATTTTGAGCAGCCGATTCCATCTCCGGCGACAGACCATCCGCGAGCTGGAGGATCGGGTAAAAGCATTCGAAAAACGAATTGCCACGCTGGAAAAAGAACGAGACGACAAAGCTTGACCGCCGCTGCCAGCAAGCCAAAAGCCGTTTCCTGCGGACCAACACGCCCCGCTGGAAACGGCTTTCTTGCTTACACCAGAACGGCTATTTTTTTGACCATGTGGCTGAACAGGTGGCCGCTCACCCAAATGGTGCCGTCCTCCCGGTAGCCGATCTTCTCGTACAGCTTACGGGCCTTGTCGTTGTCCTTGTCTACGAGCAAGGCGACGCTGTCGTGGCCTCTGTTTGCAGCTTCCTGCTCAAATGCTCCCAGCAGCGATTTGCCGATCCCTTTGCCTCGATGCGCTCCGCTTACGACGACGGTATCCAGGTAAAACTCATCATCGCGAGCCTCTTTCACGATATCGGGCGTTCTTCCTGTTGTGCGTTCTACATATTCCACAAACGGACGGTCCAGCTCCTGTGTCCGGCTTCCGTGGTAAAACAAGGCCAGTCCGAGCCGTTCGTCTCCATTCGTCGCAATCACGGCATTTTCGTAGCTAAGCCGGTTCCCCTTCTGGGCAAAAAAATGCCGCATGACCCGTACGACCTCCTTTGCATCCGAGGTCCCGGTAAGCGAGTGAGCAACGTCGCCAATCGCTTCATAGATGAGAGGTGCGGCAAAGTCCGCGTCCGTAGGCTGTGCTTTCCGTATCATGTGAAGTCCTCCTCGCATCGTATTCGTGCTCGTGCATATAGCATGCCCTCCGCTATTGTGCCACATCAGCACGAAAGGGTCGAGGCTCGGAAGGAATCTTTCACAAATCGTCCACGCAAATCAACACGCTGGACAGCATTTCCGCTGTCGAGCCATTACTCGATTCTGCCGCCGCACAAAGAAACCGCTTCCACATTGAAGCGGTTGTTTTGCCTCTCTGATCAGCCGATCATTTTTTCGATGTTCAATGTCCGTTCATGCCGCAGATCGACAAACTCTCCGCTTCTGCGGACCAGCGGACGCATAGGCTCGTCCTGGTGAATCAGGATGACTTCCACCTCTTCGCCGCTGTTCAACACAGCGCGTGCCCCTACGTACAACAAAGCGATATAGCGAACAAAATGGGAAACGAACTCGATATTGAGCTTGCCGTTGCACGCCTCTTTCCACAAGAGCTGGGCTGCCTCAAAAGGCGAGGTCCGATCCTTGTACACCCTGTCCGAGCAAATCGCATCGAACATATCCGCTATCGCAAGCACCTGGCACTCCACGGGAACTTCGTCGCCCTTCAGCTGGTGAGGATAACCGGATCCGTCCAGCCGTTCATGATGATGCAGGGCACATAGTGCCAAAAGCTCCGATCCGCCTTCCATCTGCTTGATCATTTCATACCCGTATACGGTATGCTGCTTCATCTGATCAAATTCTTCTTCCGTCAGTCTGCCCGGCTTGAGCAGCACCTCCTTGGAAATGCGCATCTTGCCCAAGTCATGCAAAAAGCCGGCCAGTCCCATAAAAGCGATCCGCTCCTCACCCCATTTGAGCAGTCGGGCGATGAGCGAACACAAAATCCCTACGTTCAGGGAATGGCGGTATGTATAGCTATCCGATCCTTCCAATACGTACAAGGACCGGAACAATCCCAGCTGCTTCATGGACTGCTCGGCCACTTCGTAAAAAACGTCCGAGAATTGCTCCAGCCCCGGTTTGTCGTCCCGGCCAATTCCATCAAACAAGGAGCGGGTTTTGTCCAGCGCCTTCACATACGCTGCCACCGTCTCCTTGTCAGCATCCAGGTCCATCAGCTGATTCGTAATGTTTTCGGTGGTTCCTTCCGACAGGACTTGCTGCACTTCTACTTCCCAAATTCTCTGTTTTTGCAAAAGCTGCACATGCGTATCTGTCAGGAAAGTATCTCGAGGCAGCAATAGAATTCCGCTTTCCGTAAACAAGTCCACTGCTAATCTTTTCCCCACTAGTGTATGGTCCACGGGTGCTACTGACATAGGATCAACCTTTCACACTCTTTTTCTAAATTATAGAAAGGAAGGATGAGCGTTACAATCTCTTTTTTACATAATTCGAAACATAATGGCTGCACGGACGTTCTGCGGGATTGTTACATAGGATAAATGACGCGGAAAAGGTGCATTTCTAGGAGGGACATCCGTCATATGACGATTCTGTACATCACTCCGAAAGCGTGGAAACAGATCGAGACAGCCGTAAGAAAAGACCCCTCGGTCGAAACCGGAGGGGTGATGATGGGCTATCCGTTGGGCGAAAATCAATGGGTGGTCACCTACGCAAGCGAGCCCGGCCCCAAGGCCATTCAGCTGCCGTACTCCGTCAATTTTGACGACACCCACTTGCAAAAGCTCGTCAACAAATTGCGCAAGACACGAAAGTGGCAATACCTCGGGGATTGGCACAGCCACACGATCAAGCGTCTGTCGCCAAGCAAAGGCGACAAGCGAACCATTTGGGAAAAAGCGACGCAATCCATGTATACATCCCCCTCCCCGCTCATGCTCATCGTCGGTTTAGGCAAACAAAACCAGATCCAGGCGAGAGGATTTATTCTGGGGAATTCCCTGCGGCAGGTCGGAAAGATTGAGCTGTTTGACCGGCAAGCTCATCGACCGCCCGGCGAAACATCTCGGTAGCCTTGTTGTTTCCCCAGCTTGGTTGATTCTCCGCGACGACGCAGATGGCGTATTGCGGCTGATCTGCCGGCGCATAGCCAATAAACCAAAGATGGTTTCGCGTTTCATCTCCACCCGTCTGAGCAGTCCCGCTCTTGCCCGCCACTTCCCATAGGGCCCCGTCCAGCGCTTTTCCCGTTCCATCTGTCACCACTTTTCGCATCAGCTTGCGCAGCTTGCTCGCTGTCACGTAATCGATGCCCGGAACGGGGAGGTCCTGCCTGGGGAATTGGTGAAAAGGCTGACCGTTTCGGTAGGTGATCTCACCGACCAGGCGCACTTGGGAAGGTTGACCTCCTCGCAGGATGGCCACGACCATATTCGCGGCTTGCAGGGGGGTCACCCGTACATCCCGCTGGCCGATCGCCGTCTGAATCAAGACGCCTTCATCGCGGCGGGATACTCCCTGGGCGAAGATCGCTCCCGGATCTTCACCGTCCACCTGTCTAAACCCGTCCAGCTTGAACAGATGAGGAGTGACGTGTCCCACGTAGGTGGACAAGCCGAGGCGCTTCGCGTATTCCTCCAGCTTGTCGCCGCCAACCCTCTTGGCTATCTCGGCAAACGCGATATTGCATGACTGGGCGTACGCCTCCTCCATGGTCACGCTTCCGTGCCCATCCTTTTTCCAGCACGAGAAATGGTACTTGCCATACTCCCCGGTGCAAGTGAATCGGTCTGTCGGGGAGACGACACCCTCAGCCAGGGCGGCGGCTGCCACCACCGTCTTGAAAACGGATCCGGGAGGCAGCTGTTTAACTGCCCTGTTTTTCCAGGAGTCGGTGCGAAGATCGACTTTGGTCTGATCGTATTTGGGCCGGCTGACGAGTGCTCTCACGTCCCCCGTCTGTGCGTCCAGCACCACGATGCTGCCCCTCTCCAATCCAGCCTGATCCGCGATGCGCTCCATGCTTCTCTGGATGGAAACATCGAGAGTAGTCGTGAGCGAGAGCGGATAATATTCGTTGTCCTGTCGGGAGTAGCGTATATCCAATCCGCGCAGAGGTTTACCCTGCCCGTCTACGTAATAGGACAGGATCGATGGCTCCACTCCCTGTAAAAAACGGTCAAAGCTGCGCTCGAGCCCGGACGCGCCAATGGTGCTGTCTGCATTCATTTTGCCGCTGGCCCATTCATCCGGATAGAGCTGCTCGACCATTCCCGGATTCTGATTAATGAAGCCAATGACATGTTTGGCGACCTCTTCCTGACGATAGCGCTCTGTGACTTCGAGGGCAACAATTCCGGGAATCCCCAGTGCATTTACTTTCTCGGCCTGGCCCTCGGTGAGTACGATCATCCTTCCGTCGCTGTCTCGCAAAACGAGTGGTGCCTTCGCCCTCTCCATGATGTCCGCAAGCCGGTCCACAGGCTCTGAGACGATCGCGGCGAGCCGGGAGAGCCCGTCAGTTCCCTCCAGACTTCCTCGGGCAAGGGGAAAGAGGATCAGGGCCCGATGCTCTTCACCGGTGAAGGCGTATCCGTTTCGATCCCGTATATCGCCCCGTCCGCTGTGGAGAACAATGCTCTGCTGTCGCTGTTTGACCGCGCTTTTGACCAGATCGATGCCGCGCTTGGAAAAGCGGTGAGGCGCTCCCAGCTGGATCCACCACAACCGGGCAATCAATCCGAACCAGACCAGCGTCATTCCCATCAACACCAGGAAGTGACGGCGCTTTAACCGTTGTTGTGGCTGCATATGTTTCCCTCCCCGGCTTTTTTAGCCAGTATTGCCCGAATAAGGCTGCGGAAAACGAAAAACACGCCGAAAAATCGGCGTGTCCATAAGTGCAACGTTACGTATTGGCGAATTGTTGTTTTTCCAACAAAATATTTCCGATCTTCGTGGACAACAGATCGAGTGCGACCAGGTTGTAGCCACCTTCCGGAATAATCACATCTGCGTACCGCTTGGTCGGCTCGATGAATTGCAGATGCATCGGCCGCACGACGTTTAGATACTGGCTGACCACGGAGTCGAGTGAGCGGCCCCGCTCCTCGATATCGCGGACAATCCGGCGGACAATCCGCACATCCGCATCGGTATCCACAAACACCTTGATATCCATCAGGTCGCGAATCCGCTCATCTTCCAGGATCAACATGCCTTCCAAGATAATGACGTCTTTGGGATCGATGCGGACCGTTTCCTTTTTCCTCGTATGCTGCTTGAAATCGTAGATCGGCTTGTCGATCGCCTTTCCCTGCAGCAAATCTTGCAGGTGCGACAGCATGAGATCGTTGTCAAACGCGAGCGGGTGATCGTAGTTCGTCAGGACCCGCTCTTCCATGCTCAAATGATCCTGGTTCTTGTAGTAGGAATCCTGCTCAATCATGGTCACACTGTCGTTTTGAAACTGGCGAAACAATTCTCTGGCGACGGTCGTCTTTCCAGAGCCACTGCCTCCAGCTACCCCAATCAACACGGGGTTGCGCATGCTACCTATCTCCTTTCCGTTCACGGCCTGCAGGGAGACTTCCCTGACTCTTTAAAGCGCCTCTTCCGAATTTCTCTTCTTTATGCTGACTGCAAGCCCGTCCCCCACCGGTAGGAAGGTCGTCTCCAGGTCGGGATGCTGAAGCAGATGCGTGTTGTAGGCGTTCAGCTTTTCTACCATGGGACGCTGCCGCTTGGAAGCCTCGTCCGGTGTCGCGACGAGACCGCGGAACAACACGTTGTCGCTGATCACCAATCCTCCCTCGCGAAGAAGGGGAAGGTACAGATCCAGGAAAGTCCGGTACTGGCCCTTAGCTGCATCGATAAACAAGCAATCAAACCGATACGATTCGGGAAGTCCAAGCGTGGCATCCCTCGATAAAATTTCAATCCGCTTCTCGCAGCCGGCCTCGGCCACGTTGGCCCTGGCCCGAGCCAGTCGTTCCTCGTCAATGTCCATCGTGACGATTCGGGCTCCGGGAGCCGCTTCGGCCATCCAAATCGTCGAGTAGCCAATGGCCGTCCCTATCTCGAGAATGGATGCGGGCCGATGCAGCAAAAGCAGCATCCGCATGACCGCAGCAGAGGGAAGCTGAATGATGGGAATATTCTCGTCCGCCGCTTCCCGCTCCATGCGCGTCAACAGCGAGGAACGGGCGGGTACGAGTCCCGACACGTATTCTTCTATCGCCGGATTGGTAATCATCTTTTCACTCCTCTATCTTGCAACCGAATTATTATAGCATACCTCCTACGCAAAAACAGAGGAAACCTGATTAGTTTCCCCTGCTTTTTGCGTTATTCGCGTTGTGCTCTTCCAAGGTGCGAGAGAAGTAGTGCTCGGACGTGCCATCCTTTTTCGTCACGTAAAAGAAGTAGTCGTGCTTCGCAGGCTTCACAACAGCTTCCAGTGACGCCCTTCCCGGACTCGCGATGGGTCCCGGCGGAAGGCCCGGATTCGTGTAGGTGTTGTACGGGCTGCTTACCTTCAGGTCGTCGAATGTCAGACGGTCGCGCTGCTTGCCGAGTACAAATTGTACGGTAGCGTCAGCCTGCAGCGGCCACTTGTCGTGGATACGGTTGTAATAGACGCCTGCCACGATCGGTCTTTCTTTGTCGACCGTCACTTCCCGCTCCACGATCGAAGCGAGGATGACCGCCTGATCCATCGTCAGCTTTTGCTGCTTCAACTCGCTTGTCCACTCCGGCTTCCATTCTTTCTGGAATTGCGCCAGCATCTTGGAAATGACTTCATGAGCTGTCGCGTCTTTGTTTACCTCGTACGTTTCGGGGAACAAATACCCTTCCAGGCGGTGTTTGCGCTCTTTGCTGGCCGGGATCTGCGCCACGAACGGAAACTCGGAAAAGTTACCCTGGTCGGCTTCCTTCAAAAAGTCGGCCTTCGCCACAATCCCTTCGGCGTCCAAATGGTCTGCGATTTGCTCGATGTTCCAGCCTTCCGGTATGGTAAACCTCTTTGCGCTGACTACCGTCTTCCCATCGATCATGTCCTGCAGCATCGCATCGATGGTTTGCCCGGTGGTGAACTGATACTCCCCTGCTTTCAGTTCAGGAGCGACTCCTCTATACTTCACATAATAGCTAAACATATCGGCGTTTCGGATCAATCCTTGCTCTTCCAGCACTCGTCCGATTACCCGCACGGAAGAACCCGTGGGAACCGTTACGTTTTTCGCTGTTTGCTCGCCTTCGACCGGCTGCAGCTGCTGATAGACGTACAACGAAGCTGCAAGAACAGCTGCGACGACCAGCAGAAACAGGGCGATGAGCCAGCGGAAAAGGCCGCCTCTTCGCCTGCGCCGAATCACAACGGGTTGATCGGCCTGGCGATCAGGCTTCACTGACATGGGTTTCAAGTTAGAAATCCTCCCTTTAGGGTTTCTTCTCTCGATCCTACTTATTATACAGGAGGGTTGTCCGCCTTGTCACCGTGTAGGTGATTATTGGGAAAAAAGGCGAACTGTGTCTGATTGGGGCGGAGTCGCTTTGATGACCTGTTCGGGTACTTGCGCTGGGGGCGGAAAAAGGGGAAAACGCTCAAGGCTAGTAGGGACACTTGCATGGAGGTCTTTCCTGTCCGGCTCCATTCCAAAAGGGGAACGGCGGACAAAAGCCGCAGTCTCGAGGATGCCTCTCAGAATTGTCCGCTCGGGCGTGTTCCCCTTTTTCCATTTCGCCTGGGCTGTGTCCCTAATGCCTTCGCTTTTTTCCCCTTTTTCCTGGAACAGCTCTGGGGGTCGGCGGTTTTTTTTTTAGCGTCGGTTCCCAGCGTGTGCGGGATTGGCTACGGTGCCTTTTGGTGCCGTTCGGACTCTTGCGCCAGGGGCGGAAAAAGGGACACCACCTACAAAAAAAGAGAGCCCCAATAAGGGCCCTCTCTTTCCTTAAATCCCGTCTTTCTCCAAATCGGCGATCAGGGTCTCGAAGGTGGCTTCTACCTGCTCCCACTCTTCGTCGTCTTCGATTGGCTGGAGCATGTCTGTGCCATCGTAGCGCAGGAAGTGAACCTCGTACTCTTCTTCCTCTTCCTGGTCGACCGGCACCAGTACCAGGTAGCTGCGGTCTTCGATGTCAAAAATGTACATGATGCGGAAGTCGCGCGGCTCATCCGTTCCTTCTTCCGTCAGGGCGATCACGTCGCCCACTTCAAACTCCTCGTGCATCTCTTCACTCACCAAAGGTCACCTCGATTTCGCGTCCAAGTATCCTTGCAGGATCAAAGTGGCCGCCATTTTGTCTATTACCGTCTTGCGTTTTTGCCGACTGACATCGGCGGAAATCAGCATCTTCTCCGCTGCCATCGTCGTCAATCGTTCGTCCCACATGTGGATCGGAAGAGAAGTACGCTCCCCCAGCAGCTTGCCGAACGCCTGACATAATTCTGCCCGTGGGCCGATCGTACCATTCATGTTTTTCGGCAGTCCTACCACAATGGCACCGACCTGATACTGCGCAATCAATTCTTGTATGCGAGCCAGATCCTTTTCCTTGGATTGCCGCTTGATGGTCTCTACGCCTTGGGCCGTCCAGCCCAGCTCGTCGCTAACCGCGACCCCAATCGTCTTGTCGCCAACATCCAAACCCAAAAGTCTTGTCATATAGGCAGGCTTACTTGCGCTCCGACAAGTAAACGGTCACCAACTCTTCTATGATTTTGTCCCGCTCCAATTTGCCAATCAGGCTGCGCGCGTTGTTGTGGCGTGGGATAAACGCCGGGTCGCCAGAAAGCAAGTAACCGACGATCTGGGTGATCGGGTTGTATCCTTTTTCTTGCAGGGCTTTGTACACCTCTGTTAATGTTTCTTGCACATCCGCCGCATTCGCTTCCTTTGGCACCGTGAACTTCATGGTATTATCCAACGAACTCACAATCAACACCTCGATTTCCTCTGAGACTTGTACCTTACTGGCTGCTTGCTACTAGTTGTATTCGACCTCGCTCGACGGTACTCCTTGTCGAACTGGCAAAATTATCGTCGTGGTACGTTATTTCGCTACCGCCTGGCTTTTGACGAGTTCGGCTACCGCATCCAGCGCCTCTTGCAGCTTGGACGGGTCTTTCCCGCCTGCTTGCGCCATGTCAGGGCGTCCGCCCCCGCCGCCGCCGCAGCGAGTCGCTACTTCCTTGATGATTTTTCCGGCATGAATGCCCTGGTCCATCAGGTCCTTGGTTACCCCTGCTACGAGGTTCACCTTGTCGCCGTCCACAGCCCCTAGAACGATGACCGCCGATCCGAGCTTGTTTTTCAGCTCGTCTACCATGCCGCGGAGGTTGTCCATATCAACGGCGGAGACTCGGGCAGCCAGCACGTTTTTGCCGTCTACCTGTTTCAGTTGATCGGTCAGGGATGCGGCCTCGATGTTGCCCAATTTGGCGCGCAGCGATTCGTTTTCACGCTGGGTCTCTTTCAGCTGCTGCTGCAGGCTTTCCACGCGTGCCGGCGCTTCTGCAAGCACTGGAGCTTTCAAGGCATGCGCGACTTCCTTCAGCGTCGTGAACTGCTGGTTCAGGAACTGGTAGGCTCCGCGACCGGTCACAGCCTCGATCCGGCGTGTACCAGCGCCGATGCCGCTCTCGCTCACGAGCTTGAACAGCCCGATTTCCGCCGTGTTGTTCACGTGGCAGCCGCCGCACAGCTCCAGGCTGTACTCTCCCACTTTGACGACGCGGACGATGTCCCCGTACTTTTCGCCGAACAAGGCCATCGCGCCCATTGCCTTCGCTTCGGCCAGCGGCTTGTTGGAGATTTCCACAGCGAGGTTCTCCCACACCTTTTCATTGACGATCGCCTCGATGCGCTCCAGCTCTTCCGGTGTGATCGCGCTGATATGGGTAAAGTCAAAGCGCAGGCGCTCCGGAGCGACCAGCGAACCCGCCTGGTTGACATGCGTGCCCAGGACGTCTTTCAACGCTTGATGCAAAAGGTGTGTCGCGGTATGGTTTTTCGTGATTGCCAGACGTGCTTCGCGGTTTACCTCGGCGCGCACTTCGTCGCCTTTGCGCAAGGTCCCGGCTTCGACAATGACGGAGTGAACGTTTTGGCCTTTCGGGCCTTTTTGCACATCCGTCACACGCGCTTTCACGGAATCGGAAAGCAGGAAGCCTTCGTCGTTGATCTGACCGCCGCTTTCTGCGTAGAACGGCGTCTGGCTCAGCACGACCTGAACGGTTTGTCCTTCCTCCGCCTGGTCAGTCAGCTGGTTTTCGAAAATGATCGCTTCCACTTTTCCGGTCGCTACCAATTCAGTATAACCAACAAATTGGCTCGTAACCGTAAGTTCGGACAATGGACCGCCTTGAATTTGCATGCTGTCCACATCCTGGCGGGCTGCACGGGCGCGTTCGCGCTGCTCTTCCATCGCCTGCTCGAAGCCGTCGCGATCCACCGTCAGTCCTTGCTCGTCTGCAAAGTCTTCCGTCAAGTCGACAGGGAATCCATACGTATCGTACATTTTGAAGACGTCCTGCCCGGAGAGCTGCGTTTTGCCCTCTGCCTTGGCGGTTTTCACCATTTCGGACAGGATCGCCAGACCGTCGTTCAAGGTTTCGTGGAAGCGCTCTTCCTCGGCGCGAATGACTTTCTCGATGAACTCGCGCTTTTGCACGACCTCCGGATAGAATTCGCCCATCATCGTGCCTACGGTTCCGGTCAAGCTGTACAGGAACGGTTTTTCCACGCCCAGCTTTTTGCCCATGCGGACTGCACGGCGGAGCAGGCGGCGGATGACGTACCCGCGTCCTTCATTGGATGGCAAAGCGCCGTCTCCGATGGCAAATACGACCGTACGCGCGTGGTCGGCGATGACTTTGAGGGCCACATCCATTTCCGGACTGGTTTTGTACTTCACGCCGGAGATTTTGCTCGTCTCTTCGATCAGCGGGAACAGCAAATCCGTCTCGAAATTGTTGTCGACGCCTTGAATGATCGAAGCCATGCGCTCCAGACCCATCCCGGTATCGATGTTTTTCTTTGGCAGCGGCGTATACGTGCCGTCCGGATTGTGGTTGAACTGGGAGAACACCAGGTTCCACACTTCCAGATAGCGCTCGTTCTCGCCGCCCGGGTAGAGCTCGGGATCGTTTGGATCGTTGCCAAACGCTTCCCCGCGGTCGTAGAAAATTTCCGTATTCGGGCCGCTCGGGCCTTCGCCGATGTCCCAGAAGTTGCCTTCCAGCTTCACGATGCGCTCGGCAGGTACTCCGATTTTTTTGTTCCACAGTTCGTACGCTTCATCGTCTTCCGGATGGATGGTGACGGAGAGCAGTTCAGGATCGAACCCAATCCATTTGGGACTGGTCAAAAACTCCCATGCCCATTCGATCGCTTCTTCCTTGAAATAGTCGCCGATGGAGAAGTTGCCCAGCATCTCGAAGAACGTATGGTGGCGGGCTGTCCGTCCCACGTTTTCGATATCGTTGGTGCGGATGGATTTTTGCGAATTCGTGATGCGCGGGTTGTCCGGGATGATGCGGCCGTCAAAGTACTTTTTGAGGGTCGCCACGCCGCTGTTGATCCAGAGCAAGGAAGGATCGTCGATGGGAACCAGCGGAGCGCTTGGTTCGATCCGGTGTCCCTTTTCCACGAAGAAGTCGAGGAACATCCGGCGGATTTGGTTGCCTGTCAGTTTCTTCATTTGCATTCTCCTCTTTTTCGTCTCGAAGATTCAAGAAAAAAAATAAAAAAAGCCCTCATCCCCTCAGGGACGAGAACTGTTTTTTCTCGCGGTACCACCCTGCTTACAGGCTCACAATGCGTCGATTCACGGCAAAGCCTATCGCTTTCGGGCAGGTAACGGTGCCAAGCCGCCGGTTTTTGCCCGGTCTTAGGAGTAGCCTTCTGTCGCACTTCTTTTGGCCGCTCTCTCAACCGTGGAGCGTCCTCTCTGTAAAAGGGCTGCAACATACTCGTTCCCTCATTGATCCTGCTAGTATGGCTTTGTCCGTATTATAAATTTTTTTGCTGATCACTGTCAACTTTCATGAATCATGAGAGCGACCCTGCTGATGACGACTTTGCATACCGCCAGCACTGGCACGGCGACGATCAACCCGATGATGCCCCCGAGCGCTTCCCCGACCAGAAGGGCCATGATGATGAGCAGCGGATGCAGGTGCAGGGAACGGCCGACGATATTGGGAGAGAGGATGTTGCCCTCGAGGATCTGGATGACGACATTGATCGCAATCACAAGCAGCAGCGTTTTGGTCGAGATGGTCAGGGCGACGACGACAGCCGGTGCTGCCCCGATCAGCGGACCAATGTAGGGAATGATGTTCGTCAGGCAGACGAACGACGCGAGGACAAACGGATACGGCATGTCCACCCACCAGTAGCCGATGTAGGCGAACACCCCGACAATCAGCGCCACCATCATCTGTCCATGTATGTAATTTCCCAGCGATTCGTTGATGTCACGGAGGACGACGAGCACCTGCTTGCGGTAAGCCCGCGGCACGATAGACATGCCCGTCTCGTGCAGCTGCTTCATGTCTTTCAAGAAGTAAAAGGCGATGAATGGAACAACCGCATACGCGAGCACCTTCCCGAGCGAGTTGCGTGCGTTGTTGACCAGCTCGGTGACCGAGTGCGACATGCGCTCCTGCGACTGGATGATCACGCGATCCACCCCGTGGGAAATGCTGTCCGGCAAAAAGTATTTATGGGCTTCCCATTCCTGCATCCATTTATAGTACCATTCCGACAGCCTCGGCAAATCGTCCGCGAGCTCCACCAGCTGCGTAGTGAAAATCGGGATCGCATTCACCACCGCTATGGCAATGATCAGAACGAACGAGGCGTAGATCAAAAGCACGGCCGCGAGCCGGGGAACTCTGCGCCGCTCCAGCAGCTGTACGATCGGATGAAGCAGGTATGCGATGACCAGGCCCACCAGGACGGGAACCAGGACTTCCTCCAGAAGATGAAACAATTGAGACAAGACAGGTCGGAGCAGCCATAGCAAATTGCCAATGACCAGGAGTGTGATGAACCAAATGGCCGCAGCGAACAGGCGGCTTCGCCGAAGTTCATCCACGCAGACAGACCTCCCTTCCTTTCCGTATTCCATAGAGTGTCTCCGCCGCACAAAAATCATGTACCCTATTGACACATCCGTGTCCCCGAAGTAGTATGATATTACAAGTGGATACCTCCAAAGGGGAGTAGCTTTTACGCAACATAGTCGTCATTACGGGATCGCATCCCCGGCTATGTTGGCAACATGATCCTGATGTTGTAAGCAAGACCTTTGCCTAACAGGTGAAGGTCTTTTTGTGTACATTTCGCGACCTTTGCCTGTCCAGGGAAAGGTCGTTTTCTTTTTCCCCTTCTATACACACTTTATAGAGGTATCAAGAAAACGGCCGGAGGAAAAACCTTTCAAGGACGAGGAGGAAGAGAAATGGAACTGTTGTTTACCCCCGAGTTTTGGTCCGCCCTGCTCGCCATCGTCGTGATCGACCTGGTGCTCGCAGGAGACAACGCGATTGTCATCGGGATGGCTGCACGAAATCTCCCCGCGAACCAGCAAAAGAAAGCCATCATCTGGGGAACCGTCGGCGCGATCATCATCCGGGCGCTGGCGACATTGGCCGTTGTATGGCTACTGAAAATCCCCGGCCTGCTGCTCGTCGGTGGACTGATCCTCGTATGGATCTCGCTGAAGCTGCTCGTACAGGAAGACAATCACGAAAACATGAAGGCAAGCGGCAGCCTGGGAGCGGCCATCTGGACGATCATCGTCGCTGATACGGTCATGGGACTGGACAACGTCATCGCAGTCGCTGGCGCCGCTCACGGCGAATTCCTTTTGGTCGTCATCGGCCTGATCATCAGCGTGCCGATCATGGTCTGGGGAAGCACCCTCATTCTGAAAATCATGGAACGTTTTCCGGTGGTCATCTACATCGGTTCCGCCGTTCTCGCCTATACGGCAGCCAGCATGGTCACTTCGGAAAAGTTTTTGACACCGTTCTTCACGGCATACCCTTGGGTAAAATGGCTGTTCATCGTCGCAATCGTGGTAGGGGTACTGCTCACGGGACGCATGAAAAGCCAAAAGCAAAAACGTTTGGCGGAGCAGTCTTAAGCGGAAAAGAGAAGAACATCGCGAACGAGCACGCAAGCAAATGGAAAACAACCGTTGCACCTCTTGGCGCAGATCGACCTTTTACCAGCATAGTCGATCATGCGGCAAGAGGTGTTTGCTTTTTTGTACAAAAAAATAAGCTGGCGTCTGCTTACAAGACGCCAGCCTGGAGTGTTGCATACGAACTAACGAGCGACGGCACGCATCAACTTGCGGCCTGTTTTCACCATCCGCTGCACATCTCGCATCGAGAAAGGCAGGCGGTTCCAATTCAGCGAAAACCGGCTTCGACGACGCGGGGCCATCAAATATCCGATGACCGCCACGATTCCGCTTGTGGCCAAGACGCGCAAAAGGCTTCGTGTAAACAAGCGTGCCACCTCCATTGGTTTTGGGTTCGCTCACCGGTGCATGAGCTACATGTTCAATTGAGCGGTAACCGACTGTTCCTCGATAAACAGATCATTGAGGGAATGCAACGATCCGTCTTCCTCTACCTGGTAGACAGAGGCGATCTGTTCACCCGTCACGCTCATCTCTATGAAGCAGTTCCAGCAGTAGTACTGATTGGTTCCAATTTTTCCCACGTCTTTGGAACTGCAGTTCGGGCAAATGACACGCATTACGCTTTTCCTCCCTTTTCACGCCTGGCTACGAACTAGTCCGGCACGATCAGGTTTTCTTCCCCGACGACGACGCTAGCCGGTGCAGGCAGGCGCTTTCGGCCCTCCGTGACATCCGCTAGCCATCCATTGGACAGTTCGTACCCTACAAGTTTCTCCCAGTTCGCTGAAAAGTAAACGTCTTCCAGTCTGCCCAGGAGTTCTCCGGAAGCGGTAATGACCGCTTTTCCTTTTAATTTTGTCTTTCCCGTCACGAAGCCGACAGGTTTCAGACCGGCGAGATGAGGTAAGGGCGTAATCGCGTCATTTCCCGAAACGGTAAGGCAGGACTCCCCTACCGCGTAAATCCGTTCGGCAGGAATGTAAGTGCCTGGATGGAACCAGCCCTGTTCGCTCAGCAAGACTCCGCGTACATGCCAAGTGGAGTCACAAAGAATGTCGCGTACGGTGCCGATTGTCTCGCCTGTTTGCAGACAGACGACGGGCAACCCGACTACATCCATTGCCTTGCGCATGTGGGACATCCCCCTTCCGCCCTTTTAGTATCGGGCGAAAGGCAGGGAGCCATTCGACGCAAAAGGTGCCAAACGCAAACTCACTCCTGCCTGAGCCGCTCTTCCAGATAGCTGTACCGCACACCCTCTTCATCCGTCTCCACGGCCGCGCGAAACGCGTCCGGTTCGCCGCACATGATGAGGAAAGACTTGCTTCGGGTAATCCCTGTGTACACCAGCTTGCGCCGGAGCATGCGGTAATAGCTTTTCACAAACGGCATGACCACGATTGGAAATTCACTTCCTTGCGATTTATGGACGGAGCAACAGTACGCCAGCGTCAGCTGATGGTACGCCGAGCGTTTATACGTCACTTCCCGGCCGTCGAAGGAGGCGACCAGCATCTCTTCGTTCTCTGCGTTTTCGTTCGGGAAAAAGATGGCGACGATCTCACCCATGTCGCCGTTGAACACCTGTTCTTCGGCATTGTTTACCAATTGCAGGACTTTGTCGCCCGTGCGGAAAACCGTCTCCCCGAACGTGACCTGCCGCTTTTGGGCCGTCTTCGGATTGAACAGCTCCTGCAATTCTTCGTTCAGCCGGTTCACACCGGCATTTCCTTTATACATAGGGGCCAGAACTTGTACATCTTTTGCCGTATATCCTTTCTTTACGGCTCCCGAGCAAATTTGTTTCACCGCTTCCGGAACATCTTGTGGCGAACTTGTGAAAAATCGCCGATCCGGTGTCGTATGGAGCAAATCTGCGGGGACGTGTCCCTTGCGAACGTCATGCGCCAGGCGAATGATCGTGGATTCTTCAGCTTGCCGGTAAATTTCCGTCAGCTGAACGAGCGGAATCAGACCGGAGCGGATCATATCCTGGAGTACATTGCCAGGGCCAACGGAAGGGAGCTGATCCGGATCTCCGACCATGATGATCTGCATGTCGTCCGGAACGGCCCGAAAGAGCTGATTGGCCAGCCAAATATCAACCATGGACATCTCGTCGATGATCAGGAGGCGTCCACGGATCGGGTGCTCCGCATCATGCTCGAAGCTCTCCCCCTTGTAGCCGAGCAGCCGGTGGATCGTCATGGCAGGCAGTCCCGTCGTCTCCGTCATTCGCTTCGCTGCACGCCCTGTCGGAGCGACCAGCACAATGGGAAACGGATTGTCTTCTCCGTACTTTCTCAGATCGAGAGATAAGCCGTGAAGCTGCGCGAACACCCGGCAGATCCCCCTGATGACTGTGGTCTTTCCGGTTCCGGGCCCCCCGGTGAGGAGCATCAGCCCGGACGTGATCGCCTGTTCGATTGCATCGCGCTGAGTCTGGGCGTACGTGATCGCCAGCTCGTCCTCGACCGCGCCGATCGCTCTGTAAAATTCGGAAGCGGGAAAGGAACCGAATTGGTCTCTGCTCGCAAAGTGCCGCAGCCTTTTCGCCAGTCCGAGCTCTGCGAAAAACAAGGAAGGCAAATAAACCCGATCGTCTTCCCAGGCGACCTTGCTGGCGATGAACAAGGCTTCGACCGCCTGCGTGATTTCCTCGCCGGAAAATGCGTGGCCGCCGCATTCATCCAGCAGCCGTTTCGTTTTTTCGCACAGCTCGTCGACCGGCAAATACACGTGCCCTTCCGAATAGGATGCCTCCTGCAAGGTAAACAAGGCAGCCGCCTTGACCCTCTCTTCGGAGGAAGCAGCGATCCCGGTAGAACGAGCAATATCGTCTGCCCGCTTAAACCCGATTCCTTGGATATCCTCGATCAGCCTGTACGGTTCTTCCTTCAGGACGGTCATCGTCTCCAGCTTGTACGTCTGATAGATGCGCAATGCCATATTCACGCCGATGCCGAAATCGTACAAAAACACCATCGCGCTCTCCAACGAACGATGCTCAATCACCGAGTCGTAAATGATCTTCGCACGCGATTCGGATATGCCAGGCACTTCTGCCAGACGTTCCGGATGATCGGCTATGATCGTCAACGCATCCACGCCTAGATGCTCGACAATGCGCTTCGCCATTTTTTTGCCGATGCCCTGGAACAGCCCGCTCGCCAAATAACGTTCGACACCTGCGATGGTTTTCGGCGTCTCCCGTTCGTAGCGACGGGCGACGTACTGCTGGCCGAAGCGGGCATGCGTCTTCCAGTCTCCGTAAAAGGTGTACAGCTCATCAGGGTGAGGGCGGGGGAAGTTGCCGACGATCACCACCTCCGAATCCTTGATGGACTCGGTGGTCTCTTCTATTTTTAGACGGATCACTCCGTACCACGTTTCTTCATTGTAAAAAATTTCTTGCGCCACAAAGCCGCGAATAAATGTCTCGGCAAACAGGGAGATCGATTGTTGCTCCTCCATCCTACCGCCTCCTTACACCTGTCCATCTTGTGTACACTCCCCCAAGAAGGGAAAAATCCACTTTCGAACGAAGTGGATTTTCGCCAGGTAACTCTTGTTAGATTGTAAATCGTTTTCCCTGTTCTGACAACCGTTCCGCCATTCGGGCCAAAGTCTCGGCAGCTGCCGTCATCTCATCCAAGGTCGCCGTTTGCTCCTTCATAGGCAGCGGCGGCCTCCTTAGTATCTCTCGCTGCCGTTTCCGCCAGCTTCGCGATCCGGGGGAACATGCCAGCCTGCAAAAAAACCGCCGGGGAGCTTACATTTCCCAGGCGGTTTGAATTCTGCGCATGAAAGCTTATCGCGCAAGGCGCTGTACGATTTTCACCACGGAGCGAGCAGCCTGCTCGGCTTCCTCTACGGTGTTGGTGATGCCAAAGCTGAAGCGAATCGCGGAATGCGTGATGCTGTCCTCCAGCTTCATGGCCTTCAGGACGTGCGACAGCTCGAGAGATCCGGAGGTGCAGGCAGAACCGCTCGCTGCGGCAATGTTCACCAGGTCGAGATTCATCAGCATCGTCTCCGTTTGCACGCCAATGAAGCTGACGTTGAAAATATGCGGCAAGACGTGCTTCGGGTGGCCGTTTACGTGGTAGGCGATCCCTGCTTCTTTCCAGACGGACTCCATGGCGGACTTCATCTGCCTGTACTTGGCGACGCGCCCTTCCATCTCCTCCGCCGTGATCTTTGTGGCCTCTGCAAAGCCGACGATGCCCGCGAGATTCTCCGTACCTGCCCTCCGCTTCCGCTCTTGTTGGCCTCCGTGAACGATCGGATCGATGGGGACGTTGCGCGCCAAATAGAGAGCCCCAACCCCTTTGGGCCCATTGATCTTATGAGCGGAGACGGACAGCATGTCCACCGGAAGCTCGCGGACACGGATCGGCAGTACTCCAAACGCTTGTACCGCGTCTGTGTGAAAGACAATGCCTTTTTCCCGCAAATACGTGCCGATTTCCTCGATGGGCTCGATTGTCCCCACTTCGTTGTTGCCGTACATGATGGAGACGAGTACGGTATCGGGACGAACCGCTTCTTTCAGATCGGACAATCGAACAGAACCGGTCTCGTCCACAGGCAAATACGTCACCTCAAACCCCGCGTGCTCCAAGTGCTCACACGCATGCAGGACGGCGTGGTGCTCCACCTGGGACGTGATGATATGGCGTCCGCGCTCGCGCTGCGCCATGGCACCTCCGATGATTGCCAGGTTGTCCGCTTCCGTCCCGCTGCCGGTAAAGATGAGCGACTGCGGATCGGCGTCCATGAACGCCGCGATTTGATCCCTTGCCTGCTCCAGGGCCTTGCGAGCATCCCGTCCGAACCCATGAACGCTGGACGGGTTGCCAAATACTTGCGTCAAGTAAGGGGTCATCGCCTCCACCACTCGCGGGTGTACGGGCGTAGTGGCTGCGTGATCAAAGTACATCCTGTCAGACACGGGTGTCACCTTCTAATGATTTGGTAGTGGTACCAATTGATGTTTCGGCCTCGCCCAATGGCTTTCCGTACCCCATCCGCCAACTTTCAGACGTTTGGCTTGGGTCAAATGTAAAACATGTAGTTGTCGGAGCGTCCATCGTCTTCGAAGCTGATCAAATCCTGCAGGGAAGTCGAGTCGAGAACAGCGGAAATGCTGTCGCGGATTCGCAGCCACAAATAGCGCTTGGCCGGATCTTCCTCCTCCGCGAACTCGACCGGACTGATCGGCCCTTCCAATACGCGAATGACGTCTCCTGCCGAAATCTCCTCTGGCTGCTTGGCGAGAACATAGCCGCCGTAGGCTCCACGAATGCTTTTTACCAGACCTGCGTTGCGCAGCGGGGCAATCAGCTGCTCCAGGTAATGCTCCGACAGATCATGCCGCTGGGCGATGCTCCGCAGGGAGGTCGGTCCTTCTCCGTTACGGTTGGCGAGCTCCATCATGATGGTCAGGCCGTAACGTCCTTTCGTTGAAATCTTCACGTAACAACTCTCCTCTATCTGTTCGGTTTCCCCTTTTCCCGCACCCTACATGACTTGGCTGCGGCGGGACACACTAGCATCCAGGGGGTGAAGTAAGATGGCGACAAACAACCGCTCAGAGCGTGGCAAAAACCACCCGTCTGATACCTTGTACGACCAGCCGGCAGGAACCATCGCACACAAAGCCCGCTACGGCGCCAGCGAGCAGAGCAAGCAGCCGAACGAAAACGGCGATTTGCCCAACAAGCCAGGCGGAAACGTACGGACCTGACAGGCTGCTCCCCCCTTATTCGGGGGAGTTTTTTTGCGGAAGCCCGCGGTGGTCCAACTTTTTCCGCTCTTCCTGAAAACGGCGGATGTGTCTTTCGTAGCCGTGGTCTTTCGGCTCGTAAAAGGTGTAGTTCACGCCATCGGGCAAATATTGCTGCGGCACGTAGCCGTACGGGTAGTCGTGAGGGTACTTGTACCCCTTCCCATGTCCCAGCTTGGCGGCGCCTTTGTAGGCAGCATCCCGCAGATGGATGGGAACAGGTTTGTGTCCCTCGCTTCGGATGCGCTCCAAAGCGGCATTGATGCCGTTGTAAGCCGCATTGCTTTTCGGCGCCGTGGCCAAATATGTGGTGGCCTGGGCGAGCGGGATGCGCCCCTCCGGCATGCCGACCAGCTCCACCGCGTGAAAGCAGGCAGTGGCCACCGCGATTGCTTGCGGGTCTGCATTGCCGATGTCTTCCGAAGCGGAAATGACCAGCCTGCGGGAGATGAAGCGCGGGTCTTCCCCCGCGTCGATCATGCGCGCCAGCCAGTAGAGGGCCGCATCCGGGTCCGAGCCGCGAATCGACTTGATGAAAGCGGAGATCGTGTCGTAATGATTATCCCCGCTTTTATCGTAGCGAACCGCCCTGCGCTGAATCGATTCAACGGCCACCTCAAGTGTAACGACCACACGTCCGTCCGCTCCCGGCGGAGTCGTGGTGACAGCCAGTTCCAACGCGTTCAAAAGCCGCCTTGCGTCTCCCTCCGCGTAATGGAGCAAATGCTCGGAAGCTTCTGGAGTCACGAAAACGGACAGCTCTCCGAGTCCGTTCACCTCATCCGTCAGCGCCCGATCCATCACCTGCTGCAATTCCTCATGCGAAAGCGGCTGCAGCGAAAAAATTTGCGAGCGGGACAACAGAGCCGGATTCACTTCGAAAAAAGGATTTTCCGTCGTGGCGCCGATCAAGATGATCGTACCTTCTTCTACGTACGGCAGCAAGGCGTCCTGCTGGGATTTGTTGAACCGGTGGATCTCATCGACAAACAACGTCGTACGCTGATTATCCATCACAAGCCGTTCTTTGGCTGCCTCCACCACTTTCCGGATATCCGCCACTCCAGCCGTTACCGCATTCAGCTCGGAAAAATGGGACCTTGTCGACCGCGCGATGACTTTTGCCAGCGTGGTTTTGCCCGTACCCGGGGGCCCGTAAAAAATCAGCGACGATACTTGGTCCGCTTCGATAGCGCGTCTCAGCAGCTTGCCGGGCGCGAGAATATGCGACTGCCCGATGACCTCCTGAATCGACTGCGGCCGCATTCGGGCAGCCAGCGGTTTTTGCTTATTGCCCCCCTGCTGTTGCTCATACGCAAAGGAAAAAAGATCGTCCATTTTGCTCTATCCTTTTGCCGGCTGCCAGTCCAGAAGGTCACGCACAACGACGCTGGCCAGGATCAATCCGGCCACAGAGGGGACAAATGCGTTGCTTGCAGGGGGCTGCCGCACTTTGCTGATGGGTGAATTCGGGTTGGACACGATTTGTTCACGCACATCTGTGCGTACGGTCACCGGAATCTCCCGGGAATAGACTACTTTGACACCTTTATAGATACCGGACTTGCGAAGCTCGCGGCGGATTACTTTGGCGATCGGATCGTAGCTGGTTTGGGAAATATCCGCCACTTCAAAGCGGGTTGGATCCATCTTGTTCGCGGCACCCATGCTGGAGATGATGGGAATGCCCCGACGCTTTGCCTCTTTGATCAGATGCAGCTTGGCCGACATGGTATCCATCGCATCTACGATGTAGTCCACTTCATGGGAGAAAAATTCATCCGACGTCTCAGGTGTGAAGAACATGTTCAGCGTCACGACCTCGCACTCCGGATTGATGGCGGCGATCCTCTCTTTCATCAGCTCGGCTTTTTTTTGTCCGATCGTATGCAAGTTGGCATGTATCTGGCGGTTGATGTTCGTGATGTCCACCACGTCCTTGTCCACCATCACCAGCTTGCCCACACCGGTTCGGGCCAGCGCCTCCACCGTAAACGATCCTACACCGCCTATGCCCAGAACGGCTACTCGGCTGTTTTTCATTTTTTCCAAACCTTCGGGACCGAAGGCCAATTCACAACGGGAAAATTGATGAAGCATCGTCTTGTCACCTTTCATTTCGCACACGATAGTATAGTCAATCGGAAAAGTAGGATTCCAGCGAAAAAAGGAGCCCCATTATGCCGTGTAAGCTCCTTAGTTTTGAACCTGCTCATCGCAGGTGGGTGCCTTGCCCAGCTGTGACAGACGTCCACTCGACGGAGGCATGCCTTTACAGCTGCGGACGAAGAGCTCCCGAAACAAACTTTGTGGCTCAAAACTATCGGATTTCACGTACATCGCAGGGCTTCATCTAGTATTACCACTGTATCAAATCGTCATGCGGTTGCGCAAGTCGCTTACGCTTCTACCTTTTCTTCCTCGGTTACGGTTGTCGCGATGTGCAGATCTGTCAGCTGCTTTGGCGCTACGACATCCGGTGCGTTTACCATCAGGTCGGTCGCACTCGCCGTTTTCGGGAAGGCGATCACTTCGCGCAGGTTGGTGCGGCCAGCCAGCAGCATCACCAGACGGTCCAGGCCGAGCGCGATACCGCCGTGTGGAGGTGTGCCGTATTCAAACGCGTCGAGCAGGTGACCGAATTGCTCGCGGGCCTCCTCCATCGTAAAGCCAAGCAGCTTGAACATTTTCTCCTGGATTTCACGCTTGAAGATCCGCATGGAACCGCCGCCGAGCTCGTATCCATTGAGGACCATGTCGTACGCTTGCGCACGCACTTGACCAGGATCGGAGTCGAGCAAATGCAGGTCTTCGTCTTTCGGACGAGTGAACGGGTGGTGCATGGCTACGTAGCGCTTCTCGTTCTCATCCCATTCGAGGAGCGGGAAGTCTACGACCCACAGGAACGCGAACTTGCTGTGGTCGATCAGGCCGAGCTCCGCACCCAGCTTGGAACGAAGAGCACCCAATGCATCCGCCACGACTTTCGGTTTGTCCGCCACGAACAGGAGCAGGTCGCCGTCTTCCGCAGACAGGCGCTTTTTCAGTTCAGCGACTTCTTCCTCTTTAAAGAACTTCGCGATCGGCCCTTTCACTTCGCCACCTTGGAAAGCCATGTATGCCAGGCCTTTCGCGCCGTAGCGGTTCGCGAATTTTTGCAGATCGTCCGCTTCCTTGCGGGAGTAGTGTCCGCAGCCTTTCGCGTTGATCGCTTTTACTTGGCCGCCGCCGGCTACGACGCTCGCAAACACTTTGAAATCGCTGCTCGCTACCAGGTCGGATACTTCGGTCAGCTCCATGCCGAAGCGTACATCCGGCTTGTCGGAGCCGTAGCGTCCCATCGCTTCCGCATAAGTCAGGCGCGGGAATGGAGTCGGAACGTCGACGCCAAGCGTTTGCTTGAACACGTGGGCGACCATGTTTTCCATCATCGGCAAAATTTCTTCCATGGAGAGGAACGAGGTCTCGATGTCGATCTGAGTAAATTCAGGCTGACGGTCCGCACGCAAATCTTCGTCGCGGAAGCAGCGAGCGATCTGATAGTAGCGCTCCAGACCGGACACCATCAACAGCTGCTTGAACTGCTGCGGGGATTGCGGCAGCGCGTAGAACTCGCCCGGATGCACGCGGGACGGCACCAGATAGTCGCGGGCGCCTTCTGGCGTGCTCTTGGTCAGCATTGGCGTTTCCACTTCCACAAAGCCGTTGTCGTCGAGATAGTCGCGGAATGCTTTCGCCGCTTTGCTGCGCAGCATCAAGGAGCGCTGCATCTCCGGACGGCGCAGGTCCAGGTAGCGGTATTTCAGGCGAACCTGCTCATCCACGTCGATTTCGTCCTCGATTTGGAACGGAGGCGTTTTTGCTTCGTTCAAGATTTGGATTTCGGAGATGTGCACTTCCACTTCCCCGGTTTGCAATTTCGGGTTGACGGCCTCCGGCGCGCGGTTGACGACGGATCCTTTCACGACGAGCACGTACTCGCTGCGGACCTTGTCCGCGAGCTCCCACGCTTCCTTGTTGTGCTCCGGATTGAACACGATTTGCACGATTCCTGTGCGGTCGCGAAAATCGATGAAAATGACGCCGCCGAGGTCACGACGCTTTTGTACCCAACCGTTCAGGACGATTTCCTGTCCGACGTGTTCTTTTGTTACTTCTCCGCAATGTACGGTGCGATATTGCCATGCCATTTTTGATATCCCCCACTCAGGTTCTAGTTTGTATGCTGCAGTTTTGCGTTCAGCGTTTGTGCGAGCTCATCCCTTTTGACTTCTTGCTGATCGCCTGTCGCCATCTCTTTGAGCACGACCGTGCCTGCGTCCAGCTCGGATTCGCCGATAATCGCCGTAAAGCGCGCGGACAGACGGTCAGCCTGTTTCAGCTGCGCCTTCATTTTGCGATCGAGGTAATCGAGCTCCGCCGAGATTCCCGCCCTGCGCAGCTGATCCACGAGGACGAACGCCTGCGACTTCGCTTCCGGCGTCTGTACGACCACGAAGCAGTCGATGCCGCCGCTGACCGGCAGCTGCACTCCTTGCTTTTCCAGAGCCAAAAGCAGCCGCTCGATACTGAGCGCGAAGCCGATGCCCGGCATGTCGTCTCCGCCCAGCTCCGCTACCAGCCCGTTGTAGCGACCGCCGCCGCAAAGCGTTTCTACTGCCCCGATTTCCGCCATCTTGATTTCAAACGCGGTCAAGGTGTAGTAGTCCAGCCCGCGAACCAGACGCGGATTCACGTGATACGGGATGTCGAGCGCGGTCAGGTAGCCTTTCACTGCTTCGAAGTGGGCAGCGGATTCCTCGCTCAAGTAGTCGAGAATCGAAGGCGCGTCTTTGGTCAGCGACTTGCACTTCTCGTTTTTGCAGTCAAGCACGCGCAGCGGATTGCGATCGATCCGCGATTGGCAGTCCTCGCACAGCTCGGAGCGCACGCCGTTCAGGTGCGCCAGCAGATGCTCGCGGTGACGGGCGCGGTCTTCCAGCGTGCCGACACTGTTCAGCTCGACGCTGAGCCCGGTCAGACCCAGCTCCTGGTAAAGACGGATGGCCAGCCCGATCACTTCGGCGTCAATCGCCGGATCGCTGGAGCCGATCGCTTCTGCGCCGAACTGGACGAACTGGCGGTAGCGCCCTGCCTGCGGCCGCTCGTGGCGAAACATCGGCCCGAGATAGTACAGCTTGGTCGGCTGGTTCGGCGAGCCGTACAGCTTGTTCTCCACATAAGAACGGACGACGCCGGCTGTTCCTTCCGGACGAAGCGTCAGCGCATCCGTGCTGCGCGGATTCGCCACGCTGTACATCTCTTTTTCCACGATGTCGGTCGTCTCGCCCACGCCCCGTTGGAACAGCTCGGTGTTCTCAAACAGCGGCGTCCGGATTTCCTGATAGTTAAAGCGGCGGCACAAATCGCGGGCCTTGGCCTCCACGTAGTGCCACAGCTCCACGGTACCGGGCATGATGTCCTGCGTACCGCGGGGAATTTGAATTCGCGTCATTGGAATGAACCCCCATTGAGATAAAGAAAATAAAAAAGCCCCCCGCCGCCTGACATGTAGCGCATACCACATGTCAGGGACGAGAGACTGTTTTGAACTCCCGTGGTGCCACCCTGATTGAGCGACGTTCGCATAGCGATTGCATCACTCCTCTTCACTAGCCGTTAACGCCGGCGCACGCCTGCCAGTTACTGGGGGAGCCGATCGGTCTCTCCGTTCACTGCGGTCTTCGGGGATGTCATTCACCAAGTCGTCATACGAAAGCACTCTCAGCCACGGTGCCTTCTCTCTGGATATCCGTCTCCTGGATACTCGTTCCCGTCATCAGATCTTTTTATGCTGTCATAAAAGCTTAATGTGAATCATAGCAAACCTGCCAGCCTCGAGTCAACAGGCGCTGTTATAAAACTTTTTTTGCAAACCATTTACTGCTGGGCGGCTGCCGTCTTTCCGAAGTAAATGTCGTCCAGATCGCGCAGCTTGTTCTCCACGAGCACGCGGTACGTATCGTTGTAGGTCTTGGGATCCTTCGGGTTCGGCCAGCGGGTCAGCTTGCCGCTCCCGGGAGCCATCAACTTGGAGACAGCTCCGCAGCCGAGGCCGAGAATCGTTTGGACCTCTTCCATGATCATGATGTTGTAGATGCTTTCTTTGCCCGGTTTGGAGTAGCCGACGTTCTCCAGATTGCCAAGAATGTTTTTTTGCCGGTAAAGATAGTACGGATCATAGCCATTTTCCCGCGTCCACGCAGAAGCCATGTCCATCATTCTGCCGATTTCCTCCCGGCTTGCCACTTTGTAGCGCTCCTTGTTCTGCGTCATTTCCGAAGCACGCTTGAACGAAAGAGTATGGACCGTCAGCGAGGCAGGCATCAGCTTTTCGACCTCGCGCAAGCTGTGCTCCAGCTCCGCCACACCCTCGTTCGGCAGGCCGATGATCAAGTCCATGTTGATATTGGACAGCCCCATCTCCATGGCGAGGTGGTACTTCTCGATCGTCTCTTCGACCGTATGGTGCCGGCCGATGGCATGCAACGTCTCCTGTGTGAACGACTGGGGATTGATGCTGATGCGGTCCACTTCCCAGCGTTTCATCACCTCGAGCTTCTCTTTCGTGATCGTATCCGGACGCCCTGCTTCGACCGTCAGCTCTCGAACGCTGTCCATATGCGGAAAGAAGTTGTGCATGGTAGAGAACAACTGATCCATGTCCTCGGCCGTGATGCTCGTCGGCGTACCGCCGCCGAAGTAGATCGAGGTGATCCGCTGGTCGTTTTCCGCAAGCCACTTGCCGATATGCTCCAGCTCGTAATGCAGCCCTTCGAGAAACGGATTGACCGAGGCGGTATGGCTGCGGATCGCATAGGCGGGAAACGTGCAATACGCGCACTTGGTCGGGCAAAACGGGATCCCGATGTAGACGGACAGCTCGCGATCGATGCTGTACAGGTCTGGCACGACCTGCAGCTGCCGATCCACGATGTCCTGCAGCAGCTTCAGCTTGTAGGGACGCAGGATGACATCCCGCTCCAGTCTGCGGTGCGCTTCCTCTTTCCCGACTCCTGCCGCATTCATCTGATGCAGCAGCTTGGTCGGCCGGATGCCCGTCAGAATTCCCCAGCCTTGCTCCATTCCTGTATATTCTTCCAAAAGCAACAGCAACGCATAGCAAAGCGCCTGCTTTGCTGTTTTGCGCATCGCCTTTTCATCGCGGGAGATGTAGTCGCGTTTGACCTGGTGCCGGATGTTGCGGACATCGTCAACCAGCTCGCCCGTCGCCAGCACCCCTTCTTTTCCTTCATCCAGAGTCAGCCTGAGCTTCAAGCCCGCTTCCTCTGTCCACTTCGCTGTGAACGACAGCTGCGGATCTTCGTAAAACAAAGCGAGGATCAGCGACAGCTCCCGCTCGAACGCGTGTCCTACGCACGTAATCTGAATCATGGGTTCACCTGCTTTTCAGTATGCCACTCTTCATGTTATCCGACCGCAAGCGGACTGGTCAACCATCCAAGCGGCACCTGCAAGCATGCAATCTCGCCCATTATTTCCGCTTTCTGCGCAAATGCTGGACATCCCGGACGCCGATGCCCCAATCCTGCGACATCTCCACACCGCCGAGCGCCGACTCTTTTTCCAAAAAGTCGTGAAAGTCGACGGAAAACAGCCTGCGATTCAGCTCCTGTGCGAATGTCTCCTTCTCTGACTGCCTCACGCCGTATCCCTCCTCATTTCCGTATGATCTCTTCCTATTATTGCCGCGAAGGCAGAAAAACAACCCGCGAAAACATTGGGGAAGTTTGTCGGAAGATGCAGGAAAAAGCCGGATATAAGGCGAATGAAATACCTTTACCAAAAAGATGCAGAAAAATGAAATGGACATTTGCAAACTAGCTGGAAAGGATGTCAAATCGTGTTTCGTCAAAAGTTCCTGAAGTCGCTCCTGACTATCGCATGCGCCGTTTCCCTCCCCGTTACAACAGCTTGGGCCGCCGGTTCTGTTCAGGTCACTGTGGACAAGCTCAACGTCCGTTCAGGCCCAAGCCTTCAGGACTCCGTCATTGCGACTCTGCCGATAAACACCGTATTGCCCGTCCTCGCTTCCAAAAGCGATTGGGTGCAAGTAAAGCTGCCCAGCGGCCAAAGCGGATGGGTCGCCGGTTACCTGGTCAAACAGCAGCAGACCACAGCTTCTCCGGCACAGATCGAGAGCACCACGACCAATCTCAACGTGCGCTCGGGACCCGGGCAGACTTACCCTGTGGTCCAGATGATCAATCCGGGAACCCGCTACACCATCGTGCAAAAAAACGGTGATTGGATTCAGATCCAGCTATCCGCCCAAGCCAAGGGCTGGGTCGCAGCCTGGCTGGTAAAAGAGATGGCACCAGGCAGCTCGTCTACCCCCACTCCTCCGGCAAGCCAGACTCCTGCCTCTCCCGGTTCCAGTACGGCCGTCACACCCAATGGCACAGGGTCAGAAGCAAAGCCGGGAGCTGTTCAGGGAGCCAGTCTGACGCTGGAGTTTGCCCCTTACGTATACGCCACTCCCGACAACACCACGCCCGCGATCGGGCAGCTGCACGCGGGAGAAACCGTTCAGGTCATCGCCCAGAAAAACGGCTGGATCCAGTTCCCTTACGATGGCGTCAATGCCTGGTTTTCTACCGAAGAGAGCTCCCTTCCCGGCTTGCCGCAGACAGGTACGACGGATGGTTCAGTCTCTGTCGGAGAACCGGAATCACCCGCCACGGGCAACGAGAATCCCCCTGCCCCATCCGGGCAGACGACTACGCCTGCCAAGCAGACAGCGACAGTGAAGACGGACGGGCTCAATTTGCGCAGCGAAAGCAATACGTCGAGCGCCATTCTCGGCACACTGGCAATAGGCAGCACGTTGACCGTACTTGAAAAGCAAGGCGAATGGTACCGCGTCCAGGCTCCGGATGGGAAAACCGGATGGGTCGCGGGATGGCTGGTCACCGTGTCCAAGCCCGAGTTCCCTACGCCTAGCGGTCCGTATGTGACGATCGTCAATCCGGACACGAATGTCCGCTCGGGACCCGGCAACGAGCACGGAATTGTCGCAAAAGTACAGCCTGGTGAAAAATACGCCATCGCCGGCAGATCGGGAGACTGGTTCCAAGTCACCTTGAGCAACGGCTCTACCGGATACATCGCGGGTTGGCTCGTTTCTTCCACGGGTGCTCCTGCAGTGGTTCGGTCCAACGAATTGAAGGACAAAATCATCGTCGTAGACGCAGGGCACGGCGGCAATGATAACGGCGCGACAGGCAAGAGCTTTTCCACGCTGGAGAAGACCGTCAACCTCCAGGTCGCGCTGATGCTGCGCAACAAGCTCGAATCCGCCGGTGCCAAGGTCATCATGACCAGACCGGACGATCGGAAGCTGACCTTGCAGCAGAGGGTAGATATGGCTGTCTCGAATCACGCCGACATCTTTGTGAGCATCCACCACAATACCCATCCGAACACGGCCACGAACGGTTCCATCGTGTTTTACTACAACGAGGGCAATTCCAGCAAGCTGGCTTCCCTCGTCCAGACTGAACTGGTCAAGGCGACGAGTTACAAAGATTTGCAGTCCCGCTTCGGCGATTACTTCGTTCTGCGGGAAAACCCGGTCCCTGCCATTCTCGCGGAAATCGGCTTCCTTTCCAACTACAACGAGGAGATGCGGGTCCGCTCCGAAGCGCAGCAAAATCTCGCCGCCGACGGTCTGTTCAAGGGGATTGTCCAATACTTCTCCTCGCAAAACACGCAGGGCAGTTGAGAAGCGTAACAACGCAAAAAACGAGGGAGCGATGCTCCCTCGTTTTCCTTTTCATAGAACCGTCATTCAGTTGGACGTCGTTCCCACGGCTCGACCGTCCCGACTATGGAGAGCGGCTCGTCCGTTTGCATGGCGCGAATCACTCCGCGGGAGATCTCGCTATGGGTCAGCCAGCGCGATGACTGCGCATCTGTCACGAACCCGAGGATGACGCGACGGTATCGGCAATAGGCTATCTCCTCGACGGCGGGAGGCTGGATCCAAGCTCGGCTGCCGCACACATGAAACAGCAGCCATTCCTTTTTTTGGCCCATTAGTTCCCGCTGGATGGCGGCAAGGGCATCGGGTGCAGTTCCGTGAATCCACGCGACGACCACATCCACAGGTCCCCGATGGCGCACCAGATCACTGACTGCTTGCTTCAGAGCCTCCGTATCACGGTAATCCAAAGCGAGCATCGTAAAAGATCCCGGTGTGTCCGATTCTTCCGCCACCCGATCGAGTCTGCTTTGCTCTCTGCCGATTACCGTCACATGGTAGCCGGTTCGGGCCAGCCACCGCGATACCTCTGCCAGCATGCCGCTCCCGCCAACAACCAAGGCTTCTTTCCCCATGTCGTCACCGTCCGGCCTGATTTTTACGATTCGACTATCAGTGTTACAGGCCCGTCGTTGAGCAGTCGCACATCCATCATCGCCCCGAAGCGCCCGGTTTCCACACGCAGTCCTTTTTCCCGCAGCTTGGCGTTGAACAGCTCGTACAACGGCTCCGCGTGCTCTGGACGAGCCGCCGCCATGAAATTGGGGCGCCGACCTTTGCGGCAGTCGCCGTACAGCGTAAATTGCGACACGGACAGGATTTGTCCGCCGGTTTCCAAAACCGAATGGTTCATTTTTCCTTCTTCATCTTCAAATATACGCAGATTGGCAATCTTGTCGGCGACGAATTCCACTTCTTTTTCGCCGTCCTCGTGTGTGATTCCTACCAGCAGCATCAGGCCGTGGTCGATTTGTCCCACGATTTCTCCCGCCACCGTCACACTCGCTTCCCGTGTCCGTTGCACGACTACTCTCATCCCTCATTCATCCCTTCGTTTCCGGTCTATGCCCCAAACAAAAACACCCGATCCTTCTAAGGATCAGGTGCTCAAAATCCGGCGGACCGAATAAATATCTTTGATGCGCTTGATGCGCTCCACAACCTTTTGCAAATGATCCACATTGCTGATGGATATCGTCATATGAATGGTCGCAACCCGATTTTTGTCCGCCTTGCCGCTGACGGCGGCAATGTTCGTCTTCGTCTCCGCCACGACCTGTAGCACATCATTCAGAAGCCCGCTGCGATCGTTGCCGGTAATCTCGATTTCCACGTTGAAGTTGTGCTTGAAGTCCGTGTCCCATTCGACATCGATCAACCGCTCCGAGCATTCATCCGCCAGGACGTTCGGGCAATCCAGCCGGTGAACCGATACACCGCGGCCTCTGGTGATAAACCCGATGATCTGGTCGCCTGGGACGGGGGTACAGCACCGCGAGATGCGCACAAGCAAGTTGTCTACCCCGCGCACCTTGACGCCAGACTCGCTTTTGACCGTATGCTGGGCCGGATTCGGCTTGTACTCAGGAATGACGGGATTTTGCTCTTCCCGCTCCCGGCGCAGCTTGTCGACCAACCGAGTGACGATCTGCGAAGCCGTAATGCCGCCGTAGCCTACTGCCGCAAACATGTCCTCGGCGCCCTGGAAGTTGAAGCGGGCTGCGGCTTCCTTCAAATTGGCTTCCGTCATCGCTTCCTTCACATCGAAGCTGCGGGCCTTGATTTCCGCCTCGACCATTTGCTGCCCTTTGGCAACGTTTTCTTCCCGCTTTTCTTTTTTGAACCACTGCTTGATTTTGTTGCGAGCGTGCGCCGACTTCGCCATTTTCAGCCAGTCTTGGCTCGGCCCGTACGAATGCTTGGAAGTCAATATTTCGACAATATCGCCTGTCTTCATGGCGTAATCGAGCGGAACGATCTTGCCGTTCACTTTCGCCCCGATGGTTCGGTTTCCGACAGCTGAGTGAATCCGATACGAAAAGTCCAGCGGTACGGAGCCTTTCGGCAGCTCAACCACGTCGCCTTTCGGGGTAAAGACAAACACCGTATCGGAAAACAGATCTTGCTTGAGACTTTCCATGAACTCCTGCGCATTTGGAGCTTCCTCCGAGCCGCCTTCGATCAGCTCGCGAAGGTTCCCCAGCTTTTCCGCGAAAGAGCCTTGGACCACGCTCTTGCCTTCCTTGTACGCCCAGTGAGCGGCGATCCCGATCTCTGCCGTCTGGTGCATATCCCACGTCCGAATCTGCACTTCCAGCGGCTCTCCTTTCGGGCCGATCACCGTTGTGTGCAAAGACTGGTACATGTTGGTCTTCGGCATCGCGATGTAATCCTTGAATCTGCCCGGCATCGGCTTCCACAATGTGTGGACGATCCCCAATACCGCATAGCAGTCCCGGATGTCATTTACGATGATCCGCAGCGCCAGCAGATCGTAAATCTCATTGAACTGCTTGTTTTGCTTGGTCATCTTTTTATAAATACTGTAGATGTGCTTCGGCCTGCCGGAAATTTCCGCTTCGATATTCAGCTCGCCCAGCTTTTCGCGGATGGTGTCGGAAGCTTCATTCAGGTAAGCTTCCCTCTCTACCCGCTTCTTCTGCATCAGGTTGACGATCCGGTAATACTGCTGCGGGTTCAGGTAACGCAGCGCCGTGTCCTCCAGCTCCCATTTGACGGAAGCAATCCCGAGCCGATGGGCAAGCGGAGCGAAAATCTCCAGCGTCTCGTCGGATATCTCCCGCTGCTTCTCCTCGGACATGTGTCGAAGCGTCCGCATGTTGTGCAGGCGGTCTGCCAGCTTGATCATGATGACCCGTATATCCTGAGCCATCGCAATCAGCATCTTGCGGTGATTCTCCGCCAGCTGCTCTTCTTTGGACTTGTATTTGATTTTTTCCAGCTTGGTCACGCCATCCACCAGGAGTGCCACATCCGGACCGAACTGCTCGCGCAAATCATCGAGAGTGATATCGGTGTCCTCCACGACATCGTGCAAAAAGCCCGCAGCGATTGTTACCGCATCCATATGCAAATTGGCAAGAATGCCCGCGACGGCAATCGGATGCATGATGTACGGAACTCCCGATTTTCTCACCTGGCCTTCATGCGCTTTTTCCGCCAACTGATAGGCACGTGTAATCAGGTCCAGATCCGACCCAGACAAATAGGTGCTTGCTTTTTTTACTACCTCATCAATGCCGGTAATCATAGTTCCCTTCCCTTATCCTCTCATAAGAAAAAAGCTTCTGATTGAAGTTCTTTGCAGGGTGACTGCTTTCGCCTTGTATGGACTTTTCCTATCATCCTGGGCAAAAAAGCCGGACAGGAATCGACAGGGTACTATCTAGGATGCACCAAGCACGTTGGCGAAGCCTTCGCTTCTGCGCTTCTATCCAGTAGGATTTCACCATTTCCTACCTGTATAAAAAAACCTCTGTTCGAGGCTTAATTTTGGAGAGAAGCGGCCGCTAGGGTTTGAAAGCTTATCCTGATGCTAATGAGAGTCGCGGACACCGATGCACTCCGTTATGCGCTTGGCATTCATTCGAAATTCATTTTTCTCATGAATTCCTTCCCTAAAAAAAAAGTCCTGCGAAGCCGGTAACATTCTGTCGGTCTAGCGTAAGGATGGAGAATGTAATCATGTCTATTTCATACTATTATCTTGTATGTCGTTCGTATTGTAAAGCTGATTTCCCCTGTAAACTATGAACAGTCGAGGAAAAAAGCAAAAAACGGGCAAATCGCCCGTTTTTTTGTCGGTTTTTTAGTATTGCACCAAGGATTTGACTGGAAAATCGCCAATTTTTTGGCGTCCATCCAGGTAAGACAGCTCGATGAAAAATGCGGCGCCGACGACTTTACCGCCCAGCTGCTCAACCAGATTGATCGTCGTTTCGATGGTTCCGCCTGTTGCGAGCAGGTCATCGGCAATCAACACGCGCTGGCCAGGTTTGATCGCATCGACGTGGATCGCCAGTGCGTCCTTGCCGTACTCAAGGTCGTATTCCGCCTTGATGGACTCGTATGGCAGCTTGCCCGATTTGCGGATCGGAACGAACCCGATGCCCAGCTCGTAGGACAGGGGCGCTCCCACGACAAAACCGCGCGCTTCCGGCCCGGCGATGACTTCCGCCTGCACTTCGCGAGCGAATACGGCCAGTTCTTCGATGGCAGCCCGATAGGCTGGGCCATCCTTCAACAGTGTGGTGATGTCCTTGAAGCGGATTCCCGGTTGCGGGAAATCAGGGATGACGCGAATGTACTGTTTAAAATCCATGAATAATTCCTCCTAAATGGTGGCAGGTTCCACCAACTGTTGAAACGTGCGAATCAATTCATCCGAAGAGGACAACAGCAGATCCGTTGCCAACTCCGCCTCTTCCTTCCAGGCCAGGTACAGACGCGAGCTTTCCAGCGGCCTTTTCCCCGAAGGGTTTTGCAGCCGATACTGTCCCGGCTCTTCGGTCAGCAGCTCCAGCTCCATAAAAATCCCGAGCATGCCGTCAAGAAGGCCGCGCTTCCATTTGAGCTTGCGTGCAAGCGCGTCCAGGTGCATGTGCTGGACGACCGGCACTTGCACGAGAAACTGGTAGAGCTGCTTAAAGTGCTCCCGTCCAGGGCAAGACAGCCGTTCCATGCCCAAATCGGGATCTCCGAACAGGCAGTAGATTCGTTCGGCCCCTTGTACCCGCGAAAGAACGGCCTGCATGTCAGAACGGCGCTTGGGCAGATCGTACAGAACGACGTTTTGCAGGTCCGGCAAAGAGCTGCCTTCCATGTCTGCACCCGCGTACAGCACGTTTTTGATCTGTTCCTCGGACGCTCTGGAAGCAAACCAGTCGTAGCTTTCCTCGCGAAACAGCACCGTAAGGGAATGGGGCTCGCTCGCAATTTGCAGCCATTTTTCCCACTTGTCCCGGCTTCCCCGCCAATCGAAGACTTGCTGATGCAAAACCGCCAAATCGCGGATCGTCAGCTGCGGCTTGCGGTTGCCGTTCCATTCGTTGACCGACAGCTCGCCCAGCACGCGGAATTTTGCCTTTGGCGTCACCTTTTTCGTGACGTGCGCCCAGTTAAAACCGATGGCATCCACGGTCGTGCTCCCTTTTTGCAAGGAGCATTTCAAATGGTTGTCATCGCGGCCGATCGTGCGCATGCCGGATGTCTCCACGTCCTCGAGCATGATCAGCGGCGTCGGATTCCCCATCCCGTACGGAGCCAGCATCTCCAGCTGCTGAGCAGCCTCCAGACTGATTTCCTGAATGTCCATGGAGACGTCTACCTTAGTCAGCGGTGTGAAGTCGTCGGGGGCCAGCCACTCACCCGCCAGCTCGTTCAGCCGCTGTCGCAAAGGGCCGAGGTTTTCGACCGGCAGCGTCATTCCCGCAGCCATCGTATGCCCGCCGAAGTGCGGAAGCCACTCCTTGCAAGCAGTCAATGCTTCGTACATGTCAAAGCCGGCGATGCTGCGCGCGGAGCCTTTGGCCGTTCCTTTTTCCGGATCGATGCCCAGGACGATCGTCGGCCGGTAAAAGGTCTCGACCAGGCGGGAAGCGACGATTCCGACGACTCCCACGTTCCAGCCTTCTTTTGCCACTACCAGGACGTGATGCTCATCGGGCGGGAACTGCTCGCGGACCATCTGGATCGCTTCTTCCGTCATCGACTGGACCAGCTCTTGACGCTCCCGGTTTAAATCGTCCAACGCCTGAGCGCAGCGCTCGGCTTCCTCCAGATCTTCCGTCGTCAACAGCTTGACCGCCGATTCCGCCGTTTCCAGCCGTCCACTGGCATTCAAGCGCGGCCCGAGGGCAAACCCGACGTGCCCCGCAGACAGCTCGCTGTCCGAGAGCCCGCATACGCGAATCAAGGCCTGCAGCCCGATGTTGCGAGTCTGATTCAGCCGTTTCAATCCCGCCCGCGCCAATATCCGATTTTCATCGACCAGCGGAACCAGATCGGCAATCGTCCCCAGAGCGGCCAAATCCGCCAAGTGCAGCGGTGCCTCGCCCAGCAGGGCATGCCCCAGCTTGAAGGCCACTCCGACACCCGCCAGCATGTCAAACGGATACGTGCAGCCTGGCTTCTTCGGGTTGATCACAGCAAATGCCTCCGGGATGACTGCCGGAGGTTCGTGGTGGTCGGTTACGATGACCTCAAGGCCCAGTTGTTTGGCGAATTCGACCTGGTCTACCGCACTGATCCCGGTATCGACCGTAATGATCAGCTTGTATCCGTCCCGATGCAGCTGAGCCAAAGCGTCTTTATGTAACCCGTATCCTTCCGTAAAGCGGTTGGGAATGTAATAATCGAAGACTGCACCCAGTTGGCGCAACAGGTGAACCATGAGTGAAGTGGAACTGACGCCGTCAGCGTCGTAATCTCCATAAATGCAAATCGGCTCTTTGTTCTCGATAGCCTGTTTGATGCGATGCACGCTTTTCTCCATGCCATCCAAAAGAAACGGATCATGAAAAAGCTCCGGACCGGCTTCGAGAAACTCTCGAGCCTTCTGTGGTGAATCAATGCCGCGAATCACCAGCAGCTTGGATACGAGCGGTGTCAACTGACACTCGGCAGCAATCGCCGCCGCCAACTGCTCGTCGTAAGCCGCCAGTTGCCAGCGTGTTTTCGCTTTCAACAATGAGCACGCCTCCAATCCTCATTCATTATAGAGGATGGAGCAGGAGACTGACAACTGCATAACCATACCTTGGCGCAAGGACCCTTCCGGGAACCCCCCCTCCACGGTACGCACCCGTGAAAACGGACGGATCCTACGGTGCTGTCGGCAACGGATCGTACGGATTGATATGGACAAATACGTCGCGCACTTGCGGAAAGTGGTCCAGCAGCTCTTGTTTGACGTGCTTGCCGACTCGGTGCCCTTCTTCCACACTGATGTGCGGGTTTACCCCGATTTTGACGTCAATGATGAGATAGTGCCCTGTTTCCCTGGCACGCAACGTATCGATGCGCATGACGCCGGGAACGCTCTCGATCGTTTGACGGAACTCCACCGTATCTTCTTCGTGCAGAACGTGGTCGAGCGTACTGTGAATCGACTCCATCATGATGTTGTACGACATTTTCAACACCAGAGCAGAGACAAAAACACCTGCAGCCGGGTCGAGGTACAGCATCCAGGGCACACCCAGCCATTCTCCCAGAATGGCTCCTCCAATCCCGACCAGGGCGGCAAAGGAAGAGTACACGTCCGAACGATGCTCCCACGCATTGGCGATGAGCGACTGGCTGTTCAGCTTTTTGCCGAGATTGTACTTGTAACGAAACATCGCTTCCTTGACCACCATGGAACCGATCGCAGCCCACACGGCGAGAAAGCCAGGCGCTTCGACGGGAGAGAAAAACGATTTGATGGAAGAGATGCCGATTTCAAAACCGACTACGACTAGCAGCACCGAAACGATAATGGCCGAAATCGACTCAGCCTTCCCGTGCCCGTACGGATGGTCTTCATCTGGAGGGCGTTCTGCTGCCCGAATGCCGATCAGCACCGCGACCGATCCGACGACATCCGATGCAGAATGGACGGAATCGGCGATCATCGCCTGCGATTTGGCTAGCAAACCGACGACGAGCTTGACTCCTGCCAACGCCAGATTCCCTATGATCCCGACCCATGCGCCAAACTGCGCTTTCGCCAAGCGGTCATCCGCCATAGCAACCTCCTCCTCTCTTGGAAAAACTGACTTCGCCAGACCTGTGTGAGAGCCTTCGTTTCCCTTATACTGGATAAGAATCTCATAAATTATTACCAGTATCAAATGGACCTGCCTGTGACTGTAAAGAGCAAACCAGGCTCGTTGGTCGAAATCACCCCCAAGAAGAGCGAAAAACCGCGGGGGAAGCGCCCCCGCGGTGTATGTGCGTCATCTGCGATAGACAGACGAGTTATCCATTTTTCTTTTTCATATTTCGTTCTTTCAGGTTTACCCAAATTTGCGCCGCGATAAAGATCGAGGAGTACGTACCGCTCACCAGACCGAACAAGAGGGCCAGGGAGAAGTTGCGAATGCTCTCGCTTCCCAGCACGGCCAGAGCCAATGCTGTGAAGAATACGGTCGCTACCGTGTATACGGAACGGCGCATCGTTTGCCAGAGTGACACGTTGACCAGATGCTCCAGATCCGGAATGGTTTTGGACTTCATCGTTCTCAGGTTTTCCCGAATCCGGTCAAAAATAACGATCTTGTCGTTGATCGAGTAACCGAGAATCGTCAACAGCGCTGCGATGAACGTAATGTCCACTTCCAGCCTGAATACCGAGAAGAGCGCAATCGGGATAAACACGTCATGGATCAGCCCGATGACGGTGGCAATCCCGAACAACCATTGAAAGCGGATCGCGATGTAGATGACGATCCCGATCGCAGCAATCGAAACGGCGATCGCCGCCTTCTTCACCATTTCACGGGCAATCGCTGGATCGACGGAAGAAACCTGCTTGGTGACCTGATCCCCAAACTTTTTCTTCAAGGCTGTTTCCAGCTTCATCATGGTATCCGACGAAATCGTTTGGTCAAAGCGGGTGAAAGCCTGGTTCGTCCCGTAAGGCGTCACTTTCGTAAAGACGACGTCCGGAACCTCCTGCTTGATGACCGTCTCTACGTCTTCAGGGTTGAATTGTTTACCGATAAACAGGTCGAGACGCGTACCTGCTTTAAAGTCAACACCGAGGTGCATGCCCGAGAACAGAATGAACAGCAATCCCAAAATAATAATCACGGAAGAACCGATAAAAAACTTCCGGCGGTTCTTTACGATGTCAAAGCGGACAACCGTGTTTTCTGCATTAAAGCTCACCGATCTCACTCTCCTTTACTCCGAACCAGAACGGCTTTTTAAACATGTTGGAACGGACTACCAGCCAAAGGAGGAAGCGAGACCCAAACACGTTGGTGATGATGCTGACGATGATCGTCATGGCCAGGACCACGGCAAAGCCTTGAACGGAGCTCGTACCGAAGTAGAACAGGACGCCTGTGGCGATCAGCGTCGTCACATGTGCGTCGATAATCGTAATCAGGGAACGTCGTTCGCCGGCACGGAAAGCGGACAGAATCGTTTTTCCGGAGCGAATTTCTTCCTGGATCCGTTCGTACGTAATGATGTTCGCGTCGACCGCGATCCCGACCGCCAGAATGAAGCCGGCAATCCCCGGCAGCGTGAGCGTCGCGTGCATCCAGTCAAGCACGACCATACAGAAGTAGGTAAACCCTGCCAACGTGATGTTCGCGATCATGCCAGGCATCCGATAGACGAACAGCATGAACAGGAAGATCAACGCCGCGCCGATATACCCGGCATAGACCGTCTTTTGCAGAGCCAAAGCACCCAGCGTAGCGCCTACTGACGTTACTTGCTTCTCGGTCAGCTTCGCTGGCATGGCGCCGGAGTTCAGCAGGTCAGCCAATTCTTGGGCGGACTCTTGCGTGTAGTTACCCGTGATCTGTGCGCTGCCTCCCGTGATGACCGCCTGAATGGTCGGATTGGTTTGCAAGTTTTCATCCAGGTAAATCGCCATGCGTTTGTGCAAATTCGCACGGGTAACATCTTCCAGCTTTTTCGCATCAGAAAATTTCACGGTAACCAGCGGACGTTTCAAATCGTCGTAACCGACAGCCGCGCCGTTCGGAGCCAAATCGCTTCCGCGCAGGATGGTCTTTCCGGACTCGTCACGGAAGGTCAGCACTGCCGGACGGCCGATCAGCTCGCGAAGCTTGTCCTGATCCGCCGACTGTGACGCGATCTGAACGCGGATCCGGTTTGGAAGTTCGGTAGTGACGACGGGCTCAGCCACGCCACCGATGTTGATGCGCTTCTCAATCATGTGTGCGGTCGACTTCAGCAGCTCGATATCGACCGGGTGATTCGCCTCCAAAGGCTCTACTTCATAAAGAATCTCAAACCCGCCCTGCAGGTCCAGACCGAGTGTGATGTTCTTTGCCACCTGCGTAGTTGTCGTCGCCATGAGTGTACCCAGTAAAGCGACAACGACCAGAAACAGGAGGAATCTTCCCCATTTTATCATCGCAGTAATACCCCTCTTTCTTAAGCAGGGTCCCGCCCTCCGACGGGAAACCAATATGCCCATTATAGCGAAGTATGAAAAAACGTGTCAATTATTGCTGGAAAGGCGAACCATGGTAACCAACCCCTTATCCTGGCGGATTCTCTTACATACGGATACCGGGCAAGAAAGTTTCATCATGAATTGCGATACATTTGAATCATCAGGTAGTTCATGTACTTGTTTGGCTTCAGGGACAGGACGTCATTGACCAGGCGGTGCATCGGCGGTATTTCCTTGTACGCATGGCTGACGCACTCCCATACGTCTTCTGCCGTCACATTTTCATAGCCGAGCAGGGCAAACTCCTCCGCCTTGCTTTGGCAAATTCCCGAAACGTGCCGATACCAACGATCTTTTTCCGCTTTGTCCATCTTTTGTTTCCCTCCCCAAAGTAGTCATGCCGACACCGGCACGTCCATATTCTTTACTAAGTGAATTTCCTTGCAAAGGAGCCTTCCATGAGACAGTCATTCTTTTACGGGACGGTCATCCTCATCATCGCAGGCGGCATTACCAAAATCTTCGGCTTTGCCCACAGAATCGTCCTTTCCCGGATCATCGGCTCGGAAGGCATGGGGCTGTATCAGATGGTCGTGCCCCTCCTGTACTTTCTGATCACGGTGACGACATTCGGGCTCCCTGTCGCCATCGCCAAGCAAGTGGCTGAGACGGAAGCCGCCAATAACCCACGCTTGACGCGCCGCTTCCTGATCCTGGCGCTCTCGGTGGCAGGCGGCATCAGCTTGGTGGTCTGCTCGATTCTCCTGTTGTTTTCCCGCTGGATTTCCAGTGGCCTGTTTGCCGACCCCCGTGCGCACATCGTCATGCTGGCCGCGATTCCCGTCATTCCGATCGCCAGCATTTCCCTCGTGCTGAGAGGTTACTTCCAGGGCAAGCAAAACATGGTACCAACAGCGGTATCCGGACTGGTGGAACAGGTCGTGAGGATGGCACTGGTCGTCGTCATGACCATCTCGTTTCTATCTGCAGGCGTGGAATACGCGACTGCAGGGGCCGTCGCCAGCATCATCTGTGGAGAGGCAGCGGGACTTCTGTACATTCTGTGGCAGTACCGGAAAGGAAGCAAAAAAACCGCCGCCAAGCTCCTCACGGTACCTTTGTACCAGGCGGTTTCCGCGACAAAAGCAAGTCTGCGCCAATTAATTCACGTGGCCCTGCCGGTTACCATGAGCCGGATAATCGGTTCGATCGCTTACGTGCTGGAGCCGATGATCGTACCCATGGCGCTCGTTCTCGCAGGCTATTCTACCTCGAATGCTACGGGACTGTACGGACAATTCGCGGGCATGGCCGTACCGCTTTTGATGTTCCCCACTTTTCTTACGTATTCCTTGTCCGTTTCTCTCGTTCCTGCCGTAGCGGAGGCCGCCTATCAAAATAATGCTCCCCTCGTGCATCGTCGCATCTATCAATCGATGCGGATCACACTCGTGATAGGAGCACCCTGCACGGTATTGCTGACGATTTTCGCCGAGCCGCTGTGCGGACTGATCTACGGAACGCAGTTCAAGGAAGTCGGCATCCTGCTCAAAGAGATGGCCCCGTTTTCGGTCTTCCTCTTCTTTCAGGCGCCGCTTGCCGCCGCCTTGCAGGGCCTGGACTTCGCTCAGGTCGTCTTCCGCAACACCTTGATCGGTGCTATCGTCAAGACGGCCGCCATGTTTCTCTTTACCGCTCAGCCCGCCTTTGGCATTCACGGTGCCGTCATCGCTTTGAATATCGGCATCACGCTCGTCACGCTGCTGCACTTCGCCAGCCTGATCAAAAAAATCGGCTTTACCATCAATTTCGCCGAATTCGGCAAAATCGGGGCAGCGATGCTTGCGATGGGCTACGCCGGCTCATATATGGCCAAACATTGGTTTGCCGATGAGCACGTGGGACGGCTCCTGCTCGTCTGCACGGCTGCGAGCACCATGCTTTACCTCGTGCTGCTCGTGGCGATGAGAGTGCTGGGCAAACAAGATGTCCGCCGAATCCCCTGGATCGGCGAACAACTGGCCGTGTTTTTTCCTCGCCGCTGATGTCACTGCAGCGGCGATTTGTCTTTTTTGTCCAAGTACATGATCCCTCGATCATCGATGCTGCAAAACGACACTTCCCTGATGTCTTTGATGCCGTACTTGCGGATTTCCCGCTTGAGCCACAGCTCATTTTGCCCGATTTTGCGCAGCGCTTCACTCCGGACTTTCCCATCGAGGATGAGCGGAATCGGCAGCCCTTTGTAGGTCACGGTACCGACAGGATTGCTTCTCGGGATCTGCAGATCCTCCCGGGTGACCGGCTCTTTCGGCTGCTTCAGAAAGACGCTCATCTGTCCGGTCGGCTCCAGCAATGCGAATTCCACATCGGCAATGTTCTTCACGTTTTTCTGCCGCAGGTGCACCATGAGATCGTCCATGTTCAGACGGTTTCTCCGCAGCGCATGCTCCCTGATTTCCCCGTTTTCGATAATGATGTCGGCGGAGCCGTCCACCACGTCCCGGATCTTTTTGTTCTTCAGGGAAATGTACGCCATGACGATTTCCAAAAGAGCAATCAGCAGCATCGGTATGTAATACAGAAAGGCCGGTTTATTGACGTCTTCGATCGCCAGCACGGCCATCTCTGCAAGCATGATGGAGATGACAACATCGAAAACAGACATCTTCCCCAGTTCCCGTTTTCCCATCAGGCGCAAGATCACCAGCAGAAACAGGTACGAAAACAGGGTGCGGAGCAACGCTGTTGACAGGTCTTCCACAAGGACGCCCCCCTCTGGACATTTGCTACTAGTCATTTGCTTTGAGGGGGGCAACTATTAGAGCCAATTACAGCCACTTGCGCTTGCGGAAGATGTGCAGCATGGCAAACGTCATCGCGAGCATAATGACCAGTGCCACGACCAGCATGTACGGCTCTGCCTCTTCACCCAGCCAAGCGAAGGTGTTCATCCCGAACAGGCCCGTTATGAACGTAAGCGGCAGAATGATCGTGGAAATGATGGTGAGCACTCGCATCGTTTCCGTCGTTTTGGCGCTGATGATCGTATAGTACGTATCCAAAGCGCCGTTCACCAGATCGCGGAACGTCTCAGTCGAGTCTGCGATCCGCTCCAGATGGTCGGTCAAGTCACTGTAAAACGGAACGTTCTCCTCGGAAATATCAAATGAATAACGGCCATTCACATTCGCAAAAATGCGCTTCTGCGGCATAATCACGCGACGAATCAAAATAATCGTTCGCTTCAGCGCCAAGAATTCTTCCGTGATCTCTTCCATTTGATGCTCGTAAATTTCGTCTTCCAGCTCGTCAATCCGCACACTGATCCGGTCGATGATGGGGAAATACTCATCGGTGATCCCGTCCACGATCGCGTACAACAAATAATCCGGTCCGCGATTGAGGAACGAAATATTGCGGTGGCACATAGCTGCGATCCGGCCGATGGTGTTCATCGGTGATTTGTGGATCGTGACGATGTAGTTCGGTCCGAGAAATACGTTCAGCTCTACTGTCGTAATTTCGTCATCGCTTTCTTCGTTGTAACGCAGGGCGTGAAAGACGAAGAAATAGTAATCGTCGTACTTGTCTACCTTAGCACGCGGACTGACGTGCAGGCAGTCCTCAATTGCCAGCGGGTGAAAGTCGAAGATCTTGGCAATATAGGGAAGCTCGTTGTTGCCCACGTCGTACAGATCGATCCAGAGCAGGTCCTCCGGTGATTTCAGCCATTGATCCTTGGTTGCCAGATCAACGTCGTGAAACATCTTCTGTTCAGAGTGGTTGTAAAAGTACGTTTTAATCATCTTTCCTCACCCCCGTCTTGTTCCCCATCCATCATACGAAAATTCCTTTCAATGTTCAACGCGAAGATGAATACGTGGACCAAGCCTTTCATATAGATGGTACAAACAGTTGACCAGTGAGGGGGTTATACCGTGCGAAGTGCTTCCACCTCTGTGCTGACAGGTCTTTTGTATACGCTCGGTCTCGTCTTGATCGGAGCGCTGCTTGCCACCTTTCTTCTTAGTTTTACCAATTTGCGCGAAAGCTCGCTGCCTTATTTTACGTACGTGATTAACGCTATCGGGCTGTTGATTGGCGGGTATGTGACAGGGCGGCGCTGCGGAGGGAGAGGCTGGTACTATGGAGGGCTGACCGGACTGACCTATTTCATTCTCGTGCTGCTCATCGGTTTTCTCGGCTTTGATGCTCCGATGAAGTGGGGAACGCTCCTCTACCTGATCGCCGCCTTTGCCCTGGCCGGTGTCGGCGGCATTCTCGGCGTCAATTCTATCAACTCCAGCCACAAGCCCAGAGGAGTCAAGCCGAGACGATAGCTGACGGCCACACCCGCAAAAGGTCGGATTCACACATGGAAAAAGCAGATGGGCTGCCCCATCTGCTTTTTCTTTATGATGATTATTTCGCTTCTTCGCTCGCTTCTTCCGCTTTGACAGGTTCCGCTTTCGCAGGCTCTGTCTTCGCAGGAGCCGCATTGCTCGCGGAAACCACACTGTTGATCGCGCCGCGGTCGAACGTCACGTTTACGTTGTGGGCTACGCGCAGGGTCACTGTGTCGTCTGTCAGATCTTGAATGGTTCCGTGCATGCCGCCGATGGTGACGATCTTGTCACCCTTTTTCACAGCGGCCAGCATGGCGTTGCGCTGCTTCGCCTTCTTTTGCTGCGGACGAATCAGCAGGAAGTAAAAGATCACAAACATGATGATAATCGGTAAAAAATTTGTCAAGCCATCCATGTAAATCCCCCTCGATTAAAAAGATCTATCTTCACCCAATCCATATTGAGCGAAAAACTGGTCGCGGAAATCTTGCAAACGGTCTTCGGCAATCGCCTGGCGGACATTCTCCATCAGCTTCACGAGGAAGTGCAGATTGTGATACGTCGTCAAACGAATCCCGAAGGTTTCCTCCGACTTGACCAGATGTCGGATGTAAGCACGAGTATAATTCTTGCAGGTGTAGCAATCGCAATTCGGATCCAGCGGGGTAAAATCCCGGGCGTACTTCGCATTGCGAATCACCAAGCGTCCCTGGCTTGTCATGCACGTCCCATTTCGGGCGATGCGTGTAGGCAGTACGCAGTCGAACATGTCGATTCCGCGTATGGCGCCGTCGATCAAAGCGTCAGGCGATCCAACTCCCATCAAGTAGCGCGGCTTGTTCGCCGGCAGCAGCGGAACCGTGCTCTCCAAGACCTCGTACATCAACGAGAAAGGCTCCCCTACGCTCAGTCCGCCGACCGCGTAACCCGGAAAGTCCATGGAAACGAGATCGCGGGCACTTTGTGCGCGCAGATCGTGGTACATCCCGCCCTGTACGATGCCAAACAGCGCCTGCTCATTCGGGCGTGTGTGCGCTTTCAGGCAGCGCTCTGCCCAACGGGTGGTACGCTCCATCGATTTCTGGACGTAATCGTAGTCCGCCGGATAAGGAGCGCACTCATCAAACGCCATGAAAATATCGGCACCAAGCGCATTTTGGATCTGGGTGGCCTCTTCCGGACCGATAAACAGCTTCTCCCCGTTCAGATGGGAACGGAAGGAAACCCCCTCTTCCGTTATTTTGCGCAAATTGCTCAAACTAAAGACCTGAAAGCCGCCGGAATCCGTCAGAATCGCGCGGTCCCAGTTCATGAATCCGTGCAGCCCGCCCGCTTCCCGAACAATTTCATGTCCAGGACGCAAAAACAGATGGTACGTATTGCTGAGAATAATCCCTGCGCCCATCGCCTTGAGCTCTTCAGGGCTCATGGTTTTTACCGTTGCCTGCGTGCCGACCGGCATAAAGACAGGGGTGTCGATCGTCCCGTGCGGCGTATGCAGTTTGCCGAGACGTGCACCGGTTTGCTTGCATGTTTTGATCAATTCGTAGCGTACAGCCAACTCTTTGCACTCCTCAAGCTATGTATGTAAGTCTTACCTATTATAAGAAAATCTCTCAATGAAGTAAACCCACATACCCGCGGGATATATAATCGAATACGAATATGTTCGATTTTTTTACAAAATCAGCATGGCATCGCCAAAACTGAAGAAGCGGTACTCTTCCTGCACGGCACTCTTGTATGCGCGCATGACGTTGTCTTTTCCCGCCAAGGCGCTCACGAGCATTACCAGCGTCGACTTGGGCAAATGGAAGTTCGTCAAAAGTCCGTCCAGAATGGAGAAGGTGTACCCTGGATAAATGAAGATGTCGGTCCAGCCCGAAGTTGCCGTCAGCTTGCCGCCGTTCGCCTTTCCGACAGTCTCCAGCGTCCTGCAGGAGGTGGTGCCGACTGCGATTACCCTTCTGCCCTGCTCCTTGGCGCTGTTGACGATCCGGACTGTCTCTTCCGGAATCTCATAGTATTCTGCGTGCATGACGTGCTCTTCCACATTGTCTGAAGAGACCGGCCGAAACGTTCCAAGGCCCACGTGAAGCGTGATGTACGCAAGCTGAACGCCCTTCGCCGCGATCTGCTCCAGGTACGGCTTCGTGAAATGCAGGCCAGCCGTCGGAGCGGCGGCAGACCCTCGCTCGCGGGCGTAAACAGTCTGATAGCGCTCCTTGTCTTCCAACTGCGCGTGAATGTACGGCGGCAGCGGCATGGACCCTAACTGGTCAAGAATCTCGTAAAAAATCCCTTCATATCGGAATCGGACGATCCGCCCGCCCGTCTCGGTCACGTCTTCGCACACACAGCTCAAGAGACCGTTGCCGAAGACGATCTCCGTCCCCGGCTTTACTCGTTTTCCGGGCTTCACCAACGTTTCCCACCGATCGTCGCCGAGAGATTTGAGCAACAGCACTTCGATCTTTGCTCCGGTCTCTACCTTCTCCCCGATCAGCCTCGCCGGGAGCACACGGCTGTCGTTCATGACGAGCACATCGCCCGGGACGAGATGATCGATCAGATCCGTAAAGCGCTGATGGATGATCTCTCCCGTTTCTTTCCGAAGAACCAGCAACCGGGAAGAAGTCCGCTCTTCCAACGGGTGCTGGGCAATCAAATGCTCTGGCAGTTCAAAATCAAATTGCTGCACGTCCACGATGTCGTTCTCCTTTTATCCGAATTCTTATGCCTTATCGGCTTACGGCTCGATTGTTACATCCTGGTAATAGTGTTGCAAGATCTCCTTGTAGTCATACCCGCTCTCCGCCATCGCCTTCGCTCCGTACTGGGAGACGCCGAGGCCATGGCCAAATCCGTTGCCACGAAACAGGAACTGTTGGGTCTTGCTGGCCACACGCCAATCATCCGCCCCCCGGTAAATCAGGAACTGGTCGTTGTAGCCGTTCGCCGACACAGCGTAATTGTCCGCACCGACCACTTGCACATCGCGTCCTGCAGGATGGCTCATGCTTTTGCCGTTCGCACCCAGAATCGTAAACGTCCCCATTTCCTCCACGTCAAACTTTGTGCTGCGCAGCGAGCTGGCCCCCTGCTGGAAAACCGTCCGGTACGAATCCGGCGACGAAACGGCTACTTTGGTGCCGTCCGCCTCCATCTCCAGCACCCGTCCGGATGGCCCGCGCTCCGTCACCCGCAACGTTTTCAGCGAGGAGGAGACTTGAGGAGCCTTGTTTTTGGCTTGTGTCGCATTTACCATCCCGGCAACTTCCGCTGGCGTGTACGGCCCACGGGTCCAGGAGTACGCATTTTCTTCCGGCTCTTCGGCTACGATCGTCACTTCCGCTCCGATCGGCAGCGTCGAAAGCACGCGGTGGTAGGCGGTGCTCGGACCCGAGCGAAGGTTCGTGTTGTCTGTGCTCACGACTGCATAGCGGAGCCCGACAGCATTGGAATCCCCGGTGGCTCTGACCAGATCGCTCCGGATGTACCCGAGAGTGCCGTCCGCCAGGGAAACGAGGTACCAGACCTTGGCCTGCTCCAGCGGATACGTATCGTCGCTCATGACAGGACGCAGGTAAGGCACTGGATTTCCCCATACCTCCGTCCCATCCGCAGTCATCCCCCCTGCATTGGAATAGAACAGGGACTCGGCGATCTTCCCTTGATAGTAAATGACTTCGCCTTCCGTATCGTCCACCGCTTTGCGGATGTCTTTCGATTCTTTTGTATAGCCGTAGTACGCTTGCTCGTAAACTGTGTCAGACAGGTTCGCCACGCCGTACTTGTTGCCCGTTCCGACAGCTCTGGTACGAGCGAGCACAGCTTGTGTCTTGAGGGCTTCAATCGGCCAGCCCGGAGCCATTTCCGAACCGACGACCCCATACAAATATTCCTCCATCGACAGCTCGTTGACAAGTGTCAGGTGGCCTTTGTAATCAGACACTTCCATTTCTCCCCGATACGTCCGGTTTTCACGCTCGACCACCCCGATCAGGGAGGGGGAACCGGCTTTATTCGGTTCGATGGTGAGCTTCACGGTTGGCGAAAAGACGTACTTCCAAATCGGATCCCTGGAGCCGAAGACGTCTTGCTTCAGCACTACGTACGATTTGCTCGCAGGCTGGCGGTACGAAAAGCCCGGGACTTCGGCAGCTGCCTTTTTCGCCAAGGCGTTCAGCCCGTCCTGGCTCACCTCGTCCCCGATCCATACGGCGTAGGAGGCTTTGCCGTTGTCTGCCACCAGCACTGGATAGGCCGAAATTCCGGATGCCCCGAAAATCTCTTGCCAATCCTGGGCTTCCTTGAGGCTGTTGAAGCGGCCCGCCTCCAAGCGGAGCGGCCCTTTGACAGCCGGCTGCTGGCCCGTTGCCGAGGCGATCGTCTTGGCCTGGTTTGCCGCAGCCTGGTACGTTCCGTAGCTTCCGCTCACCACCTGGTAAACGACTTGTCCTCCCCGCCTCGCTACCTGGATGCTGCCTTCGTATTTGCGCTGACTCAGTTGCTGCGCCACTTGCTGGGCACGGTTCCAGTCGCTTGTCTCCGCTACGATCAAGTGGAACTCGTCCACCCGAAAGCGCGCGTCGTCGCCGCCGAGCCCCGGCAGCTTCGCCTTTCCTTCCGGCCCTGACAGCGTCACTTCCATTCCTTTTTCCGTCGTGAGTGTGACGGCCGGGACCACGCCACGGTAGCCCTGTCCCGTGTCGACAAACAGCGCCACCCGGATGTTTTTATTCGCAGCTTGTGCAGGAGTGTACCCCCCGAGCAGAACAGCCGATATCAGACCCGCTGAAAGGACTTTTCCCATCCATTTCTTCCACATGTCGTCCTTTGTCCTTCCCTTCCTTGGAAATGTCGAAAATTAGCATCTTCTCCCATGTTTTTCGACAATACCAGGCTGTTCTCCTGCCTTTTTCGCAAATTGGGATTCTTGCGATTGGGCGTTTCCTCTATGGGAAACGCACAAAAAAACCATTGGGAAGGAAATCCCAATGGTTTTTCATTTGAACAGCCGAAACAGGTAAGTCGCCAGTGACAGTACGATACTGATGACGATGCAGGTGACGACCGGGAAGTAAAACTTCACGTTTTCTTTCTCCACCACGATGTCGCCGGGCAGCCTGCCGAGCGGCAAAAAGCGGCCGCCCACCTGCCACAAGAGTCCGATCACAATCAAAACGGCACCGCCGATGACGAGCAGCTTGGCTATCGGATTCACTCTTTCATCTCCCGACCAAAATGTTGGTATGCGCTTTGCGTCAGCACGCGCCCGCGCGGGGTGCGCTGCATGAAACCGATCTGCATCAGGTATGGCTCGCACACATCCTCGATCGTCTGCGACTCTTCGCCGATCGTCGCCGCGATCGTGTCCAGCCCCACCGGTCCGCCATCGAAGCGGTCGATGATGGCCAGCAGCAGCTTGTGGTCGATATGGTCAAGCCCGCAGGCGTCTACTTGCAGCCTCTCCAGCGCTTCCTGGGCGATCTCTGTCGTAATGACGCCTTCGCCTTTGACTTGCGCGAAATCACGGACCCGCTTGAGCAAACGGTTGGCGACACGTGGGGTGCCTCGCGAGCGCTTGGCGATCTCTTCGGCTCCGCCTTCGCGAATGATCACCTGCAAAATGTCCGCTGCCCGCGACACGATGAATGCCAGCTCCGGCACCGTGTAAAACTCCAGGCGGTTGACCACGCCGAAACGGTCCCGCAGCGGCGCAGAAAGCATGCCGGCCCGCGTCGTCGCTCCGACCAGCGTGAACGGCGGCAGATCCAGGCGGACGCTGCGCGCGCTCGGGCCTTTCCCGATGATGATGTCCAGCGCGAAGTCCTCCATCGCCGGATAAAGCACTTCCTCCACACTGCGGTTCAGCCTGTGGATCTCGTCGATAAAGAGGACGTCCCCCTCCTGCAAATTGGTCAGGATGGCGGCGAGATCTCCCGGCCGTTCGATAGCGGGGCCGGAGGTAGTCCGAATGTTCACTCCGAGCTCATTGGCGATGATTTGCGACAGCGTCGTTTTGCCCAAGCCCGGCGGTCCGTACAGCAGCACATGGTCCAGGGACTCTTTGCGCATCTTGGCTGCTTCAATGAAAATTTTCAAGTTTTCCTTGACCTGCTGCTGTCCGATGTACTCGTTCAAATAGCGAGGACGGAGGCTCAGCTCCGCTGCATCTTCCTCCCAATCCATCTGGGTAGTAATGATTCGCTGATCCACAGTCTTACCCCCTCATGAGCAGCGCGAGCCCTTGCTTGATGAGCTTTTCGACGCCGTCGCCCTCTTTGGATTTCTCGGACAGCGCATTTCTGATTTTTTGCAGCTCGCCCTCCGAATAGCCGAGGGCACCCAACGCTTCCAAGGCTTCATTCAGAGCTGAGACGGCCGCCTCTCCCGCTGTCAGGTCTCCCGCCGCCACGGTCAAGATCGCAGACGGCGTATACCCTACCAGTTTATCCTTCAGGTCCAGGATGATCCGTTGCGCCGTCTTTTTCCCGATGCCAGGGAATTTCGTCAAGTAGGTGACGTTCTCCTGTTGTACGGCCATCACGATCTGCTCGGGCGTAGCCGCCGCCAGAATGGCCAGAGCCCCCTTCGGTCCGATGCCGTTTACGTCGAGGAGCTTGCGGAAAAGGTCCCGTTCGTCGCGGGTCGCAAAGCCGTAGAGCAGAATCGCATCCTCCCGCACGTGATGATGCGTGTAGTACTTGGCTCTGTGCCCTTCATGGCGGACAAACTGGTACGGGTTCGGGCAAAACAGCCGGTAGCCGATGCCTCCCGTCTCGACGACTATGTATTCCGAATCGAGGTAGCAAAGCGTACCTTCCACAAAATCAATCATTTCTGAACTCCTTCCGAAATGGAAATAAACGCGCGGAACTGTGCGTGCGTAATGGCAATTCCCAGCGCATCCGCCACATCGTCGGGCTTCGGCACTTCCTTTAGCCGCAAAAGAAGCTTCGTCATTTCCTGAATCTGTTTTTTCTCTGCTCCCCCGTATCCGGTCACCGCCTGCTTCACCTGCATCGGGGTGTACTCGTAGACGGGGACCCCCGCCATCTCGGCCGCAAGCAAGATGACGCCCCGCGCCTGCCCCACCGTAAAAGCGGTCGTCACGTTTTTGTTGAAAAACAGCTTTTCCACTGACATTTCATCGGGGCGATATGTCTCAATCAAGCTCTGCATCGCTTCGAAAATTTGCTTGAGCCGGAGCGGCACAGGCAATCCGGCTTCCGTCTGGATGCTTCCATACTGTACGGGACGAAGCTGGCTTCCTTGTTTATCCACTACCCCAAACCCGACGATCGCGATGCCGGGGTCGATTCCTAAGATGCGCATGACCCACTCTCCGTGTACAAGTTTCTACCTTCTACTGTAACACAAAGCGGCCGAAAAGCGAACGTGCATTTCCATCCGCATACGAAGAAGCCCGCCCCCTGCGAAGGGAACGGGCTATACGGCGTCTTTCCTCTAGTGTTTGTTCAATCCTTGCAAATCCGAGACATCATGCTGCATGTGGGCGTAGTCGTCGACGACGTCCTGCATGTGGCTTTGAATCATGTTGATTCGCCGATAGTCGAGCTTGTTGTGTCCCTGATTCAATTGAACGTACAAACGCTGGTGGAACTGGTCTTTGTAGCTACCTCTAGGCATTGTAGACACGCTAAAAGACTCCTCCTTAAAAGAGCGCCGTATGAAAACAGTATGGCGTATCAGCTGTGGCCCTATGATGGCAAGATTTGCTCGTCATTTCTTTTTTGCCGTGGAAACACTATCGGAGTGGAGGTGACAAAAGGTGCGTCAATCAAAGCAGCTCTGGCTGCCCATTCTGTTGACTTTCCTCATCTTATCCTTGGTTCCGGGCAGGGCGGAAGCGGCTCAGGAAAACGATATCGTCATCTCCGTATCGGTTTCTCCCGACTCGCCGTTTGTCTCGACGCTGGCTTTCCATGAACACCGGGCCTTCATTCGCGAATTGCTCCGGTCCCCTGCAGTCCCTGCACGCCTGCAGGATCACTGGATCCGTGCCCAGATCAAGGTGAAAGGGCGAACGTTCTCCTACGATTATGAAGGACGGCTGTACGACAAGAGCAAGTCGCGCAGGTACCTGCTATCGGGGTCGCTGGCTCAGCGATTGGAGGAATACGTGCGGACCGTCGAAAAAGCTCACTACGGCCAACCGGTCCCTTGGGAGAAAGTCAAGTATGCATTTGCGAAAATGAAGTACGCCACGGTCGTCGATCTGGAGACGGGCGAACGTTTTTTGGTACAGCGCCGGGCCGGCAGCCGCCACGCCGATGTGCAGCCCCTCACGAAGAGCGACACCCGGATCATGAAGCATATTTACCAAGGAAAATGGAGCTGGAAGCGTCGGGCGATCCTCGTCGAAGTCGACGGTGTGTACTATGCCGCGTCCATGCACGGGATGCCGCATGGGGCTGGCGCCATCGCAGGCAACGATTTTCCCGGGCACTTTTGCATCCACTTTTCCGGCAGCTCGACTCACCGCCGCAAGGAACCGGACCCCAGCCACAGTCTGATGATTCTCAAAGCATCGGGCACGCTGCCCCAGACGATTATGAATGCGGCTCCCGAAGATTTGGTCGGCTACTTTCTCACGTCCTTGAATGAGCACGACGAACACACCTTGCGAATGACGACGGATGGCGCTCCATTGCCGGAAGCGCTGCGAGACATCGAATCGGTCCGAAAGCCGAAGGAGATCCTTCCTTCCGAACAGTCCGGTCCGCTGATCGCGGAGATCGCTCTCCGAGTCGACTACACGAAGCGGAGCGGCAAAGGGCGTTCCGGAAAGTGGACGTTTCTCCTGCTGCGCGATGCGCCCTGGGAGCGATGGCAAATCGTAGAGGTGAACATCCGGTGACGACAGGCAAAAGGCAAAGGCTGCCCATTTTGAGGCAGCCTTGTTTACTCTTCGCTCAATTGAAATTCGCCGTAAGTGGAAAGGACGCTGTTGTACTCCGCAAGGTCGTGCACCCGTATTCCCCGTTTCAGGCTCTCTACTTCTTCTTTTGGCAAACTCGCTTCCATCTTGGCCGTGTTGATCCGGTAAAAGGTCTGCACGACCTCCTGATCGGAAGGTACTCCGTGAAACAGTGTAAGCATCCCGTCGGCCGACAGGCCAAAATGGCCGTTCTCCTTGCACTCGGGTGAAATATCGTGTTCCCGCTTCATCAAAATCAGCTTTCCGGAATCTCCCGACACGATCTCCCAGCCTTTGTAATCGGCCATCGTTTCTGCGAGATGCTTAGCCTCTACCGGCCGATGTTCTTCATTTCGCACCCCGCACAAATAGCTGCGGGCGAGTACCAAATCGTAGGAGCCTGCCGAGGCCATTAGCGTTTTGCCCGGACTCCCCGCTACCAGTCTTGTCCATACGCCTGGCTCTTTGCCGTCGCCCTGCGCGAGGGCAATGCCCGCAACCAGCCCCGTCGCCAGTGCGAGAGCCCACGAGGCGTACACCATCCCTTTTTTCTTCATCATACGATTGAACCCCTTCTCTTGCCTTTTCTTCCTATTCTGGCCAGCAAAGAAGGAGCGCATACATGAATCTCTCAAGATTCGCATCTTTACGACAAATTCACAAGGAATATCTACCAATCCCTTGATTCTAATGATAAACTTATTTTGCTTGGTATAATTGTACAGTTTATGGAGGTTATCAAAAAAATGAAAAAAGCAAACAAACAAATGCTGGCTGCCTGTCTTCTCAGCACCTCTTTGGTTGTGAGCGCTCTTACTTTTTCCCTCACGCCCGTAAGCGCACAAGCCAACCCCACGCTCAAGCTCCGCCTGCTCGAAACGACTGACATCCATACCAACATCGTGAACTATGATTACTATCAAGACAAGGAAACGGATGAATTCGGCCTCGCCAAAACCGCGACGCTGATCAAGAAAGCCCGCGAAGAAGCGAAAAACAGCATCCTGATCGACAACGGTGACCTGCTCCAAGGCAATCCGCTCGGCGACTACGTAGCCAAAATCGACCCTCTGAAAGACGGCGAAACCCACCCTGTATACAAAGCCATGAACCTTTTGAATTACGATCTGGGCAACATCGGCAACCACGAATTCAACTTCGGCCTGGAGCATCTGAACCGCAGCATCAAAGGCGCCAAATTCCCTTATGTAAACTCCAACGTCTACGTAGACGATAAAGACAAAAATCCGAACAACGACAAAAACTTGTTTACCCCTTATCAAATCCTCGAGCGCACATTCAAAGATGAAAACGGCAAGGACGTAAAGCTGAAAGTCGGCGTGATTGGCTTCGTTCCTCCGCAAATCATGCAATGGGACAAGGCGAACCTGGAAGGTAAAGTCATCGCCAAGGACATCGTAGAGACCGCCAACAAGTACGTACCCGAAATGAAAAAGAAAGGCGCCGACATCATCGTAGCTGTCGCCCACTCCGGTCTCGGCCCGGTGGATTCCGCACCGAACCTGGAAAACGCCAGCTATCAATTGAGCAAAATCGACGGCATCGATGCGATTCTCTTCGGCCACTCTCACTTGGTGTTCCCTGGCCCAGGATTTGAAAACATCCAAGGAGTGGACGGTACCAAAGGAATCATCAACGGCAAGCCAGCCGTGATGCCAGGGTACTGGGGCAACAACCTCGGCGTCATCGACCTGACTTTGACGAAAGAAAACGGCAAATGGAAAGTGACCGATTCCGCTTCCCAAGCGGTTCCGATCTACGACAAAACGAACAAGACTTCCCTGGCGGATGCTGATCCATCCATTATCAATGCCGTGAAGGAAGACCATGACCATACCGTGGAATGGGTGCGTTCCGCTGTAGGTACCACCACTTCCCCTATCTTCAGCTACTTTGCCTTGGTCCAAGACGATCCTTCCATCCAGATCGTGACCAATGCCCAAAAGTGGTTTGTTGAGAAAAACATCAAAGGCACCGAATACGACGGCATTCCAGTTCTGTCCGCAGGTGCACCGTTCAAAGCGGGCGGCCGCAACGGCGCAAGCTACTACACCAACATCCCTGCCGGAACGATCGCGATCAAAAACGTGTCCGACCTGTACATTTATCCGAATACGCTGAAGGCTGTTCTGATCAATGGGTCTCAGCTGCAGGAGTGGCTGGAGCGCTCTGCTGGCCAGTTCAACCAAATCGATGTAACCAAGACGACAGAGCAACCGTTGGTAAACGAAGCGTTCCCTACCTACAACTTTGACGTGATCGACGGCGTTACCTACCAAGTAGACGTGACACAGCCATCCAAATATGCGATCGACGGCAAATTGGAAAACGAAAAGGCAAACCGCATCAAAAATCTGTCGTACAACGGCAAGCCAGTCAAACCGGAAGACAAATTCATCGTTGTAACCAACAACTACCGGGCAGGCGGCGGCGGCAACTTCCCGGGTCTGGACGGCAAAAATATCGTAATCGATTCGCCGGATGAAAACCGCCAAGTGGTAATCGACTACATCCTGAGCGAAAAAACGATCAATCCGGCTGCGGACCAAAACTGGTCGTTTGCACCTGTAAGCGCAAAAGTCAATGTGACCTTCACCACATCTCCTGACGCGAAACCGTATGCTGAAAAAATGTCCAACATCAAGTTTGCAGGCATGCTCGATTCCGGCTTTGCCAAGTACACCATTGATCTGTCCCAACCCGCTTCCAAGTAATCAAAAGAAGCTGATGGCCGCCCGCCGTCAGCTTCTTTTTTGTGATGTCCTCTCTTGTCGCCTGCAAAACGGCCGAACCTTCGCTACCCGTTTCAACACAGCCGCCGGGCTTTGTACAACTCCCCTCACAAAGGGTCCTTAGCCCACGAAATGGTACTGCCCCCAAGGAGATCGTTGAAAAATTTGATCTCCCGCACGCAAGAAAGCCTGGCGATCAGACAGCAGCTTGCCCTCCAACTGAGCGAGTTGCAAGACACCGCGCAGATGGTAACCGGGCCGGTTACCGTACAACCCCGTCACTTCGCGCAAAAAGTTATCCGGATAACGGAGCAGCTGATGAACGGTCCATATTTGCGTGTCGCTCAAATACTTGATTTTGCTGTAAGCTTCCATCGCCTCGACGAAGGAGCTCATCCGGTACTCCTGCAGGAGCAGCATCCGCGACATCAACTGCACCAAATCCACCAGCTGCACATCGTGGCCGACGGTATCGAGATCGATCAAATAGCAGCTGCTGCGCGGCGTCACCAGAAAATTGTGGCTCGCTACATCGCGGTGCGCCAGCGTCCCTCTTTCCATTGCGGAAAACAGCTCCGGTGTCAAGGGCAGCTTGTAGGCAGACTGGAGCATCTCCTGACCTTCGCGGATGACGGGCTCCGCCATCTGCGCGATGATTTGCTCCAGCTTGTTTTGCGGCCCCTTCTGTTCAATTGCCCACGTAATTCGTTCAAAATGTTCCAGCCTGCTTTCCCATTTGTCCAGGAGAACAGACTTCCCTTCAAACCCAATCGGCTGCGGGACGGGAAACCCTTGTGCGGCCACGTGGAAGCGCGCCAGGGTTTCCGCCGTTTTTTTGACGTCGGAAAGCGAGGAATTGTCCGCTTCCCGTCCATCAATCATTTTCATGATCGTGTAATAGCGGTCCTCATAGGGAAAGATCTTTGCTCCGCCCTCATCCGGGACGTACTGCACCGTATGCAGAAAGCCTTTTTGTCGCAGGGATTCGGAAAGCTGCGTGACCCATACTGCCTTTTCCAGTTGCTTATAGCCCTTGATGATCCAGTGTCCCCGGTCTGTCTTTAGCAAATTCACGTTCCGTTTTGGCTTGACGGCGTGAATTTGACAGCGAAACGCTTTTTCAAGAGATGCGATCAGCCCTTTATTCATACCGCGACCAATCAGTAGGACGAGGATTCTTCGTGCCCATCTCCCCAATTCGGCCATAACCCTTTGTCGGGCATAGAAGCCATCCGTGGAGAAGGTGGGAACATCATGTTGTTTGGATTCACTGGTCCGCGGCCTCTCTTATAACCGCGAAAGGGCGTTCGCTGTGGGCTATCCGGGGGGCAATCACATGATGAAGAACACGAAGATGACTCTTCTATGACCTCAGGACATACTTTCCGCGGTCTTGGAAGCGGCAACGGCAGGCGTGGCGGCGGTGGCGGCGGCGGACAAAACGGCATCAGAGGCGGCCTAAATGGCGGCATGAACTGTGGCAATACCTGCGTCGGCCTTCTAAATGGCATGGGTGACACTGGCCCGAACGGCGGGAACATCGGCCTCATCCAAGGCGAAACGATTGGTGGACACGGCGGAATCGGGAAGAATGGCCGTGGTGGCGGGAACGGCAGCATCGGACCGATTGGAGCCGGCGGCCTGACCGTTGAGTACGGACTCACCTGGGATCTTGGCTTCGTCGTTGTCTCCGGGCTGACTTTTGACTTGGGTGCGACTGTCGATTCCGGGCTTACCTTTGTTTGGGGTGCGACTGTCGACTCCGGGCTCACCTGCGTCTTGGGAGAAACCGTCGTCTCCGGACTGACCTGTGTATTGGGAGAAATCGTGGTTTCTGGACTGACCCGTGTGTTGGGAGAAATCGTCGTCTCCGGACTGACCCGTGTGTTGGGAGAAATCGTCGTTTCCGGACTGACCTGCGGCCACCTCGTCGGCGGCACCGGGCACGGCGGGCAATACATGGGCGGCATCGGCCGCAACGGACTTACCTGCATGGGCGGTACGTTTGGCTGGTACATGTAAGGGCTCACCTGTGTCGGCTGGATATTGGGGCGCATGGGACTCATTTGCATAGGCGGCACATCTTGCTGGTACATGTAAGGGCTCACTTGTGTCGGCTGGATATTGGGACGCATGGGACTCATTTGCATGGGCGGCACATTTTGCCGGTAGATGTATGGGCTCACCTGCGTCGGCTGGACGTTAGGAATGAACGGCCCAGGCGCTTGATAGGTGTACGGACTTACCTGGGGCGGCTGCTGCATCTGCTGCTTCGGCATCATGGGAGGAATATACGGTTTCGTCGGGAGCGGTCCGATGGGACGAGGCGGTTGCGGCAAGGCCGGGGTCATCATTTCCGGCATCACGCTCGGCGTCGGAGGAGCTATGGGCTTCTCCTCGATCGGCTCCGTGGGTGCCGGCCGCGTCGGACGCCTTTCCGACTCGATCTCCACTTGTTCTTCTTCCTCTTCCGGCTCGATCGGCCTGCGTTCGATCTCCTCCGGCACCTCTGGAGCTTGTTCTTCCTCCGGGATGGGCATCTCTTTTATGGGCCTTTCTTTTACAAAGGGAGCTTCACTGGACGGTTGTTGCGGCCGCCTTTGCTGCGGCCGTACCGGTACCCCTTTGGCCGGAATCTTGATTCTCGCTCCTGGATAGATGGTATCGGGAGTCTTAAGCTGGCTGTTCAAGCGCAACAGTTCCTTGTAATCGACGCCATATTTTTTGGCGATCTTCCACATGGTGTCGCCTTTCTGGACTACGTGGATTCTCACTGTTTCTCCTCCCTCGCGGAAACTCCCTACCATGTTATGCACCCATGGGCGTTTTGCTCCTAAACAAAAAAGCCAACTCTATGAGTTGACTTCCTGCATGTAAAATGGGTAAGTGCCTAGCTGCCGCACCTGGCAACCGATGGCTTCAATTTCGGCAAACGCGCCGGGAAGCAGCACTTCATCCATTTTTTGTTCGATGTCGATCACGAAAAAATAACTGCCCAGCGCTTTTTTGGTCGGGCGCGATTCGATGCGCGACAGATTGATTTTCCGCCACGCAAAGGCTGCCAGCACTTGATACAGCGCTCCCGGAAAATCTTCCGGCAGCGTGACCAGAATGGTCGTCTTCTCCCTGCTGGATGCGGGGAGCGCCAGCGGCTCTTGTCCAACCAGGACAAAGCGTGTGTAGTTGTTTGAAAAATCTTGAATATGCGGCTGCGCGACTACCAGCGGGTAAATGTCAGCATTCAGGCGAGTCCCGATCGCGGCCCATGGCTCCTCCGGGTGTTCGCTTACCATCTGGGCAGCCAGTGCCGTACTGTTTACGTTTTCCACGACCGCCTGCGGCATATGCTCCCGGATAAAATGAAAGCTTTGGGCAATCGCCTGCGGATGGGACATGACCCGCGTGATTTCGGACAAGGGCAATCGCTCTTCGCGCTTCGCCACCAGCAGGTTTTGGGTAATCGGCAAAGCCAGCTCTGCCAGAATGGGCAGATCGACCTCATGGATCAACCAGTCCAAGGTGGAATTGACCGTCCCCTCAATGGAGTTTTCGATCGGGACAATCCCGTATGTCACTTCTTCTCTGGCTACCGCATTGAGTACTTCGATGATGCTCGGATAAGGCACGTAATCAAAAGGCTTCTCTACGGGCAAAGACCGGGCCGCTTCTTCGGAAAACGTACCACGTGGTCCGAGAAAGGCAAGTTTCTTCTGCATGGCGCTTCTCCTATCCACTATTCTCTATGTCTGATGGATTTCGACCTGTACGCCATGTTCGTCCGGCTGAAGAATCATTACGCGGTACGAGATGCCGTGCCCGTTCATCACCCTGTCCACGAACTGTCGCAATTGCTCCCGCTGTTCGTCCGTAGAGAAAAAGCACAAAATCGTCGGGCCGGCGCCGCTAAGCGCAGCACCCCATGCCCCGTGGGCAGTTGCTCCATCCAGGATGTCTTTCAGGCCGGGTACAAGCTCGGCTCGGTACGGCTGATGCAGCCGATCTCCCATTGCTTGTCCCAACAGGTCCAGCCTGCCTTGTGCCAATGCGGCCACAAGCAAACTGCTATGACCAACATTATATACAACATCCTGCTTGCTGTACACCTGCGGCAAAACGTTCCGGGCTTTTTCCGTGGACAGCGGATATTCGGGAATGATCACGAGCGTCTGCAATCCTGCGGGTACATCGAGGCGTATGTACGGAATCGGGTCGTTTGCCGACTCCGGCATCGTGGCGACCACGAAGCCTCCAAACATGGATGCGCCCACATTGTCGGGGTGTCCCTCAAGCCTCGTCGCCATCTCGAACAATTGGTCGCGGGTAAACGGCTCCCCTGCCAGCTGATTGGCCGCCACGAGGGCACCGACGATCGCGGCTGCACTGCTTCCAAGCCCACGCGTCAGAGGTGCATCGCTGGAGGCGCGAATGGCCAGCTCCGGTTTTGCCAGTCCCGCTTTTTCAAACAGCTGGGCCGCTACCTGATAGAGCAAATTGCTCTTGTCCGCTGGAGTTCCTTCCAGTTCTTTGCCGACGAGCTCGATTGTGGTTTGCTCGCTTTTTCTCATCTCCACGACCGAGTACAATTGGAAAGCCAAGCCCAGGGCGTCGAACCCCGGGCCGAGATTTGCCGTGCTGGCAGGTACGGTGACTCTTACGATGGGACCGCTCATGACAGCACTCCGCCCCTGCTTTGGCTCACCAGCGCCATGACCGCCTCGCGGGTAGCCGGTACGGACCGCGGTTCTTCGCCCACCATCTTGATTGCGATATTCGGGTCCTTCAGTCCGTTACCCGTGAGAACACAAGCTACCTTCGCGCCTTGCGGAAGCTTGCCCGCCGCGTGCAGCTTGATGATTCCCGCCAAAGATGCTGCCGAAGCAGGCTCGCAGAAGACCCCTTCGCTTTTCGCCAGCAATTGGTACGCCTGAAGAATTTCCTCGTCCGTCACACTGTCAATCAAGCCGTTGGACTCGCTGACGGCATTCAGCGCTCCCTCCTTGCTGGCCGGGTTGCCGATGCGGATGGCCGTCGCCACGGTTTCCGGGTTTGGCACCGGCTGGCCGTGAACTAGCGGCGCGGCCCCTGCTGCCTGGAATCCGAACATGCGGGGCAGACTGCTCGATTTCCCTGCTGACTGGTACTCCTTAAACCCTTTCCAATACGCGGTAATATTGCCGGCGTTCCCCACTGGGATTGCGAGAATGTCGGGCGCGTCTCCGAGGGCGTCGCACACTTCAAAAGCAGCTGACTTCTGGCCTTCGATTCGGTAAGGGTTCACCGAGTTTACCAGGGTGATCGGTTCGTTTGCGGTTATTTCCCGAACAATATTCAAAGCCTCGTCAAAGTTTCCATCGATTGCGATGACTTCAGCACCGTACGCAATTGCTTGGGCAAGCTTGCCCAGTGCGATGTTTCCGCTCGGAATGAGCACGATGCAGCGAAGTCCGCAACGAGCGGCGTACGCTGCTGCTGCCGCTGACGTGTTGCCGGTAGAAGCGCACATGATCGTCGTACTGCCTTCCTCGACAGCCTTGGCTACAGCCATCACCATTCCCCGGTCTTTAAATGACCCGGTCGGATTCAGTCCTTCATACTTGACGTACAGCTCGACACCCAATTGCTGGGACAGCTTCGGAGCGTGGATCAACGGCGTGTTTCCCTCATGCAGACTCACGAGCGGAGTTTTGTCCGTGACCGGGAGAAATTCCCGGTATCGCGCGATAATTCCGAATTGACGATCTGAGCTCATGACTGATCTCCCCCTTCCACACGGTAGCAGCTTTTCACCTTCGTTACGATGTCCATTTGCTCCATATCGGACAACACGCCGTCCATATCCAATTTCGAGGACAAGTGCGTGATCATGATGATTTCCGCCTCGCCATCGTTGTTGTACGGCTGTTGGATCACTTGCTCCAATGAGATGTTTTGGTTGGCCAAGAGCTGGGTGATCTGCGCGAGCACGCCGCGTTTGTCGGCGACGACGATGCGCAGGAAATACTTGGAGAGCTTTTCGCTGTCGGCCTTGAGAATCTTTTCCTTGTATGGTGCCACCATGCCGCGTCCATTCACGCCGAGCTTGCGGTTTTTGACCACGGTCACCAGGTCGGAAACCACTGCCGTTGCCGTCGGCAGCTCGCCTGCACCCGGCCCGTAAAACATCGTCTCTCCTACGGCTTCTCCATGTACGTATACGGCGTTGAACACGCCATTTACGGATGCAAGGGGATGCGACTTCGGTATCAGGGTCGGCTGCACGCTGACCTCGATGGCTTCCCCGTCACGGCGAGCCAATCCCAGCAGCTTCACTTCATATCCGAGCTGTTTGCCGTAGGCGATGTCTTCCTTGCTGACGGAGCTGATTCCCTTTACATCCACGTCCTCCAGCTTCATCGGCACCCGGAAGCCCAGAGTAGCCAGAATCGCCATCTTGCGGGCGGCATCGAAGCCTTCCACATCGGAGGTCGGATTTGCTTCCGCATAGCCGAGCGCTTGCGCTTCTTTCAGTACGTCGGAGTATTCGGCGCCTTCCTTGCTCATCTTGCTCAAGATGTAGTTCGTCGTCCCGTTTACGATCCCCATCATTTTCGTGATGCGATCAGATGCGAAGCCTTCGACGAGCGCCCGCAAGATCGGGATGCCGCCTGCCACGCTCGCCTCGTAGAACACGTCACAGCCTTTTTCCTGCGCCTTGTTCAAGATCTCTGCCCCGTGCAGCGCCATCAAGTCCTTGTTCGCGGTCACGACGTGCTTGCCGCGCTCCAGTGCGCCCAGGATGTAATCTTTCGCCGGCTGGATCCCGCCGATTACTTCGACGATGACCTCAATCTCGGGATCATCCAGCAGCTCGTCCGGATCCGTGGTCAGCTTGCCTTCCATTGCCGGAATGTTGCGTGCTTTCTCCGCATCCTGGACGAGGATTTTGGTGATCTCAATCCCAAGGCCCGTCTGTTTCTGCAGGTCCTCCTGATGCGCTTGGATGATGCGGACCACACCAGTCCCCACGGTCCCGAAGCCCATAAGCCCCAGCTTGATGATGTTCTTCTCCACGTAAACTCCTCCTGCCCTCTTTTACCCTCTGCCTACGATCATCGCTTTGCGTACGCCGGGTATTTGTTGTAAGCCATCCAAAAATTCCGTACTGGAAACCTTCATATGCGCCATATCTACAGACATGGAGATGGTAGCGATCCCTTGCAACGGAATGGTTTGATTGATGGTAAGTACGTTTCCGCCCTGCTCTGCCATGTAGCTCAACACTTTGGACAAGAAGCCTGACCTGTGTTCCAACGAAAAGGTGATCGTCATGATTTTTTCATTCATCATGGAGTTGAAAGGGAAAATGCCGTCTTTGTACTTGTAAAAAGCACTCCGGCTTAGCCCTACCCGCTCGACCGCTTCGTTGACCGTATCGACTTCGCCTGACTCCAGCATTTTTTTCGCTTCGATCGTCTTGACGATCGATTCCGGCAGGATGTCGGACCGAATCAAATAAAACTTTTCATCCCGTTTCACCTGAATGTCCTCCTGAGAAAAACAGTTGTTTCTTCATAGAGGACATTATACCCTTTTCAACACAGTGTGACAATCCTTGCAGCCAACTTTTTTCTTGGTGCCGCTTTCTCTCGCAGCGTGCTTACATGACAAATGCCGACTCCGTAAAGAATAGAAAGGATCTACAAGGCAGGAGGTGACAGAAGGATGGCAGGACGTGGAAAGAGCGACAAATCGGAGCGCCGCAACAATCATCCCCCAGGAAAGCCAAGCGATCTTGACCAGTTTGGCGCCGAAATGCGCGGAAAAAAAATGGCGCAATCCCCGCACGTCGTAGAAGACCCGAGCGGAAACGGCTAAGGGTACTTGCCCCCCTGTGGCTGCATGAATTTGGCGAAGCGCTTTGCCAATTGGAAAACCTAGCTACGCCATGCCTTTTGGCAGACCGCGATTGCCCTTATGCTGGATAGACAAAAAAACCCGGGACTCTCGATCCCGGGTTTTGCCTTATTTGATTGCGTTGATTAGTAAGCCAGCGAAGAAAGGCCGTTGATATGAGACAGGTAACGAATGTTGCTCGCTTCTTTCATGAGGGAAGCAGGCAGGCCTTTCAGCTTGATTTGGCTCGCACCGATCGTACCGATCGCGTCTTTGCGGCCCAAGCTTCCCAACGTACCGGAGAATACAGGTACAAAGCTTTCCATTTTCGAACCGTTGAAGTGAGCGAACAGGTTGTAGCCAACGACTTCACCCATTTGCCATGCCAGCTGTGCAGTTGGCGGGTACGGACGGCCTTCTGGCCCCATAACCACTGCGCTGTCGCCTGCCAGGAATACTTCCGGATGGGAAGTGGATTGCAGGAACTCGGTGACAGTCGCACGGCCGCGGTTTACTTCTAGGCCGGACTCTGCAACGACGCGGTTGCCTTGAACGCCGCCGGTCCAAACCATCGTTTTCGTTTCGATGCTGCTGCCATCTTTCAGGAGAACGGTCGTTTCCTTCATCTCGGTGACAGGTACACCTGTCAGGAAGGTTACGCCACGTTTTTCCAGGCTTGTTTTTGCACGCTCGACCAAGTCAGGAGCGAAACCAGCCAGAATAGACGGGCCCGCTTCCACACAGTAAATGGAAACATCTGCAAAATCTACGCCGTGCTTGTGGCACAGGGTAGGCAGCATGTCCGCAAATTCACCGACCAGCTCGATTCCAGTCAGACCGCCGCCGCCGACGACGAAGGTCGCGTCTGCCTTGTCTTTGCTTGCTTTGTAAGCCACGATACGCTCTTCCACATGGGCACGGATCCGGTTTGCTTCCTCCACCGATTTGAGGGTGAAGCTGTACTCCTGCAGCCCCGGGATCCCGAAAAATGCTGTCTCGCTGCCCAACGCCACAACCAGCGCGTCGTATTTGATGGATTCGCCGCTGGACAAAGTGACACGCTGCGAATCCAGTCCGATTTTCTCAACCGTATCGATAACGAGATGGATGTCTTTGCCACGCAGCAGACGCTCAAGCGGGAGCGCCACGTTTTGCTCGGACAGATTTCCTACAGCCAAGCGGTGCAGCTCTGTAATGATTTGATGAGAAGGGAAACGGTTTACCAATGTGATGGTTGCTTCTTCCGCAGTCATGTATTTACGGGCAGTAAGCGCGCTCAAAAGTCCGCCATAGCCGCCGCCCAGAATCAAGATATGCTTCGACATGCCTTTAGTCCTCCCGTTCTTGTCTTTCGTTATGGGTTAGCGTTTTTGCTGCTGGCGCTCAGCCAAAACCTCGAGGAATGCCTGGGCAAAACGCAATGTTTTTTGCACTTGCGGATCTTTCAGCATTTTGAGCATGCCGAACAGACCGATTGTCGCTGTTTCTGCATGCGAACGGTCGTTTGCTTCAATAGCGGCTTGCGCGATGCCTTTTGCCTTGTCTTGGATCGGCTTCACGAATTCTTCCATGCCGCCTTTCAGGTCGCTGATCAGGACCTGGTCGTTGGCTACGGTTTGCACCAAATCGTACGTTTTGGTCAGGATCGTGGTCATTTCCGCCAGTTTCGGCAGGTTTGCCACCAGTACATTGAGAGACTCCTGAATTTCCGGTTTCATCAACTGATCGAGCACATCCATCTGCTCTGGCGCCAATGCAGCTGTGCTGGCTACTTCAGCTTGTTGCGTCGTTGTTTGAGACATAGGAAAACGTCCTCCTTTGCGTTGGAATAGAGGCCTGCTTTTCTCGTTGCCTGTTCGTCCGAGTGACGGCCGATATTCACCCTGTATCCGATAGTCTAACCTATTTGTAATATTTTTCACAAAGTGCAGTATGCAAACGGATGGAAACATCAACGTGCATTTTTTCACAAGTTGATATAGCAGGATCATTGTTCTTCCGAATCTCTTCAAAAGAACAGGCACGATAAAGAACTCTATGCCTATACTATATACCTTCTTCGGCGGAACGGCAAAGGAAAAAAACCGCTTCCTCAGAAGGAAGCGGCTGCAGAAAGCTTTTTGTAGTAATCTTTGATGGCTTGATGATGCTTTTCGGGAAGATCCGTAAAGATCAGCTCGAGGATCGAGTGTGTGTCCTCGTAGCTTTTTTCCACGACTTTCGCCATGCCCACGATTTCCGAAGGCCACATGGGAAGAGTAAAGGAAAGATGCAGAAAATCGCCTTTTGCCACATAGCCGTCCGTCTGAAGCACCAAACGGGTAGGAGAAAACTGCACCAGCACGGCCTCTCCCTTTTCTTCGATCGGCCGGGCTCCCATCACTTTGTACGGGACTTTCACGGGCGATTCGGGAGAGAGCAGACCCTGTTTTCCCTTCGCCGTGATCTCCACGCCGACGGCAATCGGGACCAGGGCCAGCAGCTTGACCGGCCACATGGTCTGTTCCTGGACTACTTCCAAATCGATGGTATTGATCGATGCGTCCGTCTCCCAGCGTACCCGTACGGTCGAACCGAGCAATTCCGTCTTGGCCTCGGCCTTTACCTCAGTGGAAACGATGAGATACCCCGCCTTCACATGTTCCACCATCACCTGTACCGGTGTCTTCACCTGTCTGGAGATCATCATCTGCAACACGGCACCACGCGAAAGCCGCTTATCTGTCAAAAAGGGGCTGAGAGATGGGACATCTGTCATAGGAATTGTCACTCCACGAAATCAAACTCGAGCTTGCCGATGCGAACCGTGTCTCCATCCTTGGCTCCGTGCTTGCGGAGGGCGTCGTCCACGCCCATGCTGCGCATGATCTTGGCAAAGCGCTGAGCCGCATCGTAGCTGTTCAGATTGGTCATTCGCACCAGCTTCTCTATCTTCTCGCCACTGACCACGTACACTTCATTGTCGCGGTGAATTTCAAATGCCTCCGGTTCCTTCTCGGCTTTGAATACGACGCGTTCTTCCACTTCCGCCACTTCTTCCACCGCCGGCTTGTCCGGAATGGTCGCGAGCAAATCTCTTACCGCATACATGAGCTCCTGAACACCTTGCCTGGTCGCAGCCGAAATTTCATACACCTTCACATCCGGCAGCTTTTCTTTGAAGCGCGCCAAATTTTCCTGCGCCTCCGGTACGTCCATCTTGTTGGCGACCACGATCTGCGGCCGGTCCTCCAGCTTGAGATTGTAAAGGACCAGCTCCCGGTTGATCTGCAGGTAGTCTTCGTACGGATCGCGTCCATCCACCGCCGCCATGTCGATGACGTGCACGATCAGACGCGTGCGCTCGACGTGGCGCAAAAACTGGTGCCCCAGTCCAACTCCCTCATGCGCCCCCTCAATCAAACCGGGGAGATCCGCCATGACGAAGCTGTGCTCACCCACCTCGACTACCCCGAGGTTTGGCGTCAGCGTCGTGAAGTGGTACGCCGCGATTTTCGGCTTGGCTGCCGTCACGCTGGACAGAAGCGTCGATTTCCCTACGCTTGGATAGCCGACCAGTCCTACATCCGCAATCAGTTTGAGCTCCATCAAAATGTAGCGCTCCTGGCCCGGCTCGCCGTTCTCGGAGATATGCGGGGCCGGGTTTGCCGGATTTGCGAAGCGCATGTTTCCCCTGCCGCCTCGGCCGCCTTTCGCGATGACTGCCGTCTGGCCATGCTCGACGAGATCTGCGATGACTTCCTTGGTGTCATCGTCGATTACCGTCGTCCCCGGAGGCACCCGTACGTACATGTCTTCCGCGCCTGCTCCGTGCTGGCCTTTGTTGCGTCCATGCTCCCCGCGCGGAGCCTTGAAATGCTTTTGGTAGCGAAAATCTACCAGCGTGCGCAAGCCCTCGTCCACGATGAATACGACATCTCCGCCGCGTCCACCGTCGCCGCCGGCAGGTCCGCCCAACGGAACGTACTTTTCCCGGCGGAAGGATACGGCTCCGTTTCCGCCGTCCCCGCCTTTTACGAAAATCTTTACCTGATCGACAAACATGGCGTCACCTCTTTCCTTACTCGAATGGAATCCGCAATTCTAGTATCCATTCCTCTTCCGTATGTATCCACTCGGTGACCTCCACCGTACTCTGCTCGCTTTTGCGTATCAGTTTTTCCAGTTCTTCCAATCCGGTTGCACGTAGCTGTCCGGCCAGGTCAAAGCGAAAATGAACGCCGTGCACGTCCTCCGTCAGGGAAAGCTGCATGCTCGGGGGCTCGTAGCCTCCCACTTCTACGTGATCGTTCACTGTGCATAAAATCTCCGACACCAACTGAAACAAGCGCTGCTCATCCAGGGCCACTTTCGTGAGATCCACTTGATTGCACACTTCCACATCCAAAAGCATTTCCTTGTTCAGCGCATTAAATGTCAGGAAGAAGACAGACAACAGGGAGCTGTTCAATCGGGCGATCATGCTTTCCTGCATGGCCATCTCCGCGATTCGTTTCAAGTGAGCTTCTCCCTGTTCAGTACGGTTCAAATGCAAATAGCCGAGCAGGACCTGAACGTGGTTCAACCAGTCATGCCGTTGCCTGTTCAGTACGGCCAACAGCTCGTCAGTCTGTTGCGTAAACAGCCTCCGCTCGTCTTTCATCACATTCACCCAAGTCGATAAGATTTCTTTCTGTCCTATTGTACCACAAAAAAAAGCGGGAAAACAAAAGAAAACCCAGCAGCTTGGCTGGGTTTTCTTCATTCCGCTCCATTACGCTTCGGAAGCAACCGGTTCGATCACAACTTGTTTGCGATCGCGGCCCAGACGTTTGAAACGAACAACGCCGTCTGCTGTTGCAAACAGAGTGTCGTCTCCGCCTTTCATTACGTTCGCACCTGGGTAAATTTTCGTACCGCGTTGACGAACGAGAATGTTACCAGCAGTAACGAATTGACCGTCGCCGCGTTTCACGCCCAGACGTTTGGAGATGGAATCGCGACCGTTCTTTGTGGAACCTACCCCTTTTTTGGATGCAAAAAATTGCAGGTCTACAGGAAAACGAAAGTTCATGTCAGACACCTCCTTGCCATTTTGTATCATGAACTGCTACGTATTTTCCGTTTGTTTCAGCGATCATGAACAGAGATACAACCATGCTTTCCGCCAAAAGCATCTGCTTTTCACGAAGCGCATCGTCGTCGGTACGGCGAAGATCCCACTGAAGGAATCCGCCGTCCTTCTCTGCGAACTGAACATCCGGACTCTTACCGAGCAAAAGATCCGCGGCATTGATCAAGCCGAGACTGACCGCAGAAACAGCGGCACAGACGAGATCTGAACCGTGCTTGCCTGCGTTGGCATGTCCCGTCATGGTAATGACCTCGATCTCATTTTGCTCGTTTCTTTGCACGTTTACCGTTACCATCGCGCGTCCAACTTACGCGTTGATTTTTTCAATCACAACTTTGGTGAACGGTTGGCGATGACCTTGCTTGCGACGGTAGTTTTTCTTGGCTTTGTATTTGTACACGATAATTTTTGCTTGTTTACCGTGTTTTTCTACTTTACCAGTTACCGTAGCACCAGCAACGGTAGGAGCTCCTGCAGTTACTTTGCCGTCCTTGCTCACGAGCAGAACTTTGTCAAAAGTAACAGCGTCACCTTCGTTGCCAGCCAGTTTTTCGATGAAGAGAACTGCACCCTCTTCAACTTTGTATTGCTTTCCACCGGTTTCGATAATTGCGTACACTGTGTGCACCTCCTATACTCAGACTCGCCTTTACAGGTGCGCCGCAACGGCGACTTGTGTACCTGCTTCGAGCGGTTACAGTATGCAGGCATAGCTGCATGACAAACACTAGGTTATCACAGCACGGATCGCCCAGTCAAGTCATCTGCGATTGTTTTTTGGCCAAACGAGCCGCTTCCTCGTATCGTCCCGCATACAGGATCCTGTATTCATCCGGCTTTAGCTCTGGGGAAGGGAGCAGAAACCATTCGACCGGCCAGCGCTGCCGCTCCTCCCCATCCATACCGTCCAAAGCTTGATGTAGGCGCTCAGGCAATTCGAGCACGACCGCTTCCGCCTCCTGGACACGCGCGAGAGCCGTCAACTCGTCGGATAGCCTGCGCAGCATTTCCTCGACCGTCCACACTCTCCCTTGGCCGCGGCACGCGTCGCACGGCTCTGTCATCCTCTCCGCCAGGCTGGCTCGCACCCGCTTTCGAGTCATCTCGACCAGCCCGAGCGCAGTCATCCCCAGCACCGTGGCCGGAACGGGATCGCGGGAGAGCTCTCGCTTCAACGCCGTGAGCACGCGCTCCTTGTTGGCCGCCTCCTGCATGTCGATAAAATCGATGACGATGATGCCGCCGATATCGCGCAGCCGGAGCTGGACCGCGATTTCGGCGGCGGCCTCCAGATTGGCCATGGTGACCGCCTGTTCCCGCTGCTGCCCGCCTTTGCCGGTAAACGCTCCGGTGTTCACGTCAATCACCGTCATTGCCTCGGTCCGATCGATCACCAGATGGCCTCCGCTTTTCAAGGGAACCGTTCGCTGCATCGCCTGCTTCAGCTGGGCATCTACCCCCAGCCGTGCAAACAGCGGCTGTCTTTCGCGGTACCCGACAAGCCTGTCCAGCTGTTCGGGAGCAAATACCTGCATGACGGCTTTTGTCCGCTGATAGGCAGCGGATTCCTCGACGAGCACCTCATCCACGCCTTCTCCGATCAGATCGCGGATGACTCCCTCCAGCATCGCCGCGTCACGGCCGACCAGTCCCGGCTTCCCCAACTGCTGCGCAGAGGCAAGGATCTGGCTCCAGCGATTTTTCAAATAAGCGAGCTCCTCCACCAGTCGACTCGCCTGCGCCCCTGCCGCTTCCGTCCTGATAATCACGCCTTCTCCCTGCTCCAGCGATACGGAGAGCGTCTCCTGCAAGTGCATTCGCACCGCAGCGTCGCCGATTTTGCGGGAGAGGGAGACGCCTTCTTCCTTTGGCAGGTAGACGAGATATCTTCCCTGAAGGCTGATGCGGGCGGTTACTTTCGGCGCCTTGAGCTCGGTGCCTTCCTTGCTCACCTGCACAATCACCGTTTCCCCGACTTGTACCCGCTGGCTGATGGTCGGCTTACCCCCAGAGGAGCTGCCTTTGGGCAATGCGTCATCGACGTACAGGTACGCCTTCTGCCCGTCGCCGATATCGACGAAGGCCGACTGAATCCCCGGCAAGACGTCTGTCACTCGTCCGCAGTAAAGATCGCCCGCCCATACGCCTGCAGCTTCATGATCCGTGCGCCACTCCCGGAGCCGTCCGCCTTCCAACAGGACTGCCTGCAGTCTTCCTCCGCGTCCGCTGATCGCCACCTGTCTCACTGCATTCCCTCCTTGTACACCCGTTCATCTTTGTCCGAAAGGGTTTTTCGGACTCATAGGAAGTAATCCTATCATAGGTGTGTCGAAAAGAAAAGGAGACCCGTCATGAAGACAGCGCGCCATCCTTTGCTGCGAGAAGTGCTGCTTGCGCAGTGTAAATGGCTGCCTCGGTAGCAGTACCCGTGTCACGTAGGTACATGCGCAAGTGCTGGGCTGCTGGAGTGGGGCACCTTACACAAGCCGCCCCACTGCCTCGTCGTGACGCTGCTCAAACAGCAGCGCGTGCAGCAGCTGCTCCTCCGCAAGGAGACCGGTGCCTTGAACGTAAAACAGATGCGAGCATCCCCGCCGCAGCTTGTGCGAAACCTCCAGCACCGACTCGCTAGGATGGACGCTAACCGCATGAATGGAGTTTTCCTCCGCGTGACGCACATACTTTTCCATTAAAAAGCGAAAAAACTGGTACGGAAAACGGAGAAAGGCCTGGATGTTCACGGCAAGCAGATACAATCCGATCACGAGCACATTGATCTTGAGCTCGAGGCCGGACAAGCCGACCATGAGACCCGCGAGCAAGGTGCTGCCTGTCATGGAGAGAAGGGCTGCCTTGCGATACGGCATGAACCAGCACATGACCGCCTGGACGATTCTGCCCCCGTCCAGGGGCCAGATCGGCAGCAGATTGAACAGCGCGATCGTCACGTTGCTTACCAGAAAAAAACGCGCCCATTCCTCCGTCCATGCCCCGACGTACCAGCATACATAAGAAACCGCCATCATCACCACGTTTAAAAAAGGACCCGCCAGTGCTATGACAATCTCATCCAGCGGATCCGTCGCATAGGCTTCCTCCATGGTCGCCACGCCGCCAAACGGCAGGAGCTGGACCTCTGTCACCCTCCAGCCCAATTCGCGAGCCATCGCTACGTGGCCGATTTCATGAATCAGCACGATGACAAACAGCGAAAGTACCTCCAAAAAATGGCCTGTCATCACTGACAGGCCAATCACCGCCCAAAACAGCAGATGGATGCGTATGCGAATGCCGAACCAGCCGTCCTTACTCAAACGGGATCACATCCAGCGGGTTGACAAACTGTTCCTCCTGCTTGACTCCCAAATAAAGATGCCGCGACGTTTGATTGACCGCGCGTGCCGTCCCGATTTCCTGCCCGGCCTGCAAGACGTCATCTTTCGCCACCTTCACGTTGTCCAGATTGCCCAGCCAAACTTCGCGGCCCTTCGTTAACCGCACGATCACGGTCGTTCCGTACCCCGGCTTTTCTCCGACAAAAGTCACCCATCCTGTCTCTCCGATGAGTACCTGTCCACCGATTCCCGTGTCCAGCACGACTTTGGCGCTTTGCGGTTCGAAGTTCTTCACGATTCTCCACGACGCCGGCAGCTTCCAGCCGGCTGCTACTTTGCTGCTCCCCGCAGCGGGAACGGCGGTGGGGCCATTCAGCGAAGGCAAGAGCGTCGGCAAGGAGCCGAAGCGGGCCTCGTACCAATCGGCAACGCCGGAAAAATTAAAATCGCGCGTCATGACCTCGCGCGCTGAATTTTTCCACGTCACGGGAATCAGGGAAGTCTGAAACAGGACATACGCTGCGCCGACCAGCAGAATGGATGCGAGAATCTGGATCCCCCACTTCTCGTGCGGGTGGCGCGAATTCACGGTGTCGTCGTCCCGCAGCGAGAAAGCATACGGCTCAGGTGTCGGCTCGATCGGATCCTTCCAATCGTCCACAAAAGGGGAAAAACTATCCCGCGACTGCAAGCGGATGCGCTCCAACCGCTCCCTTCTTCTTTCCTTTACTCGATCCACTTCACGAAACATCCTCATCCCTCCGCAGGCCAAGCCTTTGTAACATCCTATGACTTGTCTACCTGCTTTATGACGTCCCGCCCGTGCAGATCCGGACTCGCCCCTTTTCCTGTCAATCAAGCGATTTGCTTCCGCCGGAACCCAACAAAAAAGACAGTCTCTCATGGAGAGACTGTCTATAATCTGCCGAAGTTTACAGTTTGGTTACGCTAGCAGCTTGAGGTCCACGGCTACCTTGTACGATTTCGAACTCAACCTTTTGACCTTCGTCCAGAGATTTGAAACCTTCTGACTGGATCGCGCTGTAATGTACGAATACGTCGTCTCCACCCTCAACTTGGATGAAACCGTATCCTTTTTCTGCATTGAACCATTTTACGATACCTTGTTGCATGAAACAAAACCTCCCTGAACATTACGCCCTACGAGGCGTATAAGTGTAGCGTCAACCGTTTTTTACAGAAAAGCTTTTTGCGTCAAGGAAAAAAGCCGTACAACGCTGAGATTGACAAATGGCTTCGTCACTCGCAGGTGGTACGACTCCATAACCAATCCATCAAACACTGTAACTTGTAAAAATGGTTAACTTAGGATGATTTTATCACACTGATTTCCGTTTGTCACGCTTTTAGTCAAATCGCAGCTTGTCCTTGCGCATCCCGATATTCAGTACAACCCCAATGATCAGGAAGTTCGTCACGAGCGAGCTGCCCCCGTAACTGATGAACGGCAGCGGGATCCCGGTGATCGGCATCAGCTGAATGGTCATGCCGATGTTCTCGAAAATCTGGAATGTCAGCATCCCGACCACCCCGGACACGACATAGGAGCCGAATGGGTCTTTTGCCTCCATCGCGATGCGAATCATCCGGTAGATCAGGAAGAAGAACAGGATCATCAGCAGTCCTGCGCCGACAAATCCCAGCTTCTCGGCGATGACTGTGAAGATAAAGTCGCTCTCCCCGACCGGCACCCAGCCGAAGCTCGCCTGCGTGGGCGTATTGATTCCTTTCCCGAACAGCTGTCCGGAACCGATCGCGATAAGGGCCTGTTTGAGCTGAAACCCTTTTCCCATCGCGTCGAGGTCCGGGTCCATCCAGAAGACGATCCGGTCCCATTGATACGGCTTGATAATCTTGAAGAAAATATCTTGTTTGTACTGATACAACAGCGTCATGCCAGCGAAAAAGCCGCCCACCAGACCGGCTACATACAGCACGTGCTTGAGCCGAATACCGCCGACGATCATCATCGTCGCGAGCATTCCGGTGTAGACCAGCGCCGTACCCAGGTCGGGCTGAAGCAAGATCAACAAGAGCGGCACTCCGACCAGCGCCGCGACCGGGATCAGCTTGTAAAAGTAGTAGAAGCGATCCGGATCATCCGCGCGCTTCGCCATGAATCTGGCGACCGCCAATATGGTAAACAGCTTCATCGGCTCCGACGGCTGAAGCAAAATCGGGCCGAGGTCGTACCAGCTCGTCGCGTTGTTGATCGGCTTGGTTTGAAAAACGCCGATCAGAAGGATAATCCCGATCGCATACATGCCATACGACAGGTTGAAAAACAGCCGATAGTCAAACAGGAGAGTACCGCCGAGCACGATGAACCCTACGATATACCAGATTACCTGCTGTTGCGCCTTATCGACGCCTGCGGCCGAACCGGCAATGCCCAAGTAGCTGAACACTCCCAGTCCCGCCATAATCATGATGATGGTCCAGTCGACAGTTTTCAGATGTCGTTTTTCCAGGTCCATACTCGTCCTCCTAGAAAACGTGGCTCCCACCTTTGCAGACGGGAGCCATGCCTAGCCTATTTCAATCCAAAGAACTTGCGCATGCGATGAAACACGCCAACTTTTTCTTCTAATGGCTGCAACGGTACAGCCTCGCCCAACAGTCTGCGGGCAATATTGCGATAGGCGATGGAAGCGCGCGACTCGTGGTTCATCACGGCCGGCTCTCCCTGGTTGGCCGATTTGATGACATGATCATCATCGGGCACGACACCAATCAAGTCAATCGCCAATAAATCCAAGATGTCCTCGACATCCAGCATATCACCATTTTTCACCATATGCGAGCGCACGCGGTTGATGACGAGCTTGGGCATTCCGACCTTTTCGCGCTCCAAAAGGCCGATGATGCGGTCGGCATCGCGTACAGCGGCCTTTTCCGGCGTCGTGACAACGATGGCTTGGTCCGCGCCCGCCACGGCATTGCGGAACCCTTGCTCGATTCCGGCCGGGCAGTCGATGATCACATAGTCGTATTCCCGCTTCAATTGCGTGACGATTTCATTCATTTGCTCCGGCGATACCGCTGACTTGTCCTTGGTCTGGGCAGCAGGCAACAGCGCCAGGTTCTCGAAGCGCTTGTCCTTGATCAGCGCCTGCGGCAGACGGCATGCGCCCTCCGCAACGTCCACCAGGTCATAGATGATGCGGTTCTCGAGGCCCATGACGACGTCCAGATTGCGCAGCCCGATGTCGGTATCGACCATGCACACCTTTTGACCCAGCAATGCGAGAGCTGTGCCCAAATTTGCGGAAGTGGTCGTCTTTCCCACGCCGCCTTTACCAGAAGTTACGACAATTCCTATCCCCACATCCGTTCCTCCTCTTCACTCAACCCTACAGCCTTTGTTCTCCCAGTTCGGGGCGTATTCGCGGCAAGTAGTTCATTTTGGCTACCAGCATCGTGTCATTTTCGAGGTAGGCAAATTCCGTCCCCCCCGAATTGGTCGTCCATTCCTCCCCCGGCTTGCTGATGACGTCAGCGATCCGAAGTTGGGTGGGACTCATGACAGCAGCGGCGATAATGACCTGACTGTCCCCGGAAATGCCTGCATGGGCATATCCCCGCAAATGCCCCAGCACGTAAATATTTCCCGTGCTGCGTACGATTCCTCCCGGGTTGACATCCCCCAAAAGGAGCAAGTCTCCGTCATATTCGAGGACTTGTCCGGAGCGAACCGTGTTTACCTTTACGGAAAACTGGGTCTTAAGACGCTCGGCAAGGGCTTCTTCCCGTGTGATCACATCCGCCTCAACGGTATGAATGACCAGATTGCCTTTCTGCCGGATAATTTGAGTCAACTGCTCCTGCTGCTCAGGAGTGCAGTACCGTTTTCCCAATTTAATGGATACCCGAATCAGCGGCCCTGATAAGATCTGTTGATGGCTATGCTCTATTTTTTCACGCAAATCGGCCAGCAGTTCGTCGAAGGAACAGGCGTCATCCATGAAAAAGACGAGACCTTCTTTTGTTCCTTTGATTGTGACCTTGCTTTTCACAGTCGTCACCTGTTTCACCTCGACCGATACCATTCGCCACACGGAAAGTTTTTTCCTGCTCTGCTTGAAAAATTTGCCGAAACGGGTCAAATGACGCCGCAACGCTTATGGCTATTGCTTCGCGTTCGTGGAGGAAGCGGGCGAAGCCGGATGAAGAACACCTGGATTCAATTCGTCATACGCCTCGAGCAGGCGTCGGGCGATCGGACCGGTCGCATCCGAACTGGAGGTACCGTCCTTCAAACTGTTCGGCGCAACCACGACGAACACGATCTGCGGATTTTCGTACGGAGCGAATCCGACGACCAATGCGTTTTCCGCCCGTTTTCCTGTCTGCGCCGTACCGGACTTGGCCGCCACATTGTAAGGCAATCCGGCAAATGCACGGGAAACCGTACCGCCTGGCTGGGTAACCATGTGCATTCCTTCTTTTACGACTTGAATGTATTTCGGATCGATGTTGACCCGGTTGAGCACTTCCGGCTCGATGCGAGTCAACGTCTGGCCCGGTTTTTTCGGGTCCGTCGTCCCGCGGCGGATTTCATCGACGAGATGAGGACGAATCCGGTACCCGCCATTGGCGATGGTGGACACGTACTGAGCGATCTGCATCGGCGTGAACAGGTCGTACTGTCCGATCATGGCGTCAGCCAGGTTCCCGTAGTAGAGGTTGGGGTTTTCCCATCCGGTCTTTTCGCCCGGCAGGTCAACCCCGGTCTTCACGCCAAGACCGAACTGGGCATTGTAGTAGTCGAGCACGGAAAACTGCTTTTCCCAGCCTTCTTTGCCTTTCTTCGCCAGACGGATCGCCATTTCGTACATGTACGTGTTGTTGGATACTTGCAGAGCACGGCGGGCGTTTACCGGCCCGTGGCCGCCCGCTTTCCAGTTGCGCTTGTAGGATGTCCCTACCTTCAAGCCGCCGCTGTCGTAGATCGTCTCGTTCGGCGTCGTCAGACCTTCCTGCAGGGCGATCATGACAGACAGAGGCTTGTACGTAGAGGCCGGCGGATACGGCGTGTAAATGAATCGATTGGACTCGTTTGGCAGAATCACCGACGAGTAATTTTGGTTGAACACCTTGCGATCGTAATACCAGTTCAGATTGTAATCGGGGTAGCTGGCCATCGCCAGAATTTCCCCCGTATTCGGATTCATCGCCAATACATGCGCATCTTTGAATTCTTTCGGCGTAGAAGGCTTCTTTTTGAATGCCTCTACTTCTTCCTTCAATATCGCCTCGACCTTGCTCTGGAAACGCCAGTCCAG
>NZ_CP134050.1:1020000-1197500 GCF_031583145.1 Brevibacillus brevis | reverse complement strand
ATACTCTCTACAGACGAGCTTTTTTTGAAGCGAATCAGAGAGACGGATGAGTCGCTGCTTGAGTTGCTTCATATAACCGTCCCGGTCCAGAAGTATTTCGGACCTGCGGAGCATGGCTACTAGCTTTTCATCTGTTCCGTAAACCGCGCTCTTTTCCAACTGCCAAGCGCTGATCCATTGTTCCGTAAACACCCGATCCAGGATCTGCACTCGTCTAATGGTTTCTTGAGCATCCGGTTTGGCAGCCACAATGAAATAAGAAGGACCGTCTCGAAAGGAGAAATCAGGCAACATAAGCACAGCTTGTACATCCAAACGCTTTTGAAGCAGCTCCAGATACGTCTGCTGGATCTCTTCCGGCCCTACGTCCATATCTTTCTCCCTCCCTGCCCTGGGTTGAACTTATGGATTCTACACAAGAAGTCCTTTTCCTGCTTGTCAACAGACAAATCCTTTGTGTGCTATACTGTAAGCTAGGAGGAATGATGATGAAGAAAACGGAACGCCTGAGCAAGATCAAGCGCATGCGCACTTGGGGCAACTGGAGCATGGTGATCGGCATTTTGCTGATGTACACAGGGTATGCCTTTTTTGCTGGATACTTGGACTTTATTCCTTTACTTGGCACCCTGCTCAAAGGTTCTCACATCTTCATGACACTGCTGCTGATCATCGGCTTCATTCTGACGATGGGCAGCACGGTTATGTTTATGATTTCGGGAATGGTCTCAACCTCTGCCCCGCAGGTCCAGTGCCCTTCTTGCCAAAAAGTGACCAAGATGCTGGGAAAAGAAGACGCCTGTATGTTTTGTGGGCAGCCATTGCGCCTCGAGGATGGACAACCGCAGCAAAACCAGACATAATGGCGCACCCGCTCCCATCCGTACGCAAAAAGCCACCTGCGTTCCCGTATCTACCCGGGCTAGCAGGTGGCTTTTTGTTGTTCCTACAGTTTCTCGTAAGATTATGCTTGGTCTACGGAGACTTCGCGTTGTGCTGGCTGCCTAGACCCTCCTGAACAGCCTGCCATATTTCCGGCAGTTCATAGCCCCTGCGCCATGCCGCCGCACCGGCGAGGTTGTACTTCTGTACGAGTTCCATCCGTTTTTGCATGGAGGTGACATCTTCCAGCCACATTTTATACGTATTGCCGTCCTTGGGATCTGTATATTGCACGTAGTTTTGGCCGCTCGCCTCGTCAAGCTTCGGAGTGAGCTTGCGTTCCTGGATCCACTCTTGGGCACGCGGCATCGACAGTGCTTTCGACGATACCTTTACGCTGCCGTCAGCCTGCTTGCTCTCCGTCCACAAACGAGTGTAGAAAGGGACACCCAGCAGCAGCTTCTGATGGGGGACCTCCTCCAGAACACCCTTCAGCCCATTTTCGACCCATGGCAGGGAAGCAACCGACCCCGCTTTTGGACTGGAAGCCCAGTGTTCGTCATACGTCATGACGGCCATGTAATCCACCACTTGGGCCAGAGCAGCGCGATCCAGGAACATCGACCACGTCTCGGCGGTCGATTTAATGGTCACGTCGATCGAAACAGTAAGCCCTTGCTCGTGCAAATATGGCGTCAGCTCGCGCACAAACTGAACGAGCTTCTCCTTTTCGGCCAAGTACACATTCTCGAAATCGATATTGATTCCGTCCAGATCGTACATGTTGGCATAGTGGATGAGCTGGGCAATCAGCTTGTCTCTCTTGTCGTAGCTGCCAAGCACAGACTTGGTCCAGTCCGGATTAAAGCCGTTGGTCACCAGCCCCCAGACTTTGTAGCCCCGCTGATGCGCCCATTTCACATACGCCGGGTCCGCCTTGTTTTGCAACGTTCCTTCCCCGTCCTTCAGCTCAAACCACGTCGGAGACACGACGTTGACTCCCGGTAGCGGACCGATGTCCGCCACGTTCGGAGTGCGATTCGTCACCTGCTCCCAGACGAGATTGATCTTTTGCCCAAGCGGCTTCCAGGGAGCAGACTCCCGCGCCGGTGCTGAACGGTTCAAAGCAATCTGGCGTACCTCTGTCAGTTCCACGCTCTCCTTCGGCAAAAAGCCGGCGACGCCACTCGCCGTCAGGACGCGATACCACTCATCCTCTTCGCCCAGTACATCGACTTTGCTTCCCGCCGCCAATTCCGCCACAATCGGCCTGCGGTAGGAAGCTCCTGTCCGGACGAGCTGCGGCTTGTCGCCGGAAACTGCTTTTGCCTGCTGAACGGCGTAACCGTCCTTTTCAACGATCAACACGCCCGTATCCTGTTTTTGCTCAAATGAGAACGCGTACAGTTTTTCCAGAGGAGCCAGTGGCACGTACCGCTGCCCGTCCACCTCTTTCACGGGAACCTGGAGATTGACCGGCTGCTTGTTCAAATAAGCGACCACTTGTCCGCTCTCCATCCGAAGCACCTTGTCCTTCGTAGTCACAATGACGGATTGAGTCGGTTCGTCCCAAAAAATGGAAGGGTCCAGCCGCTCCTTGATGAATTCGAACGGGAGCAATATCTGATCGGATTCAAGCACATAGGGAATCTCGGTTTGTTCACCTTCATATACGATGACGCGCTTGTCTCCATCGTACGGCTGCACATGCTCCGTAGACGCCCGCAGCACGAAAAACCAGTAGATCGCGCCAAAAACGGCGACCAAAAAGAGCAAGACCATCAAGAAAAACTGGAGCACAGGCCTGCGTCTTCTCTTGGGACGGGTAGCCAATCCTACTTCCAAGCCCATGCCTCCTCCCAACCGAACACATACCCAGCCGGATCTCCACCCTGCTGAATAGATTTATCTTTCCATCGATTCAAATGCTTCACAACCTTCTGACATGCTGGCTATACGAAAATTAGCTTCTTTACCAAAAGACGTATGAAACGTCAAAACGTTACAGGTTTAGACAAAGAGAAATCCAAATCCATGGCGCAGCCTTAACGGGAGGAGCAAGCTTTTGGGCAGGCCGTCCGACACCGGGTAGCCAGCCGTAGGCGCCACATGTGAAAAACACCTCCGTCCTCAACTTTTGTTCCGGTTGATTCCGAAGGTGCTTTCAGGATAAAGCGTTTTTAGTGGGTGTTCTTCTGACAGGCATCACAAATGCCGTATACCTCCATGCGATGGCCAGTAACTTGAAATCCGATGTCCCGTGCCGCGGAATCTTCCGCGTCCCGCAGATAAGGGAAATGAAAATCCCGGATCGCCCCACACTTGGTGCAAATCGCGTGGTAATGATCTTCTTCCACATTCGCATCAAAACGGCTGGACGCATCCCCGTAAGTCAATTCCACGACCAGTCCGGCATCTTTAAAGACGCGCAGATTGTTGTAAATCGTAGCGACACTCATGTTGGGGAACTTGCCTTCGAGAGCTTTGTATATTTCGTCTGCCGTCGGGTGAGTCATCGTCTCCAGCAAATAGGTCAAAATGGCATGGCGTTGAGGTGTCATCCGAACCCCTGTGTTTTTCAGGATTTCAACAGCCTTTTCTACACGCTGTGTCATATTGTTACACCTCACTGTCTTTCGCAAGGACAAAAGAACGGAAATGCTTCTTGTTGTCATTGATTAGAATTACTATAAATAAGTGTACGTCTACGGAGCGAAAACTATCAATATCCATTCCGACGAAAAGAATATGGAGGAAACTGGGAACCGTGCGTTACGCTTTCGCTTTCGATGCTGCCTTGGGCTTAGTTTTCGTCTTTTTCGCTTCGGCTATCGCGTATTTGCACATCGACTGAAGCGCACATTGGCCGCACTGCGGATTTCGCGCCGAGCAGACACGTCTTCCATGCCAGATCAGCCAATGGTGGGCATCCGACCATTTTTCCCGGGGAATGCGTTTCATCAGCTGGCGCTCCACTTCATCGACGTTATCGCTTTTCGCGAGGCCCAACCGGTTTCCGACGCGAAACACGTGCGTATCGACGGCGATGGCAGGCACACCGAAAGCGTTGGACAACACTACGTTCGCCGTCTTTCTTCCGACACCCGGCAGCGCCTCCAGCTCCTTGTGCGTCTGCGGCACTTCGCCGTTGTACTTCTCGTACAGGATCCTACAGGTCTCTAATATGTTTTTACTCTTATTCTTATACAACCCGAGCCCTTTTATATGCTCTTCCATTTCTTCCTGTGTCAAATGAAGGTAGTCTTCCGGTTTTTTCAACTTCTGGAACATGGGTGCGGTGATTTCGTTGACCCGTTTATCTGTACATTGCGCCGACAGGATCGTGGCGATCAGCAGCTCGAACGGGGTCGTATAGTTCAATTCACAATGCGCATCCGGATACAGCTCTTGCAGGGTATCCAAAATTTCTGCGACAGGCACTTTGCGTGTTGCCATAGCCAAATCCCCCTTTTCCCTCCATTATACCGTGGATCGTCAACCCGGCAACGCACATGGCGGGTGGCATGCATTCTCTCTGTTGAGTTACTATGGTAATGACAGTAAAGATCGGGAGGAGATGCCAATGAAAGTTTTCCTGACTGGTGCGACTGGATTCGTAGGGAAGGGGATGCTTGCGAGGCTGCAAGCGGAAGGACACCAGACAGTCTGCCTGATTCGACCTGGCTCCGACGGGAAAGTCCGGCAGGATGGAGCTGGAAAAGAGAACATTTCGTATGTAACGGGTGACCTGTCTGACTCTGAGGCTCTGAAAAAGGGGATGGCCGGGTGTGATGCGGTCATTCACCTCGTCGGCATCATCCGGGAGCAGCCCGGCAAAGGGGTCACGTTTTCCCGCATTCATGTGGCGGGGACCCGTCAGGTGGTTGAAGCGGCCAAAAGAGCGGGGATCCGCCGTTTCATCCACATGAGCGCACTGGGTTCTCGTGAAGGTGCGAGCAGCGCCTATCACCGCACCAAGTACGAAGCCGAGCAGCTCGTGCAGGCGAGCGGGATCCCGTATGTCATCTTCCGTCCCTCCGTCATTTTTGGCCCCGGCGATGAATTCGTCAACATGCTGGCCGATTTGGTTCGACTGCCCGTGACGCCTGTGCTCGGCACCGGCTCTTACCTGCTGCAGCCGGTGGCCAGGGAGACGGTCGCAGACGTGTTCGTCCAAGCCTTGACGCTTCCCGCCGCGACCAACCGGGTTTATGAAACAGGCGGTCCCGAGGCGATCAGCTACGAGCAAATCCTCGATTACATCGGAGAAGCGCTGGGGAAAAGGCGCGTGCGGAAAATCCACATTCCCCTTTCCTTGATGAAGCCGGCCATCAATCTGATGGAAGGATTCTCGTTTTTCCCGATCACGAACACCCAGCTGACGATGCTGCTTGAAGGCAACGCATGCCAGGACGGCCAACTGCTGTATGACACGTTCGCCACAGACAAAGTCGATTTTCTTGAGGGGATCTCCTCTTATTTGAGGAAAACCCGCTAGCTGCTCCCGATTCGCATCGCATCGCCAAGGAAGCCGCCTCAGAGTGGACGATATGGAGCACAATTCAGTCTCATGCCGTTTTGCATCGGCCTCTGGTCGAGCCGGCATGCGATACCGTTAGGCGTAGAAGTCAGGGCTCGCCGCCAAAAAGGGGCTGTCCAGGCTTCGGTGCATCGTAAAAACCATCAAAATATTCGGACATATTGTCAGAAGCCGGTCCGGCAAGCAAGGCTCGCTCGCCTGCCGGAGCCACAATGACCGCCGTTTCTTTTGCATGATCACCTGTTCCACACGAAACTCCAGGGCTTCTTCATAATGTCGCAGCGATTGGGAAAACTCGTTCATCCGAAGGCAACGTTTCCTTTTATCGGTCATGGCTGATCATTCCTTTGCCATTTCGCAAGGGATGATTCTTGACATTTCCTGGTGTTTATTCGTGCAAAGTCTGTTCGGAGGCTCCTGCCTGCTTGTTCACATACCGCGCTACAACGAACAGGTAATCGGACAAACGGTTCAAGTATTTGACGACCGCCTGATTCACTTGTTCCTGCGTGGCCACGTGAACCGCTTTTCGTTCCGCTCGGCGCACGACGGTGCGGGCTACATGAAAAGCCGCTGCCGCCGGATGGCCGCCTGGCAGGATGAAGTTCGTCAATGCAGGCAATTCCGCATCGAGTTTGTCGATCTGCTCCTCCAGGAAAGCCACATCCTCGTCGCCGATCGGCCAGCCTACCTTCTTGCCTTCCGGTGTAGCCAGCTCCGCTCCTACGTGAAACAGCTTCGTTTGGATGACGTGAAACACGCCGCGCAGATCTGTCCAATCAATCGATTCAGGGAGCAGCGACAAAGCCAGCCCGATCTGGGAATTCGCCTCGTCGCACGTGCCGTACGCCTCCACCCGATCCGCGAACTTCGGCACGCGAACGCCAGCCACCAATGAAGTCTCGCCTTTGTCGCCTGTTTTTGTGTAGATCTTCATCCAGATCCCTCCATTTATCCCGTTATTTCCCCGGAAATCGACAAACTACAGCGCTTCTGCCACGATAATCAGCTCGTTGCTGGAGGCGTCGAAAGGCCCTTTTGCAAAATTGCCGAAGCGCTGCGTGACTTTCAATCCGTTCAGCCGGAGCAGATGATGGAGCTCCGCCGGAAAAATATAGCGGAGCGTGAACCGTCCTGTCACCCGTTCCTTGACCAAACCGGAAGCGTCTGAGCGCTCGTAGGTCCGCGTCACTTCCGAAAGCTGCTGGAAGTGGTCATAGCGCGTGTAATCCCACATCGCCACCTCATCGCCGTCGTCCAGACGATAGGTGCCCCGCAGCGACAGCTTTTCGCTTTCCTCGTGGAAGTGTTGGATTTTCGGAACGAACACGTTCATGACGAGCTTTCCGCCCGGGGCCAGATGCCTGCGGATGCAAGACAGCGCCTTCATCTGCTCATTGATATACAACAAATGAAGGAACGAGCGAAACGGAATCATGATCAGGGAAAAGGTCTGCCCCAGATCGAAGCTGCGCATGTCTCCCTGCAAGAGGCGCAGCGAATCCGCAAGTCCCAGCTCGCTCGCTTTTTGCTTGGCCTTCGCCAGCATCTCCACAGACAAATCGAGTCCGGTCACATCGACGCCCGCCTGCGCCAGCGGCAGGGCGATGCGTCCCGTCCCGCAAGCCAGGTCCAGCACCGGTCCCTGCGCCAGCTTGGCTTGCTCCAGATAAAACTCGACGTCACCAGCCACGCCCCGCTGCGTCAAATCGTAGTAATCCGCCCATTGATACATATTGCTCATGACAACTCTCCTATGCTTGCAATTGCTCCGACCGGATGTAGGCCATGACCAGCTTGGCCGTATTCTCCAAGGCTTCCCGGTGCGTCCGCTCATGGGAGTGGGACGCGTCGACGCCAGGTCCGATCAAGCCATGGACGATGTCATAGCCAGCCCGGAGCGCAGCGCTCGCGTCCGATCCGTAAAACGGGTAAATGTCCACCTGATAGTTCAGGCCGTTTGCTTCCGCGAGCTTGGTCAAATGGGAGCGCAGCCCGTAATGGTACGGCCCCGAGGAGTCTTTCGCGCAAATGGATACGCAGTATTCATCAGTCGTCTGTCCGTCGCCGATCGCGCCCATGTCGACCGCCAAGTATTCTACGACGTTCGCGGGAATGCTCGAGTTGCCCCCATAGCCGATCTCTTCGTTGTTGCTGATGAAAAAGTGGGTCGTGTAAGGCAGCCGGGCTCCTGTCTCTTTCAGCTCTTTCAACACGCCCAGCAAAATCGCTACGCTTGCCTTGTCGTCGATGTGGCGGGATTTGATGAAGCCGCTCTCGGTGACAGTGACACGCGGATCGAACGAGACGAAATCCCCTACGGAAATGCCCAGGTCCAGCACATCCTGCTTCGTCTTCACCTTCTCATCCAGGCGCACTTCCATGTTCTGATCCGAGCGCTGTTCCTTGCCCGCGTCGCGGCCGTACACGTGCACCGAAGCCTTGGTCGACAGGATCGTCCCTGTCACCAGTCGTCCACTGCCCGTTTCCACGACACAGTGCTCGCCTTCGACGGCGTTGAACTCGAATCCCCCGATCAACGTCAGCTTGAGCCGGCCGTTGGACTTGATCTCCTTGACCATCGCTCCCAGCGTATCGACGTGGGCCGTGAGCAGGCGGGCCTTTTCCTCATTCTCGCCCGGGACCGTGGCGACGATGGCGCCCTTGTTCGTGCGCTTGAAACCGACACCCAGCCTCTCCAGCTCCTGCGCCACCCACGCCATCACTTTCGCGGTATTTCCGGAAGGACTCGGAATGTTTGCCAGCTGGCAAAAAGATTCGACGACATATTCGGTAGACACGCTCATGAACGCAACTCCTCCTGCTTTTTATATGTAAGAATCGGATTGCTTATAGCGGAGCCCGCTTACTTCTGCAGCTCTTCCTGAATAAAGACGAGCACTTCCTGCACGTGCCCTTTCACCTTCACCTTGCGCCATTCCTTGGCGATGTTGCCCTGTTTATCAATGACGAATGTCGAGCGCTCGATGCCCATGTATTCCCTGCCGTACATTTTTTTCAGCACCCATACGCCGTACGCCTCCGCCACCTGGTGGTCAGGATCGGCCAAGAGCGGAAACGGCAGCTCGTGCTTGGCCGCGAACTTGTCATGGGACTTCACTTCGTCCGGGCTGATGCCAAAAACGACCGTGTCCAGCTCGGCAAACCGGGGATGATAGTCGCGGAAATCGCACGCTTCCGTCGTGCAACCCGGCGTCATGTCTTTCGGATAAAAATAGAGTACGACATTCTTCCCCCGGTATGAAGAAAGCGAGATGGTCTGGTCGTTGCTGGCTTGCAGCGTAAAATCAGGGGCAGCCTGTCCTGTGGCAGTCATGGCTTTTCCTTCCTTTCCGTTCCCTAGTCTCCTTACATGCACTTGTTCCATTTTACCACAAGCTTACAGGCACTTCATCTCCTTACACGTTGCGCAATCCCGCAGAAAACGATAGAATTGATTGATAGTATAGAGAACGACGAAAAATCAAAATTTGGCCTAGTCAGTTGGATGGTGAGAAATGGCATGAAAGAGATTTATGAAGTGACAGACCCAGAAGCGTTGAAATCGCTTGCGATAGCCGAGCGCGTCAAAATCCTGGAACTCTTTGAGGACCTGGAGCCTCGGACAGCCAAACAAATTGCCACCGAGCTCGGCGAGAATGCTGCCCGCCTTCACTACCACGTGAAGGAGCTCGTGCGAGTCGGTTTGCTGGAACAGGTGGATACCCGCGTCAAAGGCTCCATCGTTGAAAAGTACTACGAGCCGGTAGCCAAGGTCATTCAGGTCAAGCTGCAGGTGATGATCGAGGAAAACGCCCAGCAGCTGAGCGATGTGATGTTCACGCCGTTCCGAACGACCGAAAAGGATCTCATGCGTACGTTGAACCGCTTCGTTTCCAGCGATCACGATGTCCGGAAAGAGTACAAGAACACGTTTGCCTTCAATTTGCACGAGTTTCATCTCAGCCAGGACGAGCGCAACCAGTTCGTTGATGAGCTGGCCGAGCTGCTGCACAAGTACAAGGCATTCAAAAGCGAGCCGGGGCGCCGGAAGTTCAAGTTTTTTGACGTGCTTTTCCCGATGACTCCCGCCGATCCTTCTGACGATTCGGACGAGCCGTTCGAAGATCGCGAGGAATAACGGACTTGCTTGCTGCATAAGAGTCAATGACACACCAGGAAAACCATCACCAAGCGATGGTTTTCTTTTTTTCGAGTAAAGGGGGCACTGCCATGCGCACCATCCTGTTTGATTTCGACGGCACCGTCGCCGATACGCTGCCGCTCATTTTTGCGGCCTTTCGCTCGACGTTTGCACATTTTTTGCAAAAGCAGTATTCCGATGAACAGATCGTTGCCCTGTTCGGGCCTACGGAGACCGGGATTGTCAAAAACGAGCTGCCGCCTGATCTGCACGAAGCCGCTCTGCAGCATTTCTTCACTGCTTACGACGCTCTCCATCAAGACATGCAAAACCCTCCCGAGATCGCTGCGATGCTGGAAACGTTCCGCGCTGCCGGCATCCGCATGGGGATCGTCACGGGAAAAGGCAGGCGCAGCGCAGACATCTCCCTCGCGAGAATGGCACTGTCCGCTTACTTTGAGGTGGTCGTTACCGGAGACGATGTCACGGATCCCAAACCCCATCCGGAAGGCATTTTTCTGGCGATGGAAAAACTGGGAGCTGCTGCGGAGGACACCATCTATGTAGGAGACAGTGATGCCGACGTCTTGGCGGGTCAGGCGGCGGGTGTGAAGACGGTGGGCGTGAACTGGCTGGCCGTCACCCAGAAGGCAGGGGTGTTCGATCCGCCGCCGGACTGTCAATTCTCGGACGTGCAGAGCTTTGTCGACTGGGTCATGGCTCCCCGCTGATCAGCGAAAAGGCATGCCCCGCATCATGTGCGGGCATGCCTTTTTTGTGTGGATCTCCTGCTGCTGATCGGGGATTCCACTCGTTTGCACTTAGTAGGCACGGCCAAACCAGACGGTATGCTGTGCTTTTTGTCCGCAGCAGATGCACGTTTCCTTTTGCACAGGCGGATCGAACGGGATGTTGCGGGAGGTGAATTTGGTCTCTTCCTTGACCTTTGCCTCGCACGAGTCGTCCCCGCACCAGCCGGCCAGCACCCAACCGCTGACGGCGTTTTCCTGCTCGCTCTTGGCGATATGAGCGGCAAGCTGCTCCATCGTGTCGATGTTCAGATGCGAGTTCGCCTCGCGGAAAGCCAGCGCTTTTTGGAACATGTTTTGCTGGATTTCCTCCAGCAGGCTTTGAATCGACTCGACGATTCCATCCAGCGAGACCGTGATTTTTTCTCCCGTATCGCGGCGAGCCAGGATCGCCTGCCCGTTCTCTACATCACGCGGCCCAATCTCCAGACGCAATGGCACGCCCCGCATTTCCCACTCGTTGAACTTCCAGCCCGGCGTCTCCTCGCGCAGATCGGCGCGGACCCGGACGCCCGACGCCTTGATTCGGTCGTAAAGCGGATCGAATGCCTCCATCACCTTGTCCCGCAGCTTCATCGGACCGACCGGAATCATGATTACCTGTGTAGGCGCCATCCGCGGCGGCAGCGCCAGACCGCGGTCGTCGCCATGCACCATGATCATCGAGCCGATCAGGCGGGTCGAGCTCCCCCACGAAGTCGTGTGCACGTATTTGAACGTATTGTCACGATCGAGGAACTTGATCTCGAAGCCGCGCGCGAAGTTGTCGCCCAGATAGTGGGAGGTCCCTGCCTGCACTGCTTTGCCGTCCTTCATCATCGCTTCGATGGAATACGTATCGACCGCTCCAGCGAAGCGCTCGCTTGGCGTCTTCTGTCCCTTCCATACCGGAATCGCCAGCTCCTGCTCGACGACTTCGCGGTAAATCTCCAGCATCTGCATCGTTTCCTGGCGCGCTTCTTCCTCGTTGGCATGGGCGGTGTGCCCTTCCTGCCAGAGAAACTCGGAGGTGCGCAAAAACGGCATCGTCCGTTTTTCCCAACGGAATACGTTGGCCCACTGGTTGATCAGGACAGGCAGGTCGCGGTAGCTCTGAATCCACTGGCTGTACATGTGGCCGATGATCGTCTCGGACGTCGGACGCAGAGCCAGCCGCTCTTCCAACGGCTCGCCTCCCGCCTCGGTCACCCATGGCAGCTCGGGATTGAAGCCTTCGACGTGCTCTTTCTCCTTTTGCATAAAGGACTCGGGGATCAGCATGGGAAAGTAGGCATTGCGATGTCCGGTCTCCTTGAAGCGCTTGTTCATCGCTTCCTGGATCCGCTCCCACAGCTCAAAACCGTCCGGCTTGAACACGATGCAGCCCCGAACCGGCGTGTAGTCCATCAAGTCCGCTTTGCGGATCGTGTCGATGTACCAGCGCGAAAAATCCTCCGACTGCGGCGTAATTTCCTTCACAAATGCTTTTTCCTCTTTCATGCAGGCGACAGCTCCTTCTTTCAAAGTAAATAAAAAATCCCCCATCCCAATAGGGACGGAGGATCAACATCCGCGGTACCACCCTGATTGACCGCAGCAAAAGACTGCAGTCCGCTCAAACTCGCCCGGGTAACGGCGGGGCATCCGGCACGGCTCATCGCCGGCGGCTTCAGGATGGGATACAGTCAATTCCGCCGTATCGGCCTTCCAGACAAGGGCCGACTCTCTGGGACGCGGCAAATGGCTGCGAGTCCTTTCATTGCCTTTATTAACTCAATATATTAGCAAGTCAGCTGGGAGTTGTCAATTTGTGGCACGGGGCCCCATTCTGGATCCCAGCTTCACGTAGACGGGATAGGCAACCAGCGAGAGCACGGCGCCTTTGAAAATGTTGAACGGAACGATTCCGTACAGGACGAGGCCCCATACGCTATTTGCCCCGAAAGTGGACAGGAGCTGGTCCATCGGCATCTGATACAAAGCCGCGTAAGCCGGGAGCAGGAAAAAGGCGTTGGCCAATGCCATCACGACGCTCATCAGCAGAGTCCCGAGGGCCAAACCGGTCATAAAGCCTTTTTTCCCTTGGCCGAGCCGCTGCATGAATACCGCCGGGAAAATAAAGCTCGCCCCGGCCACCACATTGGCCAGCTCCCCGATCAAAAGTCCGTCTGTATTTTTAAACAGCATGTGCAGTGCGTTTTTCAGGACTTCCACGATAATTCCCGCCACCGGACCGTACATGAGACCGCCGATCAGCGCGGGCAATGTGCTGAAGTCCAGCTTGAGAAAGCTCGGCATCAGCGGAACAGGGAATTCCAGATATTGCAGGATAAATGCAACCGCAGCCAGCATGGGGATCGTCACCAGCCGCTGGGTTGACCGCGATGAGTGCATCGCTGTTTCTTTCATGGGTACCATCTCCTCAGTATTGATTCTCCTTCTTTTGAGGAATGGCAACAGCCGCTTGCTTTCACACGTTCTTGGCCTGGCGAAAACGAAAAAAGCCCTGAGGAGACGCTGGTCCTCAGGGCTGATGCAGGCACATGACAAAGCTGGCGCAACAATGGGTACAAGAAACAAGAGGGCTGTCTAATCCAAATAGCACCCCTGCATCTTCTCCCGTTTGCACAGGCAAACAAGCACGCGTGTGTAACGTACTGTCGTCATCCTTCTCCCATCCAGACTGTACTGTCGGCTCCGGAATCTCACCAGATCCTGCACTCCCTGCTGTGTGTCAGCTCGGGAGGCTCGCGGGCTTACATGCACGTGGCACGATCACCGCCGGTCGGGAATTTCACCCTGCCCCGAAGGAATGTGTGGTTGTATGCTGTTCATTATACTGCGGTTCATTTTGATTTGACAATAGCCGATGACAGGATCCTGCACTTTTCGGCAGGCGGCGAAAAAACGTTTCCCTCATCTACCAAACAGCCAACCGCCGTTCACATTCAAAATTTCCCCGGTAACGTAGGAGGCCTCGGGAGAAACCAGATACCATACAGCCGCTGCTATATCCTCCGGCAGCCCCACCCGTCCCGCAGCTGCTTGGGCGCTTACTTGTTTCAAGCGCTCCTCTGTCACCCCACCCGCAAAAAAACGGGTTCGGTCGATAAGTCCTGGCGCTATGGCGTTCACGGTAATGCCCTCGCCCCCCAGCTCGCGAGCCGCCGAGAACGTCAGCCCGTGGATGCCGGCCTTTGCCGCCGCATAAGCGAGCGATCCCTTGCTGCTGCCCCCGGTGTAGGCTGCAATCGAACTGATATTGACGATCCGTCCACCGGGACGCCGCAAATGGGGGGCAGCTGCCACCGTCATGAGAAATACGCTCTTGAGGTTGACGTCGATCACCTCGTCCCAAATCTTCTCCGCTTCGCCCAATGGCATTTGGGTGGTAACTGCACCGCTTGCTCCCGCGTTGTTGATGAGAATGTCCACGACTCCCGTTCGTTCCACGACGGATTTCACAGCAGTCTCGACATCTGTCGGACTGGTGACGTCCGCCCGAATCCAATGAATGTCTCCGCCGAGCTGGTCAGCCGCTTCCTGCAATGCTTTCTCCCTGCGCCCCAGGATCGTGACATCCACCCCGTTCTCTGCCATTTTCCGGGAGATTGCCATCCCGATTCCGCTGCTGCCTCCCGTTACAATTGCCGTGCGCTTTCCGCCCATACCGCCGCCTCCCAGTCCATGGCTTTCTTGAGTGTCATTGTACTATCGGGAGAATGAAGAAGAGAAATATCTTTTTTGCCCGGATGTAATCCAAAAAACGTATGAATGGGCCGACTGTCTCCAACAAAAAAGAGCGGGTCCTAAGACCCCGCTCCCCTGTATTTGCTGACACCCCAGTTCCAGACCAACAGGCCGATGCCGAAGAATATCACGGCCATTACCGGCGTCATCGCCGCGTAGCCGTACCACATCTCTTTGCGCAAGAAGTAGGCTGCCGGATAAACGCCGACGAAGGCGAAAGGCAGCACGTACGTCAGCACGAAGCGAATGACCTTGTTGTAGACGTCTACCGGATAGCGGCCGTACTGCTGGATGTTGTAAATCATTGGAGTGATGCCTGTGCGCGAATCCGAGAAAAAGCTGATCGCGGAAATCGCAGTGTACACGCCGCCGTAAATCAATGCCCCGCTGACGGCGAGCACAATAAAGATAAACGGATCGTACCAGGTAATGCTGAGCTTCAGCTGAATGGCCGCATAGCCCATGATGATCAGTCCGGAGATCACCCCGAATATTCGGTCAGGGGCGATCGACTCCAGACAGACCTGCGCCAGATTGTAAAGCGGCCGGGTCAGGATCCGGTCCATTTCCCCCCGGATGATGTAGCGCTCATTGAAGTCCCAAAAGCCGAAGAAAATCGAGAACAGCGCATAGGGCACCAAAAAGAACCCGTAGATGAAAATAATCTCGTCCCTCGTCCACTCGCCCATGAGCGGCACATGCTGGAATACGACGATGATAAAGACGAGGTTGATCAGCTCGGAAATCAGGTTGGAGACCAAATCCCCGAGAAAATCCGCCCGGTACGCGAGACGAGTCTTGAAATACTGCCCCAAGTAGTCGCCGAAGACGCGAAAGATATGTCGCAAGTTTTGCATGATGTCTTACCCTCCCTGTACGACGAGCCGATTGCGGGCCATTCGCCATAAAATCAGGATGGGTACCAAAATGACGAACATCCAGATGACCTGAAAGCCGATGAGCTCCAGGGCCCGCCCGGACGTAATCGCCCCTGTGAAAATCAGGCTCGGATAGTAGTTGACGGCCTGAAACGGCAAAAAGCCCATTACGGTCTGTGCCCAACCCGGGAAAAAGCTGATCGGGAGCACCAGTCCGGACATGAGGTCCACGATGACGCGCTTGGCCCGCATCATGCCGTCATTGCGGAACAGGAAAAACGTGAACAGCCCCGTCAACAGGTTGATTTGCGTATTGATCAGGAACGCGAACAGAAGACTGAGCAAATACAGCCCCCACGCCTGCCCCGTAGCAGGGAAGTGGAACGGGATGATCAGGCTGATCAGGAAAATGCCCGGACCGGCAAAAAACAACAGCCGGAAGATGCCTTCCCCGAATGCTTGCGCCGTCTTCACCGAGAGGTAATTGTAGGGGCGGATCATTTCGATCGCGACCTTCCCCTCCCGCACGTCCTGGGCGATTTCCATATCGATGTTGTTGAAATAAAAGGCGCGGGACATCCAGGCGATGGCCACGTAAGACGTCATCTGTTCGACTGTGAGACCCCCGAGCTGCTGCTGGCCGCCGTAGATGGCCCCCCACAAGAAGTAATACGCCCCGATGTTGATCGCATAAATGATAATCCCGCTGTAATAGTTGACACGATACGCCAGCATGGTCAGAAAACGCATGCGGATCAATTCCATGTAAAGCCTACGCATGTTTCGCTACCTCGCCGTCCGTCTGATAAATATTCCGCACGATGTCCTCTGTGCTCGTTTCCATGATTTTGACATCGCTCACTTCAAACGACGACATCACGGTAGAGAGGACGAAGGGAAGCATCTCCTGGCTGCGGGGCACCTGCACGGTCAGGCTGTAATCGTTGATCTGCTCGATCTCGCATGGGGTGTCACCCAGCACCCGGCGCAAGTCTTCCACGGACGTGCGCTTTTTCATCTGGAACGAGACTTCCGTGCCATTTCCCCAGCGTTCTTTCAAATCGCTCAGGAGGCCGTCGAAAATGAGCTTGCCTTTATCCATGACCAGCACTCGCTTGCAAAGCGCTTCGATGTCTGAGACGTCATGGGTGGTCAGGAGGATCGTCATGTTTTCCGTCTCGTTCACGTTGCGCAAAAACTCGCGGATCTTTTGCTTGACGAGCACATCCAGACCGACTGTCGGCTCGTCGAGGAACAGCAGTTTCGGCTTGTGAATGAGCGAAGCGGCCACTTCGCAACGCATCCGCTGGCCCAGGCTCAGCTTGCGCACAGGCTGGCTGACGAACGAGCCGATATCCAGCTCCTCGATCAGGCGGTCCAGCCATCGGTCGCCTTCTGCGTTATCGACCTTGTAGACGCTCTTCAGCAAGCGAAACGACTCCAGCGGGGACAAATCCCACCAAAGCTGCGAACGCTGGCCAAAGACAACGCCGATGGAACGGACGTAATCTTCCCGCTCTTTGAACGGGACGTATCCATTGATGACAATATCCCCGCTGCTCGGGGTGAGAATCCCGGTCAGCATCTTGATCGTTGTGGATTTTCCCGCACCGTTCTCCCCGATCAGCGCGAACATTTCTCCCTCTTCCACTGTAAAGGACAGGTTGTCGACCGCTTTTACGGTCTTGTATTCGCGGCTGAACAGGTCGCGAAACGCTCCCCCGAGACCGGATCTGGACTGGTGGATGCGGAACTCCTTTTGCAAATGTTTGACTTGAATCATGTTTTACCGTCCTTTTATCTTCTTGGCATTCCAACTGCTAGTGTATAGGAGGAATTCCCTTTGTGCAAAATTCAATGTGCTGGAAACTGTTAGGAGAGGTACAAAACAAGGCCGGTTTTATCGTCCGACTTTTTGAAACGGGCGTAGTGAAGGCACTCCGGATCGCCGTTTTCCAGGGCGAGCAGCTCGTCAGTGTAGCGCTGCAGGCCCTTGTGCACGATCGGGAGGACCGTGTCTTCCCATCTGGGCACCTCTCCCCCGAAGGAACGCGGGTAGAACAGACCGTCTGTCAGCAGTACGACGGCACGTACGTCGGTTCGGTTGATTCGGCCGTACTCGATGTAGTCCGAACAGGCCTCCTCTCCGTTCAACACGCCGTATCCTCCCGGCTCGTTGGCCTGATAGCGATTCGAGATGAGGATGTCGCGACAGTGCTCTGCGATCTCGGCATGAGTCCGTATGCCCTGCTCCATACACCATTGCCACCTGGCGAAAGCCGCCTGCTCCAGATGGCTGACCTGAGGATGGGTCAAAGGCCGTACCGTGTCGTCTCCGTACACGGCGAAAATCATACAATCCCCTGTCTGGGCGTATTCGACATGCCCCTCGCGCAGGCGAACCGCCGCGCAAGCCGCCCCCCACAGCTCCTCCTTTTTGGTGAGATCGATTTGCACCTCCTGCATGCGGTCATGGATCCGTCCGTTGGCTGCGACCAGCAAATCCGGCAAGCTCTGGTCCCCATCCTCTGCCTCCAGATGCTCCTTTACGAGAAGGGCAGCGATCGCACCGCCCGTCAGTCCCGCTTCGTCTTCGTACGAGACCAGGGAGGATACACCATCTACGACGGCAAACAGCTGCTTCGCCTGATTCGTGACATAGGCGTCTTCATTCATTTTGCCGCTTCCGGTGACAGAGATGCATTCCATTTTCATCGGACAACGCCTTCTCTCGTTTGGATTCAATCGCTCGAAAATTGTATCATTTTTCCTTTTTCCAATCCATACACCCCTGTGGATTCCCACCGACTCTTTCTGCTGTGGTAAGATAGGGAAGGACTTTTTGGACAGAAAGAGGGAAAACCATGAAACGAGAACGATCCGAGCACTTGCACAAGCAAGCGATGGATGTAATCCTGGGCGGAGTCAACAGCCCTTCGCGTTCCTTCAAGGCAGTGGGAGGCGGCGCTCCCGTCACGATGGAGCGAGCCCAGGGAGCCTATTTTTGGGATGTAGACGGAAATCGGTACATCGACTATTTGGCTGCTTACGGCCCCATCATTACCGGACACGCTCATCCGCACGTGACACAGGCGATTTGCGACGCAGCGGCAAACGGCACGCTATACGGGACACCTACCCCTTGGGAGGTGCAGTTCGCCACCATGATCCGCGAAGCTATCCCGTCCATGGAACGAATCCGCTTCAACAACTCCGGTACGGAAGCCGTGATGACTTGCATCCGCGTGGCGCGAGCCTACACAGGCCGTGTCAAAATCATCAAATTTGCCGGATGCTATCACGGCCACTCGGACCTCGTGCTGGTGGCGGCGGGCTCCGGTCCTTCCACGCTGGGCATTCCCGACAGCGCAGGGATTCCGCAAAGCATCGCAAACGAAGTCATTACCGTACCTTTCAACGAACCCGAAGCGTTCGCCGAAGCAATCAAGCGCTGGGGACATGAAACGGCTTGCGTGCTTGTCGAGCCAATCGTCGGCAACTTCGGAATCGTGACGCCAAAGCCAGGCTTCCTGGAGGAAGTAAACCGCATCGCCCACGAAGCAGGCGCTCTCGTCGTCTACGACGAAGTCATCACCGCTTTCCGTTTCTGCTATGGCGGAGCGCAAAATCTGCTCGGCGTCGAGCCCGATCTGACCGCGCTGGGGAAAATCATCGGCGGAGGCCTGCCGATCGGCGCATACGGCGGACGCAAGGAAATCATGGAGCAGGTGGCACCGCTCGGCCCTGCTTATCAAGCCGGAACCATGGCGGGCAACCCCGCTTCCATCCGCGCCGGAATCGCCTGCCTGGAAGTACTCGGTCAGCCGGGTGTGTACGATGAATTCGAACGCCTGGGCTCCATGCTGGAAGACGGGATTCGCCAGGCTGCGCAAAAACACGGGGTCACCATTCAGCTCAATCGCGTAAAAGGGGCCATGGCCGTGTACTTCACCGACGAGCCGGTGTACGATTACGACGGGGCGCAAAAGGCCGACGGCGAGCTGTTCGCCCGCTTCTTCCGCCTCATGCTGGATGAAGGTGTCTGCCTCGCTCCATCCAAGTACGAGGCGTGGTTCGTCACGACCGCCCATACGGAAGAAGACATCCGGGAGACGATCGCCGCAGTCGATCGATCCTTTGCCGCGCTTCGCGGCTGATTGTTTTGCGAACGCGCAAGAAAAGGTTTCCTCGGGCCGTTTCCCGGTGAGTGGGCATACTACTTTTACAGTTACCCACGAAGGAGGGATCTTCCGTGTCAAAAGGTGAACATACGTATCCGCAAGCTCCTGAAAAAACGATGGATCCCAAGATGAGCTCCAAAATGATGGAAGTCGTCGGTTTCCAGAAGCCGAGAAAGACCGAGCACCACAAAACGCAAAACCACGATCGCTGACAAACGGCAGCAGGCGCATTCGCACCGGGAACGAGGTGGAATGCGCCTGTTTTTTGCTGCCGCCTTCAAGAACAGAGGCTCCGTTCCTTTACCTTGTCATATAAGCACACAGTAATATTGTCAAACCCGGCGGCGAATTGTACAATAAAAACATGAAACTGTCAGAGAAACTGCTCGTATAGATTGATGTAGGACAAAATGAATAGACTGTTTCTTGAATCGTGAAATTGCTTACGATTACCATAAGGAGTGATTGAGAATGTTGTTCCACCCCATGGACTTTTTGATCATCATTGCGTTCCTGTTGTCGCTCTGGGCGCAATTTCGGGTCAAAGGAACCTTCAACAAATTTGCCGATGTGCCCGTTTCCTCCGGGATGACCGGCGCTGAAGCCGCACGTCGTATGCTGGATGCCAACGGTTTGACGGGAATTCCCGTCGAGCATATCCCTGGTACGCTGACAGACCACTACGACCCGACTTCTCGCGTCGTGCGCCTGTCTGACCCTGTATACTTCGGCCATTCCATCGCCTCGCTGTCGGTTGCTTGCCACGAGGTGGGCCACGCCATCCAGCACAAGGTTTCCTACCCGATGCTCGTAGCGCGCCACAAGATTTTCCCTGTGGTCAACTTCGCTTCCGGCATCGCTCCGCTGCTGCTGTTGGCCGGTTTCTTCTTCCATATGACGGGGCTGCTGCTGATCGGGATCATCTTCTTCTCCGCAGCTGTCGCCTTCCAGCTGATCACGCTGCCTGTGGAGTTTGACGCCAGCAGCCGCGCGAAAAAGCTGATGGTACAGATGGGCTTCATCCGCAACAACGAAGAAAAAGGAGCCAGCAAAGTGCTCGGCGCGGCCGCTCTCACGTACGTAGCCGCCACGTTGATCTCCGTATTGGAGCTGGCGAAGTACATCATGATTTTCCGCAGCGAAGAAGACTAAGCGATTGCCCAAAACGCACAGCGACGGTCTTGCAAAGGTACAGCTCCCTCTCGCAGGGGCTGTACCTTTTTTGTTTGGGCTGCGCTACAATGTAGGACAGGAGGTTGGGGCCAATGAATATCGGGATTATCGGACTTGGCAGCATCGGCACCATGCTGGTGAAAGCGTTTGTCAAAAGCAATGCGAGCCGGGAAGGCCGCTTGATCGTCTTTAACCGGACACGGGAAAAAGCAGAGCATCTGCAGGCAGAATACGGCATCTTGATCGCTGACTCCGCCCAGGAAGTCTGTGAGCAGGCTGACGTGGTGTTTGTCTGCACAAAACCGCTCGACATCCTTCCGCTTCTGGGCCAGCTCTCCATTCCTGTCGAGAGACATGTCGTCTCCGTCGCGGCTGGAGTCAGCATCGAGGATTTGGAACGAGTACATACAGGCGCGGTCAGCAAGGTGATTCCGACCGTGACGTCCCAAGAGCTACGCGGCGTCTCCCTGTTCACCTGCAGCCAGCGCCTATCCCGCCTGCAGCGGGAACAGTTTATCGACCTCCTCGGCGCAGTCGGTGCCATCCAGGAAGTATCCGAAGAAGTAATCGAGACGGCGACGATCTTGACGAGCAGCGCTCCAGGACTAATCGCAGGCATTCTGGAATCGTTCGCTCAGGCGGCCGTGCGCCAGTCGCCACAGCTGCCCATCGAAACGGCCCGCAGCATGCTGGTCGAGACGATGCTGGGAACAGCCTTGCTGCTGCAGAAAGAAAGACTGGGCTTCGATCAGCTGATCGAACGCGTGGCGACCAAAGGGGGAATCACGGAGGAAGGACTGCGCGTCCTCGACAAGAGTCTCCCAGCCAGCTTCGACGAGCTGTTCTCGATTACACAGGCCAAGCACGACACACTCAAGCAGCTCGTCCGAAAGCAGACGAACGAATAAGGACAAAAGAAAGGAAGAGCAACGATGAAGATAGGCTGGATAGGATTAGGAAACATGGGCATCCCAATGGCGAGCAACCTGCTTGCGGCAGGCTATGCGCTCTCTGTCTGGAACCGCACGGCCGAAAAAGCGGCGCCACTTACGGCTCAGGGAGCGAAAACCGCAAATTCGCTCGCGCAGCTTGCGAAGGAATCGGACATCTTGTTCACGATGGTCAGCGACGACGAGGCTGTCAAAGCGCTTTACGAAGGACCGGACGGCATCCTCGCTTCGGCAGGAAAAGGGACGCTCACTGTCGATATGAGCACCGTCTCCCCCGATACTTCCCGCTATCTCGCGTCTCGCTGCCATGAGGCCGGCATTCGTTTTCTGGACGCGCCGGTGTCAGGCAGCGTCGGTCCGGCCAAGGAAGGGACGCTCGTCATCATGGTCGGCGGCGAGAAAGCCGATTATGAGGAAGCAAAACCGCTGCTGGACAAGCTCGGCAAAGTGGCTCTTCATCTGGGGCCAAACGGAGCCGGCACTTCCGCGAAGCTGGCCATCAACCTGCTGCTCGGCATTACCGTCCAGGGCGTGGCGGAGACGCTCCTGTTCGCCCGCTCGCTCGGGATCAATACGGATCAGATGCTGAACATCATCTCCGAAAGCGCGGTCGGAACTCCTCTCATCCGGGGAAAAGCTGCATCCATCCTGGCTGACGACTTTCCCGCGGCGTTTGCGCTCAAGCATATGGCGAAAGACCTGCGCCTGGCTAGCGAGGCCGGCGTCTCCACTCCTTTGGCCGAATCCGCCAGCGCGAGCTACCGGCATGCCTTGGAAAACGGTCTGGGCGAGCTGGATTTGATGGCGATCCTCAAGCATTTGGAAGGAAAGTAAGGAAACAAGACCTGAACGCTAGAGAATATCCCCTCTGGGTAGACAAGAAAAATGGTCGTATAAGATGACCTACTTGTCTCGCAGCGGGGATTTTTTCATGGAGATCAGAAAAACCATCCCTGAAGATTTTAAAAATTGACACAATGTCAGTATCTAGTTATATTATTGGATATGATGTCATATTTTTTTGAAAGGGGTTACATTCGCACAAAGACGGCAATGGAATGACAGGCTGTATGAACAGAATGAAATCGGTTGAATAGGGTGATGACACATGGGGAAATTCGAAAAGGAGACAGGCCTGAAGCGCGAGCTTCGGACAGGCCAGCTGACGATGATGGCGATGGGCTGTGCCATCGGGACAGGATTGTTTTTGGGAAGCGGTCTGGCCATCGGGACGGCGGGACCGGGTGTTTTGATCAGCTATGCGCTCGGGGCGTTCATCGTGCTGCTCTTGATGGGCTGTCTGGCCGAGATGACGGTAGCCCATCCTACCTCTGGCGCATTCGGAACGATTGCTGAAAAATACATCAGCCCTGGCGCAGGTTTTCTTGTGCGCTATTCGTACTGGATCGCGAACGTGCTGGCTGTGGGCGTGGAAGTGAGCGCCATTGCTGTGTACATGAATTTCTGGTTCCCGACTGTGCCGGGAATTGTGTGGATTTTGTTTTTCGCTGCCGTGTTGATCTACGTTAATTCGACCAACGTACACACGTTTGCGACCTTTGAGTATTGGTTCTCCATGATTAAAGTAAGTGCTATTGTGTTATTTATTATTATGGGTGCATACGTCTTGATCGGGGGCCATGAGTCGTCGTTGTCTGGTTCAGAAAATTTTGCCAGTTCTGACCAGTTCATGCCATTCGGCTGGTGGGGCGTCTGGGTGGCTGTCTTTATCTCCTTATTTAGCTTCCTCGGCACAGAGCAGATTGCAGTGACGGCCGGGGAAGCAAAGGAACCGGATGTCGCGGTGCCAAAAGCATTGAAGGCAACCGTTTTTCGCCTCTCGTCGTTTTATGTATTGACCATGGCGATCATGCTGATGATCGTGCCGTGGCAATCGGCCGGTGTGGACAAGAGCCCGTTTGTGAAAGTCATGGAAATACTCAATATTCCCGGCGCTTCGGGGATTATGAACTTTATCGTTCTGACGGCTGCATTGTCATCGATGAACAGCCAGCTTTACGCGTCCACGCGCATGATGTATTCCCTGTCTCTCGGAGGGCATGCGCCCGCGTTTCTCGGAAAGCTGAGCAATAAGGGCATCCCGGCCTGGGCCCTAGTGATTTCCACCCTCGGGATCTTCGTGGCGGCAGGCGTGAATGCACTGCTTCCGGATTCCTCCTATGCGTTCATGATGGGCATTTCCATGTTCGGTTCGATCTTCACCTGGCTCATGATCTTTATCTCTCATCTGTTTTTCCGCAGGCAGTGGGAAAAAAGCGGGGGTCGCAAGCTTCCGGTCAAAATGCTCGGCTTTCCCTATTTGACGATACTCGGCGCCGTGCTTTTGCTCAGTCTGATCGTATCGACCTGGTTCACTCCGTTTCGAATGATGCTGCAATTCGGGATTCCCTGGCTGCTCTTCCTCCTTATCGCGTACGGGATATGGAAAAAGAAAAATGCGAGCCGCACCCAGCGCAGCACCAACAACAACCACTTCCAGTAAATTCGCCAGCCAACAGCAAAAAGAGCTTTTCGCTTCGGTTCAGAAGGAGCGAAAAGCTCTTTTTCATGCAAAGAGGCAGCCGTACACAGCCGATCAGGAAAGATAGAGTGCGCTTGTGTAGAGTGTCGTAATGTTCCGGACAATCTCCTGAACCGAGTGCTTGTTGCTGTTGTTCACCAGATCCCACAGGTGCGTCTCATTGAGGGCAAACCAGTTGCGGGCTACCAAATCGTGGTTCAAGTCCTTTCGGGCAAGCCCCTTTTCCTGGGAGTAAGCGACGTCATTAGAGATTTTCTCAATGAATCGTTCCCGGATTTCGTTCCATTTTTGATGCGCGATGTCGGAAAACCGGATGGCTTCCGCGAAAACCTTCATGATCGCTTGCTCTTCGATGGCGTTTTCCAAAAACAAGCGGGCCTGATTCGTAATCATGGCGATCGCCTCTTCTTTTGAGGCTGGTTCAAAGTGCATTTCCGCGATCTCGTAAAAGCGCTTCATCACGTCTTCCATCAGGACGATCAACAGCTCATCCTTGCCGGTAAAGTGGATATAGGCTGTACCGTACCCTGTCTTTGCCCGTTTGATGATCTGCGTGATGGTGGCTTTTTGAAATCCGTATTCGACGAATATATCATGGCCGGCTTCCAGTAATTTCTTCCGCGTATTGATGGAACGCAAATTCCTGCCATCTATATGATCCGTTGTTTTGCTCACGTTCTATCCCCTTTTCCGTGCATTTTCCTTCCTGACATTATACAGGAGTTTTTTAATTGACGTCATGTCATATTTATTTTATATTAATGACAACAAGTCATATTTATGTCGATTGAGGGAGATAACATTCTGATTATTATAAAAAGGGAGGAGACTGGTGTATGAGCTATCGTTTTGCTGACCGCACCAAAATGTTTAAAACGTCTGCGATTCGCGAGATTGGCGGCTTGATTCAAAAAAAGGGAGCGGGTGTCATTTCGTTTGCCGGCGGGAATCCGTTTGACGACTACTTTCCGCATGAAGAACTAAAACGGGCGTTTGAGAAGGTCTTCGAATCGGGGAAGGGAAGCCTGCAATACGGGATGACTCCCGGCTTCATGCCGCTGCGGGAATTGATCAGCGAACGGGTGAAGTCCAAGGGGATTGCCGCGAGACCCGAAGAAATCCTGCTGACGACGGGGTCGCAGCAAGCGATCGACTTGTTCAGTCGCATCATGCTCTCCCCGAACGATGTCGTTCTCACCGAAAACCCGACTTTTTTGGCTGCCGTACAGGCTTTCGAATCCTATGAGGCAAAAGTCGTCGGGGTGATCGGCGACAAAGATGGGATGGATCCGGAAGACCTGGAGAAAAAGCTGAAGCAGTATCAGCCGAAGTTCATCTATGTCGTTCCCACATTCTCCAATCCGGAAGGGAAGGTATGGAGTCTGGAGCGCCGCCGGGCCTTGCTTGAACTGGCCTACAAGTACAACACGCTCATCCTGGAAGATGACCCGTACGGCGACATCCAATTCCATGCGGATGAAACCTATACCCCGATCGCTGCGCTGGATGAGCAAAGGTCCCAGGTCGTCTACACCGGCTCTTTTTCCAAGACCGTCGTTCCGTCGCTGCGAATCGGCTGGGTGACAGGTCCTGCTCCCGTGCTGGCCCTCATGTCCCAAATCAAGGAAGCTGCCGACCTGATGTCCAGCCCGCTCAATCAGCAAGCCCTCTATTACTTGATGACCGAGATGGACCTGGACGCACACATCCGGATGCTCAGCAAGCACTATTATCAGCATATGGTCGTGATGCAGGATTACCTGAAGACGCTGGATGGAGACCTGGTTTCCTGGAATGAGCCCAAAGGCGGGATGTTCCTCTGGGCGAAGGTGCATGAAAGCATCAACACGACAGAGCTGCTCTCCAAAATACTGGAGCACGGTGTCGCTTACATTCCGGGAGCTCCGTTCTACGTAGAGAGTCCGCAGCAGAATACGCTTCGTCTGAACTTTACGCATTCCAGCCCGGAAAAAATCAAAATCGGGATGGAGCGCTTGACGGCAGCTTTCCTGCAATCGCTGAAATAACCAAATCGCATGGGCTGGAGGGAAGAGAATATGGAGCAGTTTGGTCTGTACCAGGTTTCAATACCGCTGCCTTTCTGGAATGACAGTGTCCATTGCTATCTGGGAAAACGGGAAGGAAAATGGGTCATCGTAGACACAGGACTCGGGACAGACGGTACGCGAAAAGCGTGGGAGGCTGCCTTTGCCATGTACAAGATTGACCCGAGGCGGGATGTGGATCGCATTTTGCTCACCCATCATCATGCGGACCATTTTGGCTTTGCCGGCGTCATGCAGGAATGGACGGGTGCTCCCATTTACCTTAGCGATCAGGAACGGGAGCTGGCCCATTTCGCTTGGACAACCGAGGAGTTTCACACGTTTTACCGTTCCAGCGGCTTGTCGGAAGAAATGGTCTTGCGATTGCAGGAAAATCCTACGGCATTTGTTGGACCCGTCTCTCCCTTCCCCACCGATTTGCAGCGAATCGAAAATGGAAATCGCTTTCATATCGGCGAGCTGCAGTTCGAGGCGATTCATATGCCCGGTCATACGCGAGGACACATCTGTTTTTACGAAAAGCAGCACAAACTGCTCCTCTCTGGCGACCACTTCACACGGGAAACCATCCCGTATATTTCCTATCACGGCTACGGCGATCCCAATCCGCTGAAGACCTACCTGGAGACGCTAAAGAGCATGCAGACTCTGGAAATTGCCGCTGTGCTCCCCGGACATGGCCCTGTATTTTATGATGCACAGGTACGGATCACCGAGCTGATCCGGCATTTTGAGGGACGACTGGATGCTGTACGTTCTTATGCCGGGCACGGAAAAAGCGCCTATGAAATCTCTTTGGACTTGTTTCCCACCAAGCGAAGCGAGTTTCAGCAATGGATTGATCTGGGAGAGACGAATGCCTATTTGCAATATCTCGTGGCAAATGGGGAGCTTCAGGTAAGGGAAGAAGGAGCAGCACACCGTTACAGCTGATAAGCTGGTAGCGGTACAATCGAAAGACAAGCGGCCGTTCCCCCTTGGCGTACAGGGAAACGGCCGCTTTGCTTATTGCTTGGACTTTAGGACTTCGTTCATCAATTTGGCCTGTGCCACTGCATGCCCATCCCCGAGCACATCCCCGGGCTTGTTGCCTTCTCCGAGGAGGTAGCCGGCGTAAGTCATTCCGACGAAGCCGAAAATATACTGGAACTGCTGGATGAGCGGCAGTCCTTTCAACCTCGGTTCATCTCCCCCGACTGCGATCACATACGCCTGCTTTCCGGCCATGGCTTGCTTGAAGCTGTACCGCTTGTCGCGCAGCGTCTGGGACCAGCGATCCACGAAGTTTTTCATATGGCCCGACATCCCGTACCAGTAGATCGGGGTCGCAAACAGAATGACATCATGGGCCAGCACCGCCTCGATCACTCCGTCGTAATCGTCGTCCACCGCAGCGAAGCCGTCCGGGTCATGCCGCTGATCGCAGATGGCCCGAATGTTTTTTTCCCGCAGGCGAATGCTGGTGTGCGGCACACCTTCCAGCACGAGCCGTGTCAGCAGCTCCGTATTCCCTTCTTCTCTCGAGCTGCCTTGCAATACGAGGATGCTCATTGCACTCACTCCGTTTCTTCAATCATCACTGGTCGATACCGGAACAGTCTCATCGCCAGCAGGACGGCAACTCCGAGCACCCCGGCCGACAGAAAGTAGACCTCCCTCGTCCCCAGCCATTCCGCTGCCGCACCCATCACCAGTGCGGACGAGCCGAAGACCAGCGAATCCACAGTGCTTTTTGCCGACAAGACGTACGGAAGTCTTTCCTTGACCACCGCTTGCTGCAGGAGCGTCTGCTTGGCAATCATCTGCATTTCATACAGGGGCCCCAGCGCGAAGGAAAAGAACAACGCCGCCCAGGGATGCGTGCTGCTGCCAAAGCAAAGCGTGATCAGCCCTGAGCCGAGCGTGCCGACGACGATCCAGCGCGGAAGGCTGTGACTGAGCCTGCGGGCATTGGCCAGAAGCAGGGCGCTGCCGACTATGGAGCCGAGCATGTAACCCGCGTTGATGTATCCCCACCACTCTTCGCCTTTCCCCAGCACTTCATTGACGAACGGCAGCATGATCGCCGCGATCCAGACCGCGCCGGACAGTCCGATCAGCACGTCTAGCGCGACGATCAGGCGCAGCTTGGGTGTATCGCGAATCACTCTCCAGCCTGTCAGCCAATTTGTTTCGCCCTGCTTCTCCTCCTGCGATTGCATTGCTTCGCTCCTGCCCATCGGACCGACACCAAGCATCGCTGCTGTCGCAACCACGTATGCCAGTACTGTGCCCCAGCATACACGATCGGCTCCCAGTGTCGCGACGAGCAGTCCTCCTGCTGCCCATCCGACAAAGAAAACCGTTTGATCCGATGCCGCCAAGAGGCCGTTCGCCCGCATCAGCTCCGCTCGTGCCACCACTTGCGGAACGAGCGCATTCCTGGCGGGATTGGCCCATCCGTCCATAAAGGCAATCGCCGCCCCGAGCCCGAGCAAAACCGGCACGGCACGCTCTCCCGCCGAGGAAGCAACAGGCAGCGCCGTCGCCGCGACCGCGAGCAGGACGGTTTTGACGCCCTGGGAAAACACCAGCATGCGCGGCACGGAAAGCCGTCGAAACAGGAGGGGCGCCAACAATCCGCCAACTGACTGTGCCGTCAGGATGACGACCGGAACCAATGCCGTGTACATCGCGGATGCGGTCACCGCGTAAATGGCAGAAATAAACGCGACAATATAAAAAACATCCCCCAGGTTGGCCAGCGTCTGACCACCCCAGAGGCAAATAAACCTTTTATTCCACACAAAAGGTACCTCCTGTCGGTTTTGGACTCTCTCTATCCTCATGAGAAAAGGGGTTAAAACCGACAAAGGGTCACAATGGAGGTACACCTCATTCCCGAAAATTTCCTTTTATTATACGTCAACCGCTGCGTCCCTGTACAGATTGATTCCGGAAAAACGTGTAGTACACCCAGCCGGCATTGATCAAAAGGAACGCGCTGGTCATGAAAAAGACGCCCTCGATTCCGACGTAGCCCGCTATGTAGCCGCCGATCATGGGACCGAGCATGCTGCCGATGCTGACGAAGCTCTGGTTGTAGCCGTATACGCGGCTGACCATGTGGTTCGGCGTCGCTCTGCGCAAGAGAGCATTGACCGACGGCAGCAACCCGCCCAGGGTGAGTCCCAGAATAAAGCGAAGGATGACCAGCTGCCAAACCGTCCCGACGAAGCCTTGGGGGATAAAGATGATCGCGGAGGCGAGCAAGGCGAACAACAGCACTTTTTGCGATCCGAACCGGTCGCCGAGCTGACCCAGACGAGGTGCGGCAAACACGTTTGCCACGCCCATGGCTGCCTGGACGATCCCCGACCACAAAGCCACCCTGCTCAAATCCGAGCCCAGCAGATTGGAGATGTAGATCGGCAGCACCGGTACGATGCTGAACAGGGCGAACTGGATCATCACGGTTACAAAAAAGAGCGCCGGCAGCTCCTTGGACGAGAAGATCATCTGAAAGTCTTCCCGCAGGCTCGACCGGTCCTTTTTCTCTGGTGGGACAAAGTTCTCTTTTACCGTAAACGTAATGACCAGCGTCGCAAGCAAGAGCAGGCAGCCTGTGATGACAAAAATCATGCGAAAACCGATCCGCCCGGCCAAAACGCCGCCAAACAACGGCCCCATGATCGTCCCTGCCGTCACGAACGATTGAAGCATCCCCTGCGCCCAGCCGATCCGCTCCTTGGGCACCGAGGACGCGACAAGGGCCGTACTGGCGGGAATGATCCCTCCCACCAATCCGTTGATCAGGCGCAACGCCAGCAGCTGCCAGAGACTCCCGGCAAAACCGGTGAGCGCTACGGTAATCGACATGAAGTAGCCCGAACGCAAAATCATGATCTTCCGCCCGTACTTGTCGGCCAGATTGCCCCAGATGGGAGAAACCAGACCGGCCGTCAGGAAGTTCGCTCCAAAAATAAGCCCTGCCCAGGTCGTCACCTGATGTTCGTCTGTAATCCCGAAGTCTTGCTGGATATAGAGCGGCAAGAAAGGCATGATCATGCTCATCGCCACCATGACGACGAACAGGGAGCCGCACAGTACGTACAAATTTCGCCGCCATTCCTCCATCGTGAGCTCCTCCCTTCACCCTGCCTTGCTTCCGCCGAAGCAGATGGCGGGAGCAAGACGCTTTCCCTCTAGTCTGCCAAACCTTGCTCCTGCAAAGTCGCACTTCCCAAATCTTGTACGCTCCACAGGCTATGGTACACTCCCTTTCGTTCCAAGAGCTCTTCGTGCCGGCCCTGCTCGACGATCCGCCCTTCCTTCATCACGACGATTTTGTCCGCATGGGTAATGGTCGACAGGCGATGGGCGACGATGATCGTCGTTCTGTCCTTGGTCAGAAGGGCCAGCGATTCCTGGATCATATGCTCCGACTCCAGGTCGAGCGCCGAAGTAGCCTCATCCAAAATCAGAATGCCCGGATCCCGGAGAAATACTCGGGCAATCGCCACTCTCTGCTTTTGGCCTCCAGACAGCTTGACTCCCCTCTCGCCGATTTCGGTATCGTAGCCGTCCGGCAGCTCCGAGATAAAATCGTGGGCGTTCGCGGCCTTTGCTGCGCGAATCACCGCCTCCTCGTCCGCATCGGGATTGCCCATCATAATATTGACCCGGGCCGACTCGCTAAACAGGATGTTGTCCTGCTGCACCATCCCGATGTGGCTGCGCAGACTGCGCTGCTTCACATCCCGCACATCGATGCCGTCGATGGTGATCCGCCCCTCCGTCACGTCCCAAAAACGGGGCAGCAAGCTGATCAATGAAGACTTTCCGCCCCCCGACATGCCGACGATCGCTACGGTTTCCCCCGGCTCAATGGTCAGATTGATACCGTCCAGCACCAGCGGTCCTTCTTCCCGATAGCGGAACGACACGTTTTCGAACCGTACCTCGCCCCGGATTCTTTTCGTCACAGGATCGACTGGCAGCTCCCGGGCTCCCGGACGATCCACGATGTCATACGATTCATCCATAAATTCAAACATCCGATCCATGGATGCGATCGCCTGGGTCAGGACGGTGGACGAGTTCACCAGCCTGCGCAGCGGGACGTAGAGCCTGTCGAGATAGGCGTAAAAGGCGACCAGCGTCCCTACGCTCATCAAACCGCCAATGACCTGGTACCCTGCGTACGAGATGACCAGAAGCGGTGCGATGTCCGTCACGGTGTTGACCACGGAAAACGTTTTGGCATTCCATCGGGTATGGGCAAGCGCCTTGCTGAGAAAATGGTTGTTTTCCTTCGCAAACTGCTTGCTCTCGTGCTCTTCCAAGGCAAAGCTGCGGATCAGCGGCATGCCGTTTACCCGCTCGTACAGATGTCCCTGCAGCCGTGCCAGCGCCGCCGAACGTTCCCTGGTCAGCTGACGTAGCCGCTTGTAGAAATACTTGACCGAGAAGCTGTAGAGCGGAAAGACGATGATCGCCACGATCGTCAGCTCCACATCCATGTAAAACATGATCCCCAGGGAAAGCGCGATCGTGATGGAATCCAGCCACAAATTCATGAGGCCCGTCTCCACAAAGCTCTTGGTCGACTCGACGTCGTTGATTACGCGGGAGATGACTTCCCCCGTCTTCGTGTTGTTGTAATAGCGCATGGAAAGGCGCTGCAAATGGGAGAACAGATGATTGCGAATGTCAAACAGGATGCGGCTCGATACCCACTGCGCGTAGTATTGCCGAATGTACTCGACGGGAGCGCGGACGACCGTAAACAGAAAAAAGGCTCCCGCCATCAGCCAAAACAGCTTCGTCAGCTTTTCCCCTTGAGGAAGGGGACTCGGCAGCAGGTCGTCAATGACGTACTTGATCAAGAGCGGCAACAGCAGCGGAATGGAAAACTTGACAACACCGACCAGGATCGTACCTGCTATCTGTTTCCAGTAGGGCAGGACATAAGACAAATAACGCCTGATGCTCAATTGCACTACGCTCCTTTGCAAACAAGGAAATCCCTCCCCCGACTTACGGGAAAGGGATTATTCCTCATCATCACGTACTAATAAATATCGGTCATACCAACGTTGAACAAAACCACTTTGAAACGGCCCGCGACGTGCACGCACCCAGTCCAATACTTCTCGCAAAGCAGACTGCACTCGTTCCACGACGAAAGGAGGGTAGTTCATCTGTTTGCTGTGCAACAGAAACTCCTCTTCATCCAGAATGGAATACGTCATGTCAGGATAAACCTTCACGTCCAGATCGTAGTCTATGTAACTCAGCAGCTGACCCTTCAGGCTGAATGGCGAACCGATGTTGCAGTAATAGTAAATGCCATCGTCACGAATCATGGCAATGGTATTGAACCACTGGCCTCGGCCAAATGTACAAATAGCCGGTTCGCGCGTACGCCACTCCCGTCCGTCTGCCTCTGTCACCTTGACCCGATCGTTACCCCCAATCACCACCGCATCACTGGTATGAATCAGCGTCGATTTATCCCATATGCGGTGCAACGAATGGTCATGTTTATAACTTTCAATGCGGATATTGGAGCCTGGAGTCGGCGACATGACTCTCCCCTTTCTTCTCTTCTCTATGTGAATGGGGACCCGCTTTCTTTAGGAAGAGAGCTTTTTGGAAAGTGTAACATATTTTTGTAGTTCGTAGCCAAGCGAATGATAAAACGGCAGTACTTCCGGGTTTTCCTGATTTACCATGATCAGGACGCGATTGACGCCACGTTGCTTGAACCGCTTTTCAATCGCTTCCACGAGCTGCCTGCCAATCCCGTTGCCTTGTTCGCTTGGCAGTACGGCCAGTCGGTAAAAAAAGGCGCGAGCCCCATCAATCGTGCCTACCACGACCCCTACAACCTTGCCTTCTTTTTCTGCAACCATCACCAAATCGCTGTCCCATGCCAGTTGTTGGGCCAAATCGTTCAACGACTCCGTGTCCGATTTGTCCAAACCGGTTTCCCGCCAGATGCTTGTAATAGCCGAATAGTCACCGAGTCGAAACGGACGAATCAGCATACGTTGCCTCCTTCGTTACCTTCTTCCACTATTGTACACCACTTGGACAACTTTGTCTTGTCCGTCAGTTGGCAAAGTCACCGTCGATGAGCACCATCGCGGACGTTCGTTTTCTGTGCAACTAACAATTTATTATACAACTCCCTTTTTGCTCGCGCTACCCGCGCAGCGAGGTTGAACGCGCTGCTTCCCGTCCCTTTACCCGAACGGGCTTGCCCGCTGAATTCCCTTGTGAAGCGGCCACTTTTCCCTTCCATTTGCCGCAAGCCGGCTCCGATCCGCGGTTATTTTTCTGAATATATTTTCTTTTTGAAAATGGTCAAAAAAAGCTTTACATCTTGGAAGAATTCCCCTATCCTAAGGATACGATTTCCAAAACCACGACTCGAAAGAAAGGAGGCTGCAATAAAATGATGATGCTGCTTATTGCTATGGATAACTACCAAGATCGTTCCGTTGTTGCTACAACTGAATATCGCAATGCCTCCTGGACGAACGAATCGTAGTGTGTCATTCGTATCTTCGACATTTTCTATTCGTCAAATACCAGACCGCAGGCGTTGCAGCTTGTGGTCTTTGCTTTTCTTTACGCACCCTTTAGACCGCAGGCTATTGTCCGCGGTCTTTTCTTTGCCAACCAATACCCATTTTTTTCCAAAATCTTTGAAGGGAGGTGATTTGACATGGTATTCCACTTTCTTTTCTTCACCATCAAGATCGAACGCAAGCACGCTTCCGCTGCCGAACGCATCGCCGCTTTCGAACGTTCCCGGTACTTGGAGCAGCGCGCCGAGGCTCATGCATTCGAAGCAGCACAACTGATCAGCCGCATCTAATCGCGACAGCTTCATTACCAATCAGGAGGGATGTTTTATGAATAACAGAAGAAAGCGTCAGATGATGAGATTTACAGGAGTCAAATCGATAGACGGCGGCTGACTGACCAATTCCATACAGATGGGAGGGAAATAACATGTACATTCCCATGATATTTTTCACGATCGTGATCGAAAAACGGAAATGGACCCCCGAGCAAAGGGAAGCCAAGTACAGACAGCGATTGGCCATTGCCCAGTTGGAAGAGCGAAAGCGCCAGATTGCCTGTCAGTATCCGGAATTCTGGTTCCGGTAATCAACCCAAGCAAAAAGCGACCGCCTAGTAGCGGTCGCTTTTGTGCTTCATGATCTCGCGAATTTTGTGGTGGGCTATGGGAAAGGTATAGCTGTCCAGCTCGTCTACCGGGACGAAACGGGCGTGCGCAGGCAAATCGTCACCCTCGATCCAGTCGCAAGACCACACCTGCATGTTCCATTGAAGGTGGGAAAACGTATGCTGCACCTCACCGAGAGACTCGAGCACTTCGACATCTACGGCAAACCTCTCGCGCAGTCCTTCGCTCAGGACTTCCTGCTTGGCCGACTCCCGCTCGACCTCCGTCTCGACCATGGGGAATTCCCACATCCCCGCGAGAAGGCCCGTGTCCGGACGCTTGTTGATCAATACAGAACCTTCGCGCATGACGACGCCGACCTGAAGATGGACCGGACGGGGCGGCTTCGCCTTGCCTTTGACCGGCAGCTCCTCCTGCACGCCTTCCTGACGGGCCATGCAGTAGTCAAACACCGGACAGGTCAGGCATTGCGGCGATCGGGGCACACACACCATCGCACCGAGCTCCATCAGCGCCTGGTTAAAGTCGCCCGCCCTCCCCTGCGGGATCACCTGCCGCACAAGATGCTCGATCTTGATCCGGGTGGCGGGCTTCGCGATGTCATCCGTCAGGTAGAGCAGGCGGGAGAACACCCGCATGACGTTGCCGTCGACAGCCGGCTCCGGCTTTTCGTAGGCGATGCTGAGGATCGCGCCTGCCGTATACGGGCCAATTCCTTTGAGCGTGGAGATTTCCTCCGGCGTATCGGGAACGACTCCCCCGTACCTCGCCTGCACCTCGCGAGCCGCTGCTTGCAGGTTGCGGGCGCGGGAGTAGTAGCCCAGGCCTTCCCACGCTTTGAGCACATCTTCTTCCGGCGCTTCCGCCAACGCCCCCACGGTCGGGAATTTCTCCATGAAATTCGCATAATAAGGTTTGACGGTCTCCACCCGCGTCTGCTGCAGCATGATTTCCGACACCCACACCCGGTACGGGTCGCGGTTGATCCGCCATGGCAAATCGCGCTTTTGCGAATCGTACCAGGCCAGCAAATCGGACGAGAAGCCGAAGACGTGAAATTGCTCCGGCAATGTATAAGACAACTCTTTTGATTTTTTTCCTGCCATCTCTGGTTTGTCTGCTCCTTTGTCGTTATTGCTCAATACTGCGAAACGCCCAAACGTGCAGCTTGGCCGCTCCCCCTGTCACGCAATCGCAAAAAGCTGCATCGGCCAATCGCCACGCCTTGATTTGCTCGTACTGCTCTAGGCCCGGCACCTCGAACGCTTCGACGAACAGACCAGGCTGATCGACACCCTCCAGGCAGCGATAGCCAAAAGCGCCCATGGCCGCCAGCCGATCCGGCATCGTTGCGAGCTGCGAAAGAGCTTGCTCACGCTTTTGCGGCTCCAGCTTGTATTCCATGAAAACAGTCAGCATGTGCGATCCCTCCTCTGCAAGGTCAATCTGTACCCATCATACTTTTTTGAGGAAACCGGGACAAGGCCACAATTTTTTTCAAATGGGGCGGGAATTCTCCTGCTTCGCACGCTATAATAAACAGTATACAGCCAGGGAGGAAAGGAGGAGTACGACGAATCCATGGATACCGCCACACACTTCGCCATGGGCTTCGGATTGGCCGGTCTCGCCTATCTCGATCCTGTCGTAGCAACTACTCCGGGACTTGCGGAAGCCGTCATGATCGGCACGGTCATCGGTTCACAAGCACCTGATCTGGACGGACTTGTCCGTGTCCGCGGCACCGCAGCTTACATTCGCAACCATCGGGGCGTATCGCATTCTGTCCCCGCCGTGTTTCTCTGGACAGGTGCATTGTTCGCCCTCATACAGGGATTCATGCCACAAACCTCGTGGCTTCACTTGTTAGGCTGGATTTTTCTGGCGGTCTGCCTGCACGTATTTGTCGACTTGTTCAATTCCTATGGAACCAAGGGGTTGTACCCGTTTCGCGACAAATGGGTCGCGCTGAACGCCATTTTCATTTTTGACCCGTTTATCTTTGCCGCCCATCTGGTGGGCTTTATGCTCTGGGCTGCAGGTCTGGAGCCGGGCAGGCTGTTTCTCTGGATTTACGTGATCATCGCGGTGTACTACTACTGGCGATGCCAGGCGCAGAAGCGCACGACTGAGCTGGTTCGCAGCCGCATCGGCAAGTCCGGCACGTATACGATCATCCCGACGATTTCGTGGACGCAATGGACGTTTGTCGCCAAGACTGAGCATCATTGGTACGTCGGCGAAGTCCACTCCGGGGATGTCGTCGTCCTTGACACGTTTGCGATCAAGCCGGAAAACGAAGTGATCAAAGCTGCCGCGAAAAGCAGCAAAGTGCAGTCCTTCCTCTCTTTTACCCATCATGTGCATGTGGAAACCGCAAAGCGCCCCTTCGGCTATGAAGTGAAGTGGATCGACCTGCGCTACCGCTCGCGTTTTCACGGGAAAAGCCACTATATGTTCGTCGCTGTCGTCTACCTCGATTACGAGCTGCAGATTCGAGACGAATTTGTCGGGTGGATCCACCGCGGGGAAGAACAACTGACCAAAAAAATGGACCCCAACCGCCAGCTTGGATAAATAGGACCGCCGCCCTTGATGTCTCGGGCGGCTTTTTTCATCTGACCTGCTCCTGTAAAGAAGAATTGCCCCTTTTGACCATGGCAAAAACCGCTTACGATAGGGCTACCCGATTTTGAAGGGAACAAGTCAAACGGAGGGGACCCCATGATTCCGATACGTTATTCCAAACGGACATTGACTGATCAAAAGCAAATCGACGCCTTTTTGTCCAAAGCCAAAGTAGGGAATCTCGGCCTGACTGACGGCAGCGTACCCTATATCGTTCCGCTAAACTTTTGCTGGTGGAATGGACATATCTACTTTCACGGCGCGGACTCTGGCCGGAAGGTAGAGCTGATCGACGCCAACAACCGCGTGTGCTTCAGTGTATGCGAAGAGCACGGCACCATCGCAGACCCTGTGCCCGCCCATACAGACACTGCTTATATGAGCGTCTTTCTGTCCGGGACGATCGAACGCGTCGCCGATCCGGAGGAAATGCGCGATGCCATGCAGGCAATGCTCGACAAGTACGTCCCTGGCTACTACCCGGAGCCGCTTTCCTTGCAGCATGTCGTCAAATACCGCTCTTCCATGGGCAGCGTCACGGCTGTCTTTCGGATTACCCCCGACAGCATCACGGCGAAAGGCAACCCCCTGCCGGAGGAAAAGCGCTTCTACCCAGGCAGGACAGTCACCCAGGATCGGGAAAACCGGACTGAGCAATGAGTACGTCCTTTTACAAAACCCGGCTGCGCCATGCCTTTTGGCGGAGCCGCGGTTGTCCTTATACTGGATAGGAATTTTGGAAATTCCTGTCTGGACAAGAAAAGGGTTGCCCCCGGTAAAATACCGGCTGGCAACCCTTTTGGTTGTTCCCTTTTCCTTACTTCGTATGGGCGAAGACCGCCTCGATGATCGTCTCCCAATCATCGCCATGAATTTCATGGCCGGTTCCTTCGAGCGTCAGCAGCTGCGCTCCGGGAATTTCCTGGACGAGCGCCTTGGCATGAGGGAAAGGCAGCACGGTGTCATGCGTCCCGTGAATGACGAGGACGGGGACCCGGATGTCCGCCGGCTTTCCTTCATACATCGCCTGGCTAGGGAGCAAGCCGTGGTTGAACATGCTGAGCAGTTGGTTGGCTCGCCTGAATTCCGCCAGGGTTTGCCGGTAGACCCGCTCTTCCTCAAAGGTATGAGCGGGACCGCACAGCAAGGACGATCCCTTCACCAGATAGCGGACGACCGCTTCTTCATCCGTCCAGTCCAATGCCGCCCCATTCGCATGGTAAGCGAGAATGCTCTCATCCATGCCCGGCAGGTCGTACTGATTCTCTACCGCGCCGTAAAGGCTGGAGGCGATCAGGGTGATCGTCTCGACCCGCTGCGGATATTCGAGAGCGATCACCTGAGCGATCATTCCGCCCAGAGACATTCCGACGAGATGCGCTTTCGAGACCCCGTACGCATCGAGCACGCCAACGGCATCAGCCGCCAGATCAGCCACCGAGTAATGGGAGGTTCCCGGCTGGTAGCAGGTCGAGCGCCCGACGTCACGGTTGTCGTAGCGAATCACGTAGCGTCCCGTATCAGCCAGTAGCTGGCAAAATTCCGTATCCCAATACACCATCGAGCACATGGCTCCCATGATCAGCAGAACCGCCGGATCACGCGGATCGCCAAAGCTCTCTGCGCAAATTTCCACACCGTTTACGTGATGAATCGTTTCTTTTTGCATGCGTCATTCCCCGTTTCATTCGATTGGATATACACTAGGCAATAGTCATACTCAAATAAACCCACCCATTTTATCAAAAAATGAATGAGCTCTCCCGAGAGAATTTGCCCATTATCGCAAGCGAATGAATTGGATAATCATGCTGCGCACGCTCCTCATATGAACTGGCGGGTTTTCACCCTGTTTTCATTGTAGCACAAAAAAATGCGGAACCCGAGAGAAAAGTCCTCCCACGTCCCGCATTTCCTTATGCGAACCGCCAAATGACATTCAGCCCGCCGCTTAAAACACAGCAGGCGCCGTCATTCCGATCGAGATGGCGAGGCGGTTCCACGCGTTGATCGTGTTGATCGCCATGAGCAAAGCCACGTACTGCTGCTCGTCGAAATGCTCCCGTACCTCTGCGTAGAGCTCTTCCGGCACGCCCCTCGTCGAGATCAAGGTCACCGCTTCTGTCAGGGCAAGCGCAGCACGCTCCGCTGCCGTGTAGAACGTCGCTTCACGCCAGGCGTTGAGCAAGTAGATGCGCTGTTCCGTCTCACCCAGCTTGCGGGCGTCTTTCGTATGCATATCCAGGCAAAACGCGCAGCCGTTGATTTGCGAAGTGCGAATCTTGATCAGCTCGATCAGGCTTTTGTCCAGCCCGCTCTCCTGGACGTGCTTTTCCAGCTGCAGCATGGCTTGGTATGCTTGCGGATTGGTGTTTCGGTAATCGATTCTGGCTTTCATGATCATCTTCCCTTTCGGCTCGATTTGGCATTTCAACTCCAAGACGAGAGACGCTTTTATTTTGTGACAAAACAGCGCGCTTTCCGAAAAAAAAGATGGCAGGCAGCGCTCACGCCTCTCCGAACTGCCAAATCGTGTGGCTCAGGCTGCCGTAGCGGAAGCTCATATGCAGACGTTTGGCGACGGGTTGATCGTCCGCCGCGCCCATCGCGTAAAGGAGCGGAACGAAGTGCTCGCTGCCGTATACGGGAACGGCTTTGTCCGCATGTGGGGCAAGCGTGCGGTACTCAGCGAGGTCTGCGACGTTCCACGCGGTCAGTGTCCGGTTCAGCCACTCCTCGAACTCGAGGGACCATTCAAACGCACCGCCGGACGTCTCCCGCATGTCCAGATAAGAAAAATTGTGGATGGTACTGCCGCTGCCGATGATCAGCACATCTTTGGCGCGGAGCGGACTGAGCGCCTTGCCGATCGCGTACTGCTGCTCGGGCTTCAGATTCGGGTTTACGGAAAGTGCAACGACGGGCACATCCGCATTCGGGTACATCATGCGCAGCACGACCCAATGTCCGTGGTCCAACCCGCGCGAGGTGTTCAAGCTGACGGGAACGCCTGCCGCCTGGAGCAGGGACACCGTCTCTTCAGCGATTTCCCGGTCGCCTTTTGCCGGATATTGAATCTCGTACAGCTCCCGCGGAAAACCGCCAAAATCGTGGATCGTGGGAAACGTCTCCATGGTCCCGACTTCCTGTGCAAACGCCTCCCAGTGCGCCGAGAACATCACGATGGCCCGTGGACGGCGCGGCAACAGATTCGGCAGCTGGTTCAGCGCCTGGGTGTAGGAATTGTTCTCGATGGCCAGCATGGGAGAACCATGGGCTATGAAAAGAGATGGCATCATGTTGAATACCCTCCAGTTTATGATTGTGAAGTAAGTTACTTTTTGTAAGTATTATAGCTGATTTCGTTCGCTTACGCTATCTTTTCCTTTCTTCGTCTCTCGGATCAGTGGGTCAGGAACGAAAAAAAGAAAAAACCCTCAAAGCATCTGAGGGCTTATTGCGATCCTCTCTATTCCATTTTCCCCGGCTCCAGCTGAAACCAGCCGACTACCCGTTTCAGCTTCTCCGCCTGCTTTTCCAGCGAGCGGGTCGAAGCCGTCACTTCCTCGCACGATTGCACCTGGATCTGAGTCGCCTCGGCGATCCTGTGCGTCTGCTCCGCGCCTCCTTTTACCACATGGGCCGTCTGCGCGAAGGTGGCGGTCAGCTCCTCGACGCTTGCAGACATTTCCTCCGCGACCGCGGACACCTCCTGCACCTCGCTCGCGATCAGGCTCATCCCGTGCGCAATTTGCTCGAAGGCCGTCTCGGCTTCCTTTACGACCGCTGCACCCCTGTGAATGTCGCCGGACATGCTCTGCATCGTGGCTGCCGCTTCCTCTGCCTCATCCTGCACGCGCCGGATCAAGTCGGCAATCTGCTTCGCAAAGTGATCCGACCGCTCAGCCAGACCGCGTACTTCTTCCGCCACGACTGCGAAGCCTCTGCCCTGCTCTCCTGCCCGCGCTGCCTCGATTGCCGCATTGAGCGCCAGCAGATTGGTCTGGGAAGCAATCTGCGTGATCATCTCGACGATTTGCTGGATCGACTGCGAGCTTTCGCCCAGCTGCCGGATAGCCGTCACAGACTCGTCCGCGGCAGCGGTGATGGCATTCATCTGTTCCGTCGCTTTCCCCAGCGCCGACAGTCCGCCACTCGCATCCTGCTCGGCCTGCACCGACCTTTCCGCCAGGGAAGCTGTCGATTCTGCCACGCGCTGGATCCCCACTGCCATCTCTTCCATGGCTTTGGCGCTCTCCTCGGCACCTGCGACCGTCACTTGCGAGCCCGCCGAAATTTGTTCCATCGCGATCGCGATTTGGTTGCTTGCGGATAGCGTCTCCTGCGCATGGCCGCTTACCTGCTCGGAAGAATGCGTGACGTGGCGGGCGGTTTCATTGACCTGCACGGCAAATTCCCGCAGCTTGCCCCGCATCTCATGGACGTGCCCCGCCAGCTCACCGATCTCGTCCCGGTTTTTCACGATGAGCTCTCCTTCCCCTAACCGGCCTGCGGAGATCAGCTTCACCGTATCTACAACTGCTAGCAGCGGCCGCCGGATATGCCGGGTCAGCACGACGGACAGAACCAGGCTGATCCCCAAAGCTGCTGCCAAGCTGATCACGGTATCCCGCCGCCCTGTCTCGTGCAGGAGTGCGGCCTGAGCAGTGGCCTTGGCCGCTCCTTCCTCGCTCAGGCGAACGAGATTGTCGAGGTATCCTTCCGTCACCTGGAACATCGTGTCCGCCTCCCGGAGCAAATCGGCCGTTTTCACTTCCCCCGACTGCTCCACGAGCGTCTGGTAGGATGCCAAATAGTTGGACCAGGACGCCTTCAGGGATTGAAAGTACTTTTTCTCCTCCTCGCTCTGCGGGTACGAGCCGTACGCATCGAATTGCTGCTGAATCCGCTCAAGCGTCTGATCGGCTTCTCCCTTGACGATGTTTTTCTTGCTCAAATCGTCTGTCATGGCGTACTGAAGCTGCAACGCAAAGAAATGCTCCGTCTCGTATTTTACATTTAAAATGGCGCTCGTCTTGGGAAGCCAGCTTCCGTTGATCTCCTCGGCCTTGCCGTTGATTTGCTCTTCCGTCCGCCAGCCCATCCAGCCCAGAGCTGCCATCACGATCAGCATGCAGGCAAACGCTGCAAACAATTTCGCACCGACTGACCTCTTCATGTTCCTCGCCCCCTTCCAAGCGATTTCCTTCCTCGTGCCTGCTCTGGCTTCGGGGGTAAGCCGAGTCGCCTCTGCCGGCGCCTACAATGCCTTTCGGGCTGTTTGCGGATGAGAGTCCCCCGCGAGCTGATCCTCATTTTCCGGAAGCTGATAGATCGTCTCCAGCAACCGGTTCACGGCTGCCCGTTCCCTCTCCCGCTGCGCGTCGCTCCAGCCCAGCATCGCACCCATCAGACGAATTACCTCGTCTGCCTTTTGTTCCGCCTTTTTGACCTGAAAATACGTCCAGCCCGTGCGCAAGCGCAGGAAATCGACCGCTGTCGCCGTCATCTCCTCTTCGATCGCGTACGACAGCTGCGCGCGGAGAAGCTGCTCCTCGCTCAGCGTCTGGCCCTTCTCAGAGACAGCCTCCAATCGGTCGTAGATATGCAAGACATTCGTGCCGTACGTGTCGACCCACTCTTGTGCAGTGGCTGCATCCACTCCCTTTGCTGCCCCCGTTTTCAACAGCTCGCTTTTGCAGTCCGCATAATGGGTGTGCCCCATGCGTTCGCCGCCGCTGACCACGATCTGGTCCGTGCGGCAGGGGCCAAATTGCCTCCCTTGCGCCCTGGAGAGCTCTCCCGCGACCAGGTCCACCACTTTTTCGGCCATTTTGCGAAAGCCGGTCAGTTTTCCGCCCGCGATCGTGATCAATCCCGAGTCCGAGAGAAAGATCTCGTCCTTGCGGGACAGCTCGGACGGTCCTTTGCCTTCCTCGTAAATAAGCGGGCGCAGCCCTGCCCAGTGCGAGACGACATCTTTTGCTTCCAGCTTCACCCCGGGGAACATGGCATTCACGGCACGGAGCAGATAGTCCCGATCCTCTTTCGTCGTGCGCGGCTGATCAATGTCCAGCTGATACCCGGTATCCGTCGTGCCTACGTACGTGATGTTTCCACGAGGAATGACGAACACCATGCGGCCGTCCGGCGTATCGAAGTAAGCCGACTGCGCGACAGGCAGCTTTTCCTTCTCCACGACCAGATGCACGCCTTTGGTCAAATAGAGCCGTTTTCCCTTGAGCGAACGGTCCAGCTCGCGGATTCCGTCCACCCACGGTCCGGCGGCATTGACGATCTTTTTCGCGTATATCTCGTACGTTTTCCCCGTATGGCGATCCGTCGCCTTGGCTCCAACCACCCGCCCGTCGCGGTAAAGGAACTCGGTCATCTCCGCGTAGTTGACGATGCTCGCCCCTTTGGCCCAAGCCGTCTTCATGATGTCGAGCGTGAGTCTCGCGTCGTCCGTACGGTATTCATAATAATATCCGGCGCCCTTCAAGCCTTCCTTTTTGAGCAAGGGCTCGAGTCGAAGCGTCTCTTCCTTGCCCAGCATTTTCCGCCGTTCCTTGCGCTCTACCCCTGCCAGCCAGTCATAGACATACAACCCGATCGAAGAGGCCAGATAGCCGTACGTGCCCCCCTTGTACACCGGAAGCAGCATGGGCGCTGCGATGACCAGATGAGGCGCGTTTTTGTACAGAATCGCCCGCTCGCGGCCCACCTCCTGAACCAGTTTGACATCCCCCTGCTTCAAATAGCGCAAGCCGCCGTGGATCAGCTTGGTCGAACGGCTGCTGGTGCCGGAGCCGAAGTCGCTCTTTTCCAGGAGTCCGACGCGCAGCCCGCGCAGGCTCGCATCGAGCGCGATTCCCGCCCCTGTGATTCCGCCTCCGATCACGAGCAGGTCCAATTCTTTCTCTGCCATTTCCGTGAGGACAGCAGTCCGATTCTGTGCCGAAAAGTATGAGTCCATCTCCGCTCTCCCTCTCTTCCAGCCTACAGCTGGTTTTTTGCAAACAGAAAAACCCCCATGGAAAAGAGCAACTTGAATAGCGTCAAGCTGCGGCTTCTCCAAAGGGGGCTCTCCTGTTCTCTTCCCTTATGAAAATGCGATTGGCATTACAACCATAATTCAGTTGTACCGACGGAGACGGCGAGCGCTCCGGCGGCTAATGCGTCGTTGATCTCTTTTTTGGTGTCGATCAATCCGCCCGCTATAATCGGCAGCGGCGTCAGATTGGTCATCTCCTGGATGACCCGCGGCATCACCCCTGGCATGACCTCGACCGCATCGGGCAGCGATTGTTCGATCACTTTGATGCCTTTGATCACCGCGTTGCGATCGATCAGAAAGATGCGTTGAATCGCCATCAGGTTCATTTCTTTCGCGACCCGGATCAGATTGCTTCTCGTAGAGATAATCCCTGTCGGCGCAATGTTTTTGGCGACGTAAGCCACACCGCTCTTATCTGCCGCAATGCCCTCGATGAACTCCATGTGCAGAAATACGTGCTTGCCTGCAGCTTTCACGCGATCCACCAGTTCCTTGATGTTGAAAATGGAACCGGTGAGCAGGAAAATCATGTTGACCTCGCTCTGGATCGCAATCTCCAAATGCTGCTCATCCTGAACTGCGGCAATTGTCTGGCATTCAACCAGATCAACAATCGGGTACATTCCGTTAACCTCCATTGAACTGGAATCATTACCCTATTATACCATGCTGCTTTAGAGGTTCACGATTTCTTTAATACTATTCAAAATATAGCGTGGACTATGCTCGCTTGTTTCCGCCATCTCCCTCGTGCTGATCCCGGTCAAGACGAGGACCGAATTCATTCCTGTGTCGTTGCCCATTTTGATGTCGGTCTCCAGCCGATCGCCGACCATGTAGCACGCGGAATAATCCAGACCCAGGTGCTGGACGGCCGCCTCCGCCGCGATCGGGGAAGGCTTGCCGACCACCAGCTGGATCGGCTGGCCCGTCGCTCCCTCCAACGCCCCGATGAGAGCGCCCGTATCGGGAATCTGTCCGTCCTCGAGCGGGCAGGTGCGGTCCGGGTTGGACGCAATCACGGTGGCCCCGCGAATTGCCGCCTGATACAGGTCGTTGAGCCTGTCGTACGTGAAATGACGGTCCCACGACAGGACCACATACTGCACATCCAATGGATTGTCGCTCATGGCGATGCCGTGCTCGCGCAGCTCATCGCGGATCGGCTCTTCCCCGATCACCAGCACCTTGTCGCCTTCCTTGCACACCTTCTGCAAGTAACGCGCGACGATCAATGAAGAGTTCAGGACGTCGTCTTTGCTGGTGGGGATGCCCATCTTTGTCAGCTTATGCGCGTACGACTGACGGGTCGCGATTGGCTTGTTCGAGAGAAAGACGACTTTGTCACCCCGTTCACGCAAGGTTTGAATCGCTTCGACAGCTCCGTCGATCAACCGGTCGCCCAGGTAGACGGTGCCGTCCAGATCAAAAATGAATCCTTTCATGCCTGCACTCCTGCCTTCCTAAACTGTCATCCATCAATAGAGCTGGTCTTTCGTGATCTTCTTCGCCAGCGCCTGGAGAATGATGACGATCGCGATAATCAGGATCGCCATCGCGCACGCTGTATAATATTCACCGCGCAGCAGGTTTTGGAAAACCGCCAGGCTCATCGGCGCCCAATCGGTCGGGGCCAACAGAATCGAAATGCTGGTCTCCTTGATGACCGTGACGAAGACCAGAATGGCTCCCGCCGCGATCCCCGGCAGCATCAGCGGTCCAATGACGGTGAGCGCGGCGATCAGGGAAGAGGCTCCGAGGCTGACTGCCGCTTCCTCGATGTCTTTGCGGATCGCCATCATCGAGCTCATCGTCGAGCGGATCATGTACGGCATCCGCCGAATGGTATAGGCGATGATGAGCAAAAGGGCCGTACCTGTCAGATGGATCGGCGCTGTATTGAAGGTCTGGATCAGTGCGATCCCCAGCGCGATGCCGGGTACGATCAACGGGATGGACGAGACGAAGTCGAGTCCGCCCGAGCCTCTACGCACGACGAAATACGAAACGAAGGTCGAGATGACGACGCTCAGCACCAGCGTCCCGGCTGCCAGCAGCATGCTGTTCCAGATGTTTTTACCCGACGTGCTGAAAATCGTCTTGTAATGGTTCAACGTATAGCCGTCCGGCAGCGCGTGGTGTCCCCATGTGGTAGAGATCGAGGACAGAAAGATCGAAGCGAGCGCCAGGATCGGTACGAGCATGATCAAAAACGTGTAGATGGTCAGTCCCGTGATCGTCCCTTTGTGGTCGTTCAGCTTTTGCTTGGTCGGCTTTCCGGAAATGGTGCCGTACTCCCTGCCCTTGATCACCAGCCGCTGCAGCCAGAAGAAGAAGGCCGCGACGAGCAGCATGATCACGGTCAGCACCGCAGAACCGGCCCAGTTGAAAAATCCGGCGATTTCGCGGTACGACTCCACGACGATCAGATTCAGATCTTTCGGAGCCAAAATGATCGGCGTCCCGAAATCGGAAAAGCTGACGGTGAAGATCAGCAGCATGCTGGAGACGATACCCGGTACCGCCAGCGGCAGCGTCACGCGCAAAAACGTGTACCAGCTGCGCGCTCCCAGATTTTGCGAGGCTTCCTCCAGAGTGACATCGCAAATCTTGAACGCAGCCACCATCGGCCACAAGGCGTAGGGGAAGAAGAAAAACACTTGCACCAGGACGATTCCGAGCATGGACTGCACGTCGAAAATCACCCCTTCGCCCCCAAAGCTGTGGTAGAGTTGCGTCACCCAGCCGGTTTTCCCGAACATCAGGACAAAGGCATGGGAGGAGATGAAGGTCGGCATGATCAGCGGAATCGTGCACAGAGCCGCAAAAAAAGACTTGAAAGGCATCTTCGTCCGAGCGAAGGCATACGCGATCGGCAGCACCACCAGCGTAACCAGGACAGCTACCCCCGTCCCGAGCTTCAAGCTGTTGATCAACGCGGCAAAATAGCTGTTTCCTTCCTGAAAGATCGACGTGTACGCTTCAACCGACAGATTGGACAGCTTCTTGATCGTGGAAGCCAATATTTTCTGGCTGGTAAAGCTGCCGAAAATATTGACCGGCTGTCCCGTAAAGCTGACGAGCAAAATCGAAAAGAGCGGGACGAGCAGGAAGACAAAGAAAAAGAGATAAATGAGCCACTTGAGAACGGATAATCCATTGAGCTTGGAGGTGAACCGTTTCATCATAAAGCCACCACGCGATTCGGATCGATTTGCAGCTTCACCGCTGTTCCCGATGGCAAGATTGGACTGCCCGCTTCAAACACCGTATCAACCTCAAAGCTTAGCTCGCCCACCTTGACGTCGTATCGGATCGTCGGGCCCAAATAAGTGGATAGTTCAATCGTTCCATCCAGGGTGTTCTCCTCGCTTACTGCTTGATCTGCGGTAAACAGGCGAATGCTTTCCGGCCGGATGATGACCTCCACGTCTTTCTTGCTCGTCGGATACGTGGAGCGCAGCTGCCTGTTTTCGCCGATCTGGATCACCGTCTCTCCCGCTTCATTCACACCTTTGACGGTTCCATTCAAAATGTTGGAAGACCCTACGAAATCCGCTACGAACTTGTTGACCGGATTGCTGTACAAAGCCGTCGGCGTATCGACCTGCACCAGACGTCCGCCGTGCATGACGGCGACGCGGTCGGCCATGCTCATCGCTTCTTCCTGGTCGTGCGTCACGAAAATCGTCGTGATTCCCACTTTCTGCTGGATCTGGCGGATCGTGACGCGCATCACGTTGCGCAGCTTTTTATCCAGGTTGGACAGCGGCTCATCCATCAGCAGGACGGCCGGCTCCATCACGAGTGCGCGGGCCAGCGCCACGCGCTGCTGCTGGCCGCCGGACAGCTGTCCCGGCAGACGGTCCGCCATTTGCCCCAGTTCCACGAAATCGAGCGCGTCCCGGACTTTTTGTTCGATGCTGCGATCCACTTTGCCGAGCCTTCTGTTCAACAGGTGGGCCAGCGTGGACAGCTTGGCGCCGAAGCCGCCTTCGTAAAAGCGGCGGATATTCAGGCTGTACGCCACATTCTCAAACACGTTGAGATGCGGAAAGAGCGCGTAGCTTTGGAATACCATCCCGCAATTGCGCTGATTGGCCGGGATCTGGTTGACGTTTCGGTCTCCGATGTAGATGCTGCCCGATGTCGGCGTCTCGAAACCGGCGACGCAGCGCATCGTCGTCGTTTTCCCGCAACCGGATGGACCCAGGAGGGCGAAGAACTCGCCCTCCCGAATCTCCAGATTGACATCTTCCAAAGCGGTGTTTCCGTTAAATTGTTTGTGCAAATGCTCAATCTTCACCGATCCCACTGGAAGATCCCCCTCTTATTGGAATTTTTGGCGCCATTCGTTGCGTACGCGGTCGTAGTTTTTCACGACCCAGTCCACATCCATCTCCTGCGCATGCGGGATGACCTTTTCCAACGTCAGTGGCGTCTTGGACTGCACTTCTTTGGAGATCGGGATATGATACCAGTCAGCCAGGGTTTGCTGTCCTTCCTTGGAGAGCAGATAGTCGATAAAGGCTTTTCCGCCGTCCGGGTTTGGACCGTTTTCCACCAGCGATACCGGGTTTACGATAATCGGTGTCTTTTCCGGGACGATGAAGTCCACTTTTTCGCCCTTCGCCTTATTCTCGTAAGCCATGAAGTCAAAGCCGATGCCGATCAAGGCTTCTCCTTTTGCAACCGCTTTCGTAGGAGCGGAGCCCGAATCAGGCATGGCGCTCATCTGGTCCACCAGCTTTTTGAAATAGTCCCAACCTTGGTCTTCGCCCTTTGCCATCAGCTGGCTAAGCACCAGGAGAGTAGCTGTACCCGACGCGGCAGGGTTCGGCATTTGGATCTTGCCCTTCCATTTCGGATCGAGCAAATCATCCCACGTTTTCGGCAAATCTTCCGGCTTCACCAGATCGGTGTTGTAAACGAAGCCCAGTACGAACACCTCAGCGCCGATCCACTTCCAATCCTTGTCGCGCACCTTGATGCCGTCGCGCACTTCCGGCCAATCCTTGATCGACTCAGGCGTATAAGACGTGATGATGCCTTTGTCCTTCGCGGATTCGAACGGCAGGAAGCCGCCGCCGCCGTACCAGAGGTCCGCCATCGGGTTGTCTTTCTCTGCGATCATCCGGTTGACGAGCACGTTCGTTCCCGCGTATTGGACGTTTACAGAAGAGCCTGGGTTTTGTTTTTCGAAAGCCTGTCCCATCTCTTTGGTCATATCAGGTGTTTCCGGAGAGTAAAACGCGATAGAGCCCAGTTCCTTCTTTCCTCCGCTTTCCCCGCCGCTTGCATTGCCGGCAGAGCCCCCTTCGGAGGACGAGCAGCCCGCGAGCGCGACCGATGTGAGCAGCGCCGCCGTAGCGATTCCGTGAAGCCATTTGCCTTTTTTCATTTTTCAGACCCCTCTCTCTTTCTTTTCTCCTGCCAATCGACAAGCCCATGTGATCGCGGTAAAAAAAATAGGAAAAAACCCTTACACAGACATAAACACACTCCTCCCCCTTGAGGGATGTGTTTACGGGTAAGGGTTTTCTCCATGTTCTCCGCCTAACCGTATGTGAACTGTATGATTGTCGATTAACAAGTATTCTAAAGGGAATTATAGGGTTCTCAGACAATTTTGTCAATGAAAACACTTACATTTGTTGTCGAAATTTGATTTTGTATGGCGATCCTTGATTTGACGTGGGTGAAACACTTTTGTTTTTTGAAAATAAAAAATAAACAATCAATTTCTTTCGATTTATTGACCGGCACAAACCGTTCGTTGCATTATATACAAAACAAGGTTTTTTGATTAAAACAAATTGAGAGGGGTCGCCCACTTGAAAAGAAACAGCTTTGCTCGACTGCTCACTTTTCCGCTGTCCGTTGCCTGTCTTGCCGGATTCCTGTTTCTCCCTTCGCCCGTTTCGGCTACCAGTACCGCTTTTCCACAAGGACAAGCTCCCACGGCAGACGCTGCTGCCATCAAGGTGACGTTGCTGGGAACCGGCTCCCCCTTGCTCAGCATGGATCGTTTCGGACCGTCGACTCTGGTCGAGGTCGGCAAGGAACGGCTGCTGTTTGATGCCGGCAGAGGCGCTGCATTGCGGCTCAGTCAGATGTCGATCCTCCCCGGACAAATCGACAAGCTGTTTTTGACTCACCTGCACTCCGATCATACGACGGGCATCCCGGATGTGTGGTTGACCGGATCGCTTCCGACCGCGGGCAAAAGGGCTACTCCGTTCCAGGTATGGGGCCCGGCAGGCACTGCCGAAATGATGGCCAACCTGGAAAAGGCCTACCAGGAGGACATCCTCGTGCGCAAGGAAAACCAGAAGGAAAAGCTGGACGGGCTTACAGCTGTCGGCCATGACATCTCCCAAGGCGTCGTCTACGATAAAGACGGAGTGCAGGTGGTCGCCTTCCTCGTCGACCACGGACCCATGGAGCCCAGCTACGGGTACCGGATCAATTACCGCGGCCACTCCGTCGTGATTTCCGGCGATACGCGCTACAATGAAAACCTGATTCAGTACGCCAAAGGGACGGACCTTTTGATCCACGAAGTCGCGGCGGCAAAACCCGAGGACAAGTCCCCCGCCATCCAGAACATCTTGGCGATCCATACGACTCCCGAAGAAGCAGGGAAGGTATTCCAGCAAGTCAAGCCAAAGCTGGCCGTCTACACGCACATCGTCCTCCTCGACGGCTTGACCGACGCCGATGCCGAGCTGGCTGTCCGCACGAGCAAAACGTACGACGGAAAGCTCGTCGTCGGGGAAGATCTCATGTCCTTTACCGTCGGGGATCAAGTCGCCGTGACGGAACCCCGCTTTACTCTGGCTCCGTAAGCATCCCCTCTCCTGTACGGGAAAACGAAGAAGCTGCATCGGGAAAAGGACACTCCCCTTGCAGCTTCGTTCTTCTCCTTACAAGGAAGTGGGGACCGCCCGCCCCGCTTCAGTCCCTCGTAACCACGCGGTAGAACAGATTCACCAATTCGGAGCTGTAGGACTGCGGATCGATGGTACTATTCAGCTTCCGATTGAAGACATATTCGTCGATCGCTCCTCGAATTGCGCTGGCCAACACCCGAACATTGAACGCGCCAAACTCCTTTTTCTCCTGTCCAGCAAGCAAAATCTGTTGCAGCTCGCTCTCCAGAGGATTCTCTTCATCGTCGTCCAGCTTGTAATAAGGCACATTGTCAGCCGTCCGGGCATGAAATAAAATCTCGATCAGCGCAACATTGTACGTAGGCTTGTCGGCGTGATAACCGATACTGGCTTCGATGTAAGCTCGGAGCTTGTCGCGCGGAGTCACCATTGCTTGCGTGCGCTCCAAGACGTAGGAGGACATGTCGGATAGCAGCATCAATAAGGTGTAATCCATCAGATCCTTTTTGTCCCGGAAATGGTAAGAAATTAATGCGGTGCTGATTCCCGCCTTTTTGGCGATTTGGGCCATGCTTGCGTGAATATACCCGATCTCATCCAATGTCATGATGGCCGCTTCTACGATCTGTGAACGCCTGGCTTCGGAAATGAAGGATTTTTTTTCGTCTGTTTTTTTATGGGTCATGGCGATCAACCTCGATTTTCTTTACTTGGGTTTCTCCAATATTGAAACTTCCCTCTGTCTCGTACCATGATCCCAAGTTTGCCAGCTTCACGTTGGATCTCTCTAGCCGATTCTACGTCTTCCTTTTGCAATGCCTGTTCCCGAGCCCTCAGCAGGGCGTTTAAGGCTGGCGGCAAATCCGGCGTATCGTCCACCCACAGGCGGTATTCCGTCTCATACGGGTCCCCGGCGAACGACCATGGATAACGGTGCTTGACGAATGTATCTCCTATCTTGGCAGGTGTCGATTCATAAGGCTCGCGAGCTAACTCTTGACCCGCATTTCCAAGGAGGACCAGGTTCTTGCCATCGATAAACACCGCATCGATATCCGATCGGGAAAAACGTTGCACGGAACCCTTTATTTTTAATACCACTTTATCATCAGTAACTGTGATGAAAAGACTTTCTTTTATTACCAGATCAGAGAGCCACATCCCTGCAACCAAGCCTATAAAAGTCGTTACAATGGTAATCCACTTCCCGTGAACGGATGCGACTAGCTCCAAGGGCCCTTGAAAGGGGAACCAAGGCAATCCGGCAGCCCACTCTGCGATAGCAGGCAGGAAATACCCCAGAATAAGTCCGAGAACAGGTGGAATAACCAGCACAAATATGCGCTCAATCGTCGTGAACCCGATTACGGAGGGATGATTGTTGCTCGGTTGCGATTTGATCATCAGCTCTCTACTCCTTTTTCCTACGCAGCATCTTGTCTTTGATCAGGACTTACTTGCGGCTTCTCTTGTAGTCACGGCCAATAGTCCGATTGCCATCCGGACAAAGATTGCAATCCCGATCCGGATCGAAGAGTTTGATTGAACAAACAAATTTTTGATCGTTTAATCAAATTATGCCCTTTTATTCCAATATTGTAAATAGCTAAAATCGAAGTGCCCCTTCCGAGAATTAGAAAACCTGGCTACGCCATGCCTTTTGGCGGAGCCGCGGTACCCAAAGGGCACAAGTCTCGCTCTCTCACTGTGTTCGAAGTCTCGCTATGTTGCCCTTATACTGGATAGGAATTTTATTAATTCCTATCTGTATAAAAAAAAGGCTTGTCGCTCAAGTGGCGACAAGCCTTTTTTACCGATAAGCCGGAATTATTTCGCAGCAGCGAAACGCTTGCTTACTTCATCCCAGTTTACTACGTTCCAGAACGCGCCGATGTAGTCAGGGCGTTTGTTTTGGTATTTCAGGTAGTAAGCGTGCTCCCAAACGTCCAGACCCAGGATAGGCGTTTTGCCTTCCATGATTGGGCTGTCTTGGTTTGGAGTGGAAGTGATAGCCACTTTGCCGCCATCTGCTACCAGCCAAGCCCAACCGGAACCGAAACGGCCGGTTGCTGCTTTCGCGAATTCTGCTTTGAAGTTGTCAAAGCTGCCGAAAGCTGCGTTGATCGCGTCAGCCAGCTCGCCAGTTGGCGCGCCGCCGCCGTTCGGGCTGAGGATTTCCCAGAACAGGGTGTGGTTTGCATGTCCGCCGCCATTGTTGCGAACTGCAGTGCGGATGGATTCTGGCAAAGCGTCGAGGTTGCTGATCAGCTCTTCCACGCTTTTGCTTTGCAGGTCAGCGTGACCTTCCAGAGCAGCGTTCAGGTTGTTTACATAAGTAGCATGGTGACGACCGTGGTGAATCTCCATGGTTTGAGCGTCGATATGCGGTTCCAGAGCGTTGTGTGCATAAGGCAGTGCAGGAAGTTGATGTGCCATTGTTACATTCCTCCTTGGTTGTATGTATGGGTCAAGCTTCGCCTTTATTATAATGCAAGCAATCCACTTTTACAACAAATCGGTATGCAAAGTTTCGTAATCTATTATTTTCTATTCATAGATTTCCATCTTGCAAACGTGTCAGCCCGTGCTAGACTTGGAGTATTACAACAAGGGAAACTAGGTGATCAACGTGGACATGGATTTATCAACGATACTTTTCTTGGCCCTCTTCGGTTTTGTCGCCGCCTTTATCGACAGCACCGTGGGCGGCGGCGGACTGATTTCCCTGCCCGCTCTGCTCGGGCTTGGAATGCCGCCTTACCTCGCGCTGGGGACGAACAAGCTGGCCGGGACGATTTCATCCGCCAGCAGCTCGTTTACGTTTATCCGCAGCGGCAAGTTCGACAAGAAGCTGATGCTGATGCTTTTCCCCGTCTCGCTCATCGGGGCGTACTTCGGGGCGAAAACGGTGCTGTTCGTCCCGCAGGAGCTCCTGAAAGTGCTCGTGATCGTCATGATGGCTCTGATCTTCGTGTATACGCTCTTCAACAAGCGGTTCGGCGAAATGGCCAACTTCAAGGGCTACACCAAGTTCACCCTCGGGCTGGGCATTCCTTTGACATTCATCATCGGGTTTTATGACGGATTCTTCGGACCGGGCACCGGATCCTTCTTCGTTTTTTTGATGGTGCTGCTGTTCGGCTACGATTTCGTCATCGCGGCTGGAAACGGACGTATCCTCAATCTGGCGAGCAACATCGCGGCGCTCACGGTCTTTCTGTTCGAAGGCAAGGTCATTTTCGTGACCGGCCTGGTCATGGGTGTGGCCATGCTGCTCGGTGCGACCCTTGGAGCCCGCATGGCGATCAAAACCGGCGTGCGCTACGTCCGTCCTCTCTTTTTGATCGTCTCGATTACCCTCATCACCAAAATGGTGTACGAACTGATTTTTTCCTGATGGATTCTGGTAAACGAAACGAAAGCGGCTGTGCTGCGATAATAATGATTTAGACTGATGTTGTCAATCTCATGCATTTATTGAGGGGGGTATACCGGTAGCCTCCGTATCATTAGTTTTAGACGGATCCGATCAAAGAAAACAGCGGTAGATCTAGGAGCAGAAAATAAAGTCCTAGACTGCCGCTGTTGTTTCTGTCACCATTCAACTCTGCTTGTAGAAGGGCTTATTCTGTCGCTATTCGACCATGGCCAGCGCAAAATGCACCAGTTCCGATGCGTGATAGCCGTCCGTTCGCCCATTGAAATACCGATTTTGGATGTCAGCTGGACGTAAGTTTTCAATGAGGCGGATTCCTATCTTTGCAAGATCAGAAGCCAAGGTCGACGGGTCGAAGCCGGTTTTTATCGGCTCCCCTATCTTTTTCAATTCCTCCTGAATTTTTTGTGCACTTCGAGCAGCTGTAAGTGCTTCAAAGTAATCAAATATAATTAAGCTTCCTGTTGGGGCAATTTCGGTGATCGAACGAAGTGTTGCGAACACTTCATCTCGTGACAAGTACATTGTGACACCTAACCAGCTAAAAATACTTGCGGCTTTCGGATCGTACGAGACTCCATTGAATGCCTCTGCCAGACTTTCTTTTGAGAAATCGACCGGAACAAATTGCAAATTTGGCGGAGTTTCCCAACCCAACTCAGCCAGTCGATTACGTTTAAAGGTTTGTGTAGCCGGGTGGTCAACCTCAAATACACGAATTTTTTTCAAAAGTTCCGGGTGTCGAAAAGCAAATGTATCCATTCCTGCCCCGAGTATCACATACTGCTCCAGTCCCTGTTCAACAACCTTCTCAACGGTTTCTTCCGTAAACTTTGAACGGCTGACCACCTGGGGTAAACCCATTGATTGTAAAAAGAATCTCAAAGCAGCAGGTTGCTCGGAGCTGGATTGTTGCTTGAGAGCACTCGACAAGCCTTGTTCAATGAGCGTACGTCTTTCCTCTGGTATTAATTGATAGGCTAGAGTGTCATCAAAAATTTTGGGGCTATCATATGTGGCGTGATATCCGCGAATATAGGCAGTCATGATGGAAGTTAGGCTAACTTGGTTTTCTTTCATTTGAATGTCCTCCCTATTTGGAATAGACTCCACGTACTCCAAAAGGAAGTATATCAAATCAACAGCATTTTACAAATATTTAATTCTTAAATATATCATAAATAAAAATTTTTGTCAAGCTCATATTTCCTGGTTTCTACATTTTTACAACGGGCTTTCACGGAGTGGGACACTGTAATGGAATCGAAAACTTCATCACCTTCCCACTAGCGGTCGTTTTGCCCGAATTCTGATCCAGTAAAAAAAGCCTGGCATCCGCCAAGCTTCCCTTCCCCTTACTCTTCTTTGCCTTTTCTCTGCTTCAGCCGCAGAATGATGCCGTCGATCAGCAGGCCGATGCCCGCTCCGTAAAAAGGGGCTGCGAAACGGGTACCTTCCCCGAGAGGCAGCTCTTTCAAATACACGATAAACACGCCGAGAATGAAACCGATCATCGTGTAGCGCAGACGGGTCGGACCCATGCGACATCCCCCCGCCTTTTATTTTCCGAATTTATTTGGCATTTTGTTTGGCATTTTCATGTTTTTCATCGTGCGGCTCATTTGCTTCAGCTGTTTTTGGTTCAAATTCATGCCCATCGAACGAGCCATGGCTTGCAGCTGCTTTTCATCCATTTGCATGTTTTGCATTTGCTTCTTCAAATAATAAGTGCCTCCGGCAAAACCGCCTACCAGGCCGAGCAAAAGTGTAACGATCGGGATTACCCAGTTGTACCAAGCCATCAATACATTACCATCCTCTTTGCGTAATTACGAACCCTTTTATTGTACCATAGATGGGCGTTCTGTACATTGCCGCCCGGAGAAATTGATGCGTCCGCCCTCGGCATGTTTCCCTGTTTTCGCATATGCTGATGACAAGAGGTGATGACCATATGGCTCCAATCGTCATTTTGGACGCCGGGCACGGTGGCGTCGACCCAGGCGGAGGGAACAACGCGCAATTTACCGAGAAAAATATGACGTTGAACATGACCCTCTACCAATACCGCCGACTCCAGGAATTGCATATTCCGGTGGCGGTCACGAGATCGTCTGACGTGACGCTTCCCAGCGAAGAGCGGGCAGCGCTCGTCCGAAACAGCGGAGCGAAATATTGCATATGCAACCATATCAATGCGGGAGGCGGACGCGGCTCTGAAGTGATCTACTCCATCTACAGCCCCGCTGCGTTTCCCCGCCTGATCGCCGATGAGCTGGAGGCGGAAGGAATGCCGAACAGGCGGATCTTCACCCGGACGCTTCCGAACAATCCGCGCCAGGATTATTACTTCATGAACCGGGAGACCGGCAGCGTGGAGACGGTGATCATCGAATACGGCTTCGCCGACAATCCATTGGACGCGGATAAACTGGCCAAAGATTGGAAAAATCTCGCAGAGGCAGTCATCCGAGCCTTTTGCGAGTACGCCCAGCTGCCGTATCAGCCGCCGAAGCCAAGTACCCCGACTAACGGCGGTGGCGGCACCGGTGGAAATTCCGGGGATGGAGGAAGCACCAGTCCCGGGGGCTCAAGTCCGGACAACGGAGGTGACGCAGGCGTGCCTGACTGGAAACAGGAAGCAATCGACTGGATGTTCGAGCAGGGCTTGCTGACCAATGAAGACTGGCGCAGCCAGGGCGACAAGCCGCTCCCCTTGTGGGCGGAAGCCGTCATTCTGAAACGGTTGTACGAAAAGTTGAAACCTTGATAGGAGATGGCGCCACGTGGGATTCGATTTGGGCTTGATCATTGCGCTGGCCCTGGCGGCTACCGCGACCCTGTCCGACGTCCTGCGCATCCCGAAAAAGCTGCGCAGCTGGGTAGCAGTAGTCCTGATTGTCGGGTTGTACCTGGTCAATCAATGGCTGTACGCCCCCGGCTTCGACTGGAAGACAGCGTTGATGGGAGGGGTCACCGCGGGACTCGCCACCGTCGGCATCCACTCTTCGACCAAGAACACCATTGAACAGTGGACGGCAGCGAGGTCAGGAAACAAGAAAAAGCAGGATTCTCAGTCTGCCGTATAGCGCGTCAGCGGCGTTTCCGCCAGACCCGAGTAGTTCTTCTTCGCCGGCACACTCACCAATTCGTCCTCCGGGAAGCGGTAGGCAGTCAGCTTTCCGCCGAACACGCACCCCTGGTCGATATTGAGTGTGCCGTTTTCCCTTTGCGGTTCAGGACGAGGATCGTGCCCCCAGACGATCAGCGGGGCGCGTGCTTTTCGTTCCTTTGCCCACTCTCTGCGGATCGGCCGGCCATCCGGACCTGTGCCTGCCACATCTCCATAGCGGCAAAACGTGTGAACTGCCGGCGATTCCAAGCCGATGTAGTCATCCCTGATCCCCGCATGCACCGCGACAGCGACGAGCTTGTCGCTTCGCCTGATCATCATGTGGGACGGGGACGAAAAAAGCAGCCTGCGGCTTTGCTCTCGCAGCAAGGAAGCCTTTTTCGGCCCAAACTCTTGCTGATAGGCGCGAAATTCTTCCTCCACCTTTTCGTCGCCATGGGCCAGCGTCACAGGTCTGCCATCCAGCCAACGGGCGACCTTCCAGCCGTGGTTGCTGTCCACCATCTCGGCCAAGCCCGCAGACAGGTGATGAATAAAAAACTGCAGCATTTTGATAGAATAGGGGCCTCTGCTCGTAATATCTCCGAGGGAAAGGAGCTTTCTGCCCTGGGGATGGCGATACGTACCGTCCTGGCTTCGCTCATAGCCCAGCCGTATCAGCAGTTCGATAAATTCGTCGTAGCAGCCGTGAACATCGCCGACGATGTCCACGCCCTGGTCAGCGAAGAGCACTTTGGAGCGCGTTTGGAGTTTTTGCTTCACAGTCCGTCCCCTCCTTTCCAAATCTATTACTTACTATCTTTACCACATCTACAAAAAAAACTCACCCCCTTCCTGAGGAGGTGAGCCAAAACTGCCAGTCAACCCAGATTGTTTGTATGGACGTAGATAGCCGCTTGCGTCCGGTCTTCCACGTTTAGCTTTGCTAAAATGTTGCTCACATGGGTTTTGACCGTCTTGATCCCGATGATCAGCTCATCGGCGATCTCCTGGTTGGATTTCCCCTGTCCGATGAGCTTGAGCACTTCCAGCTCGCGGGGAGTGAGCTGGAAGTGCGGCTGGGCTTCTTGTCCGTGGCGGAAGCGCGCCATGATTTTCCCCGCCACGCGAGACTCCAGAACAGGCTCCCCTGCCGCGGCAGAGCGGATTGCCCGGGCAATTTCCGCAGCCCGCGACGTTTTCAGCAAGTAGCTGAAGGCTCCCGCTTCAATCACGGGATACACCTTTTCGTCGTCGATGAAGCTCGTCAGCACGATCACCTTGCTGGAAGGGCAAGCTTCGCGAATTCGTCTGGTGGCCTCGACTCCGCCAATTCCCTCCATGACCAGATCCATCAAAACGACGTCCGGACGCAGCTCGACGGTCAAACGCACGCCCTCTTCTCCGCTGCTCGCTTCCGCTACGACCTCGATGTCATCCTCAGTGGACAAATACGCGGCCAGCCCCATTCGCACCATCTCGTGATCATCTACCAGCAATACCCGAATCACGAATTTCTCACCCTTCCCGTTCTGACTGTGACACCAGGGGGATCCGCACCTCGATTTGCGTCCCCTTTCCTATCGCTGAATAAATCTCCATGGATCCACCCACTTCCGTCACCCGCTCCTGCATGCTGCGCAGACCGTAAGACGTCAGCTTTTCCCCGTCGGGATCGAATCCGACTCCGTCGTCCGTCACGCGCAGCCGCACTTGATCCTGCAAGGTAAAGAGCTTGACGGCGATCTGGCTCGCCCTCGCATGCCGGAGCGTATTGGAGAGGGATTCCTGCAGGATGCGGAACAAGTGGTCCTCGATGCCGCTGGGCAAACCTTCGACGGCCTCGATCTCCCACGTGATTTCCATGTCGTTTTTGCGGGTCAGCTCATCCAGCAGCTCGATGATCGCTTCCTTCAAAGACTTGTTCTGCAGGGTGGCGGGACGAAGGTGCAGGAGCAGCGCGCGCATTTCCGCCTGGGCCGCCGCCGCCATCTCCTCGACCAGCTCGATCTGCTGGGCTGCCCGCTGCGGGTTCTTTTCGATCAGCCGCTTCAGCGCTGCGGTGGTCATTGCGATCGCGAACAGCTGCTGGCTGACCGCGTCATGCAGCTCCCTCGCCAGCCGCTGCCGCTCTTCCGTCACGGCTGCCTGCCTGAGCTGATCTGCCAGAGCCGCATTGTGGTTGGACAAGCGCTGCAACGAGGCAACCTGCTCCTCCCACTGGGACGCCAGACGGTTCAGCTGCCAGCCCAGCTCGCCGATCTCATCCACTCCCAATTCGGGTACGCGGTAGGAAAGCATGCCTCTGCCCAGCTTCATCGCCGCTTCCCACAGGACGCTGACCCTCTTTTTCAGCAGATTGCCGTAGATATAGGAGGCGATCAAACCGACCAACGCTCCGACAGGCAGTGAGACAGCGGCTGCCGCCAATTGGATGACCCAGTCCGGCTCCTCGGGCAGTCGGATGCCCAAATAGCCTGCGAGCCAGAGACTCACTTGCGAATCTTGGATCAGCGCCGAATACCAGCGATGCAGACTCGGATCGTCTTTCCACAAATAATGGAGCCAAAAAAAGCAGACAAACACGACAGTGACCGCCGCGACGGACAATCCCATGCCGTAGCGGACACTTTGCCATTGAATACTCGCTAATCGCTGTCGACGCATTCGCCAGTACCTCCTAGATGTACTTGACTTTGATATCGCCGACAAGCAGCGAGATATGCAAACTCACTTTATGCAGCGCCTGGTCGTAGTGATCCGAGCGAATCATGATGCTGCGGTTGATACCGCCCTGGCGATTCCCAAGCACTTCCAGGTCCCCCACGGAAAGCTCCGCCGACACCGAAACGGGCAAGTCGACAGGAACGTAGATGGTCACGTCGCCGATCCAGCCTTCCACGCTGAGCTGCGCTTCCTCCTGCATCAGCATCGCCCGCGACAAGTCGATCACGACGTCGCCAATTCCGTGCCAGACGTACATCTGATTCAGCTCGAACCGACCGGAAGTCAAATGAAAGTCTCCAATCAACGAACTGCGGGAATCTTTTGGTAACGTCTTGCCATCGCGGCGGATCGGGCCTTCTTTCGGCGCCTCGCTTACGAAAGCGTGGGCTTCTGAAGCTTCCCTCTCGGCCTCGTCGTTCTCGAATCTGCCAACACGCGGCTGCTTCTCACGTGGCTGCTTCTCAAGCGGCTTTCCCCGGATCAATCGGAAACCGAAGTAGACGAACAAAGCGGGTACAGCGAGCTTGAACAAGTCATCGATGCCAATGCCAAGCCACATATCCAGCGCGATGATGATTCCCAAACAAAACAAAATGCCGCCGCCGATTCGTTTATTCTGGCTCCAGAGGCGAAGGCCAAAGTAGACCAGCAGCATCGGCCAGAGGCTGAACAGACCAAACGATATGATACCTAAACTGTCTAAAAAGAGACCAATACCCGTCAAAATGATCAGGACACCAGCCAACATTTTGTGCACGCGGGACAGCTTCACGAAAGTCTCCTCTCTTACGCCCCATGCCGATTGATTTCACTTCTGTCCGTTACGACATGTATAAATGAATGCAGGCGGGATGTTCAACAGGGTAAAATCGGTTTCCACCCAGCAAAATCTCTCCTGCAGCTCAGCTTGGAGTTGTAGCGAATATTGGAATGTAATGAATAGCCCGCCGGGAGCCAGCACAGACTGCACTTCATCGAGAATGGCTGCCCGCAGCTCTTCGGGGAAGTTGGCAAACGGCAGACCCGAAACGATCACGTCCGCCTTGCCAAGTTTCAATTCCTCCAAGTAGAGACTCAACATGGTCGCTTCTTCCCGGATGGTCACATCGGGAAAACGGGAATGCAGCATGGATCGAAATTGGGCATCGCGTTCCACGAGTACATACTGGGTATCGTGACGTATGTTTTGATAGATGGATTGGGTGAAAGCACCCGTTCCCGGTCCCAGCTCCATGATCACATCGGTCGAGCCCCAATTGATCCGACTCAACATGCGCTCACATAAAAAACGCGAGCTGGGGGTGATACTGCCGACGCGGCCAGGCTCAGCGATAAACCTTCGCAAAAAGACCAAGAAATCTATCAAGTATAGAACCTCCTAGGGGAAAAGCAGCCTGTCATCCAGGCTGCCTGATTGCCACAATCTATTCTACATGCGGTGCTCCAGTTCCTGTCCTATCAAGAATGATTCTCTGGAGACGCCGATGTTTTTTTGTCCTGCATTGCCGCTTTGATACTGGCGAGTTCGGCATCCAAGTCATCTTTTTCCAGGCCGGAAAGTGCGTTGTCCAATCCGAAAGCCGTCTGTTTCCATTGGCCGCTGATTTGTGCCTCCGCTTCCATGCGCATCACTTTTTCTTCCATGCGGGCAAAGCCTTTGCCGGCGGTCTGATTGCCCATCCCGACTACGGCTTGGTTTACTTGTTTTTGTGTACGAGCTACTTGAGCTCGTGCCATCAAAGTAAACTTTTTCGCCCGCATCTTATAAAATTCCTCTTTTAACTCCGCCAGTTTTTCACGCATTTGGGCGGCGGCATCTGCGGCAGTCAAGTAGAGCGTCTCGTATTCCTGTGCCCGCGCCTCATACTGCTTCTTGTCGGCCAGCGCCCGGCGAGCCAGTTCGTCTTCTCCTTCCGTCAGAGCCAGCTTCACCTGGCGATCCCGCTTTTCAATCAGACTTTGGGCTTCCTCCCATTGCTGGCGGAATTTCTTTTCCAACGCCACCTGACGGGCGACTGCTACCTCTACCTGGCCAATTTCCACTTCCATGTCACGCATGTATTGATTCAGCATAACCACCGGATCTTCCATCGAATCCAGCGCATCATTCACCGAAGCTACTGTCAAGTCACGCAAACGTCTAAAGATACTCATTTCTCATTTCCTCCTCATCATATCACATCGTATAGGTTGTTCCAAAAACTGCGGTTTTCATCGTTACGGCTGATTTCTCGTTGCGTTTTTCTCCCAGCGATCCAACACGTCTTCTTTCAAAACACTTTTTGCCCACTGTCTTTCCCATTCGGGAGGTCCTTCCTTGGGGGTCGGAGCTGGCCGGATCAAGCGGTAGCCTAGGTAGATCACCCCGATGGCCAGGATGCTGTGAAACAGCAGATGCAGCTTGCCAAACAGCATCAGGAGACCAAAGAGGAAGACCAGCACTCCCCAAAATCGGGATCCTCCATGCCCAAGTACTTTTCTCGCTCCGTAGAGCATGATCACGCCGGGAACCAGCAGCCCTAAAATATCTCCGCTGTCAATTCCCAGTTGATCCAGCAGGACCAACCCGCCGATCAGCAGCAGAACCAGCCCGAGCAGAAACTTTCCAGACCGTTCGCTCATTCCTTGCTTCCCTCCATTCACCATCAGTTGGTGCAGGTGTGAACCTTATGGCCTTATTGTATCCCCATGCGCCGTTCGCCCATAACGGGCGAGCGGTTGGTTTTTGTCTCCGTCCTTGGACGGATGCCGCTTCCTGCCCTAATCGGACAAGTCATTTTCCCTCTCCCTTGTCAGACGAAGTCCTGCATTGTCGAGCCATTTCGTTACAAGATCAGACAAAATATTGTGACAAAAACGTGAACAAACGATAAAAAAAAAGGAAAATCAGGACTAGGGTTGAATTCCTATCGGAGTGCGTGTAAAAAAACATCGAAAATAGCCGAGTTCCGCTTGGCGGAAACGGGGGAACCATGTTTTTCTGGGGTGAATGGTTGCGATTCTTGGCAGCCTAGGGAGTCCTTTCGACCGAACCCTTCAGCTAACCTCGTAGGCTTCTGAAAGGAGCAGTTTCTTTTGCGCAAGTTGGTAGTTTCTTTGTTCATCGCTGGATTGCTTGCAATGGGGGCCGGCGCTGCACAAGCTGCCGAGGAGACAACCTCTCCTCTGACAGATGTGGTGAGCGACCTGTACGGCGTCCCTTACAAATCTTCCGGCACATCGAAAAAGGGCTTTGACTGCTCCGGATTTACGCGCTATGTATTTGATGCGTTAGGTGTAGATCTGCCGCATAACTCTGCTGCCCAGTACGAGTTGGGAACTCCTGTCGCCAAGAAAGATCTGCAGCCTGGCGATCTGGTCTTCTTCCAAACCAACGGCCGCAGCGTGTCGCATGTCGGCATCTACATCGGGAACGGCACATTCGTGCACTCGGAGACCGGTCGCGGCGTCGTGAACACGAAGCTGAGCGACCCGTACTACTGGAGCAAGCGTTACGTAGGAGCCAAGCGCTTGAACGTACCCGCTCTGGTAGCCAAGACGGAGACTCCGAAGAAAGAAACGGTGCAAGCTGCATCGCTGCCGGAAAACCAAGCACCAAAACAGTAGTTCGGCAAAAAATAAAAGCCAGGGACGAGATGTCTCTGGCTTTTTCTGACGAAATTTAAGACCTGGTGTCAAGAGGTGACCTTACTTATGCGCAACGCATGATAGGATTCCATGGTTTACTTGCCCTTACCCGCACCAGGCATGGTATGATAGACGAGTGTAATTAAATTATTTTGATCGCTATGGTGCGAATCTTATTATATAGAAGGAACTGGGGGGAGTACCGGTGAAAGATCACGTACTGATTGTGGACGACAACCAGGAAATTATCGAATTGCTGGAAGATATATTGGAGAACGAAGGATTTGAAGTATCCAAGGCGGAGAACGGGGAAGATGCGCTGGCCCTGCTCATGCACGGGGAGGTCAAGCCCAGCCTCATCCTTTTGGACATCATGATGCCCAACATGAGCGGCTACGAGCTCTGCTCGCAAATCCGCCGGGAATGGGATTTGCCGATCCTGTTCCTCTCCGCCAAAGGCAAAGCGGTCGATAAGGTCGTCGGGTTTGAGATCGGAGCAGACGACTACATCACCAAGCCTTTTGATACGGAAGAGCTGCTGGCCCGCATCCGGGCTCACCTGCGCCGCTACGAGCGCATTCGCAAGCATACGGAGGAACAGCCAGAGAAAGATGCGGGGCATTCGCCGATTACCGTATTGAAATTCAAGGACTTGGAAATCCATAAAGAGACGTATTCGGTCTATGTCAGCAACGAAAAAATCGAGCTGTCCACCAAAGAGTTTCAGCTGCTTACGTTTTTGGCAGAGAATGCGGGCATCGTCTTTACCCGCGAGCAAATTTACGACCGTGTCTGGGGATATGGCTACGGTTCTCTCAACACGGTGACGGTTCACATCAAAAACTTGCGGGAAAAGCTGGAGATGAATCGTCAATTTATCAAGACACAATGGGGGACAGGCTACGTATTCATCGGGGAGAAACTGTAAATGAGCTTGCGCAACAAACTGTTCGTTTCTTTCATTGCCTTGCTCGCGCTGAACATTCTGCTGTTCAAGTTTGTCTTCGAGGACATCATCGTCGAACAGTTGAAAAACGACCGGCATACGCAGTACCAGTATGAAAAAGAGACGGCAGAAAAGGTACGGCTGAACCAATTGCTGCGCATGAGCAATTTCAGGGACCCGACGGAGCGCCAGGAGCTGGAGAGGCAATTGCCTGAGGATGTCATGTACCGGATGGTCGTGAAGGACGCAAATGGCAATACGCTTTACAGCAAAGTCTCGCAAGCCTACAACCTGAAAATCCCCCCGTCTGCTCCCAACCGACCTTCTGCCAAAAACAGCGATTTGAAAGTCGTTGCGGAATACCATTTCCAGCACGAGCCACCCCACGAAGGCGAGACGGTCATCTACTTCTACACGGACGACTACGACATCATGGCGACGAAGGGCGTGTCCATGATGCTCTGGTTTATTTACGGGAGCATTTTGCTTGTCGGCCTGATCCTCTTGGCCTTGTTCGTCCGCTGGATATTGCGGCCCGTCAGCGAGCTGTCGCGGGTAACGCAGGAGATTCGGGAAGGCAAGCGGCTTGTTTCCTTCACCTACCGCTCGCACGATGAATTCGGCCAGCTCTTCCGCTACTTCGGGGATATGGTCGACGAGCTGCGCTTTTCCGAGGAGCGCCAGTCTGAGCTGATTGCCGCTATTGCCCACGACTTCCGCACTCCGTTGACGACAATTAAAGGGTACGCTTCCTATATCGGCTCCGGCCGCGTAACCGATTTGCAGCGGATCCAGAAGCAGATGAAAAAGATCGAGCTCAAGACTGCTGATCTGGAGGACTTGCTGGATGAGCTGCAGGACTACACCCAGCAGAGCATCGAGGTGCGCCTGAACATCAGCCGCATCCACGTCAAAGGCTTCATGAAAGGGATTATCGAGGATTACGTGACCCGCATCCAGGAAGCCGGACTCGGTTTCCAATGGAAGCTGCGGGTGTCGAACGAGCTGCACATCGATGCGGACGAAGCAAAGCTGCGCCGGGTCATGGAAAATCTGCTCAACAATGCGATCTACTACAACAAGCCGAACGGCTCGATCCTGATCACGTGCGATCAGCGGGAAGGCCACGTCCTGTTTTCCGTGATCGACAAAGGCGAAGGGATTTCCCCTGAAGATTTGCCCAAGGTGTTCACCAAGTTTTATCGGGCGGAAAAATCGCGCAACCGCAACAGCGGCGGAACGGGCCTCGGCCTTACGATCTGCCAGAGCATCGTGCGCCGTCACGGCGGGGAGATGAGCGTCATCAGCGAATTGGGGATAGGAAGCAGTTTCTCCTTCACCATCCCCTTCTACCATAACTAGTTTATTTTGATTTATATCCAGTTAACATACTCTTTATTTTTGTTTGATATAGTACTTCTCGTAAGCATGTTGCTTTCAGTGATAAATAACCCCCAGTTCGGTATCTGACACACAGCGGCACATTCCGTTCGTGAAAAGATGCCTTTTTTTTTGGCCTTTTGCTCCCTTTCATCCTCCTACGTCCGCTTCTCCAGCCGCATGGGGAGTCCGTTTTTCGGACGCAGCGTCACCAGCGGCTCCGGCTCCACGACCTGATCCGGTGAGGTCAGCCTCATCCGGTAGCGCTGGGCGATCGTAGCCAGCAGCAAAGCCGCCTCCATCAACGCAAAGTTGTTTCCGATACAAATACGCGGACCGCCGCCAAACGGGAAGTAAGCGTAGGCAGGAATCCGTTTCAGCAAATCGCCGGCAAAACGCTCCGGCCGAAACGAATCCGGCTCTTCATAAAAGCGGGCGTCGCGGTGCATCACGTACTGGCTCATCATCAGCGTATCGCCCGGCTGATACATATGCCCCCCGATTTCGACTGGCTCCACCACTTCCCGGTTGATCGTCCAAGCAGCCGGATAGAGCCGCAGCGTTTCCTGAACGATCAAGTTGGTGTACGTAAGCTGCGGAATGTCTTCTACCGTCGGCAAATTGTCGCCAAGGACGCTGAACAGCTCGTCATGCAGCTTTTGCTCCGCTTCCGGATGGGTCGCAAGCAGGTAAAAAATCCATGACATCGTATTCGCGGTCGTCTCGTGGCCAGCCACAAAAATCGTCATGACCTCGTCGCGCACCTGCTCGTCGGTCATTCCTTTCCCGTCGTCCTCATCTCGCGCTGCCAGAAGCATGCCGAGCAAGTCGTTTCCGGTTTGGCCGCTGCTGCGCCGCTCTTCGATCAATGCGTAAATCGTTTTGTCCAGCGTCTCGTTCGATTCGAGGAATTCCCGGTTGCTGCGGGTCGGCACCGAGAGCGGAACGTCGATGAAGGAGGACGCTTTGTTGGCAACGTACCTGAGCCCGATGTCGATCGCGTGTCCGATTTCATCCGCTCCTTCCTTGACGCTTCTCCCGAACATCGTCTCCGTGATGATCGCCAGGGTGACCTTCATCATGTCGTGATGGATGTCGCGCACTTCCCCGTCCTTCCACTCTCTCATGAGCTCGACTCCCTGCCGGACCATGGCGCCGCCATAAGCGGCGATGCGCTCCCGGTGAAAAGCCGGCTGCATCAACCTGCGCTGCCTCATATGCTTTTCGCCCTCGCTGGTGAGAATTCCATCGCCAACGACGGCGCGGGCTACTTGAAGTCCTTTTCCTTTGCGAAAGTGGGCCTGCTTGCTGACGAGCACTTCTTTGATGTGGTCCGGGTTGGTGAGGAGGTAGACATGCCGCTTGGGACCGAAGCGCAAGTGTGCAATTTCGCCGTACGCCTTCGCCGACGTGCGAAGGAACTGCAGTGGATCCCTTCGAAATGACAGTAGATTGCCGGAAATCGGCAGGCCTTTTGGGCCGGTAATCGTTTGGGTCATCGTGTCCTCCTGGTATGCATGGCTTTCTCCCGATAGTATCTGGCACCAAAGGGGGTTTATTCAAAAGAAAAAGCCACCCCGAATCGGGATGGCAGACACGGATTTCGTATTCAGGAGTGAACGGACGTCTCTTTCAGGCGCAGCAGCCGGCTTGAGATCAGACGCTCCCGCACCTTGATGCCGATGAGGGCCGCCAGCACCGCCTTGACGACACCCACGACCAGGAACGGAGTCGCGCCAAAGGCAAACGCCTTGTCCCACGGGATGTCGAGGACGTACTTCAATTGCACCGAACCGCAGGCCAGCGTGATGAACATGCCGACGATATTTGCGAGGATGGCGTTTTTCAACGTAAAACCCGCCTTTTCCAAGATCAGCCCCGTCGCGAAAGCCGTCAAAATAAACCCAAAGATGTAGCCGCCTGTTTTGCCCGCCAGGATTTGCAGCCCGCCGCTTGCCTCTGTAAAAACAGGCAGCCCGACAGCCCCGAGCAGGGTGTAAATGACCAGAGCCAAGGTGCCGTAGCGGCTTCCCAGGATCGTAGCGGTCAGTCCGACTGCCAGCGTCTGTCCAGTGATCGGAATGAACGGGAGCGGGATGGTCAGCTGGGACAATACCGCCGTAATCGCAGCAAAAATAGCAGATAAGAGCAACCATCTCAAACGTTCGTTTCTCATGCGTGCTAGCCTCCATTTTGTTAACTGAAAATATAATAAGGTTAACAAAATAATAATACGGTCTGGTGGAAATGTAAATGCCTGATTCTACGTTATTTCGATTGCTTTTCCACGTACGCTTGCAAGGTGAGCAGCGATTGGACAGTGTGGTCGATCAGCCCTCTCAGATCATCGATGTTGCCTTCGTCGATTTTGCGATGAAAGTCGAGGGTCACCTGATTCTCGATCCGCTGGGGCGGCCACTCGAACCGCTTCTCCTCCATTCGTGCCCGTACGGTGTGGGTAATGTAGGGGCGATGCCCCCAAATATCATTGAGCATTTCCGTAATTGCCTTCGCCTCATCCGGAATCTTGCCGCAATCCGTCAGAGGCAGGTGGAAATGGATGCAAATCGTGCAGCCGATGTGATCCGTCAATGATTGTTCCAGCTGTTCGGAAGCGATGTCTGCCAGCTGGGTGCGCAGCTGTATTTGCGCCAGCACTGCCGGATCCCGGTCCACAGCGTCGGCCGGTTTGAACTCGATCTGAAACAGGCGCTGAAACGTCGCCATATCCATGACATCGGAGCGTCCCGTAATGAGGATCGCGCCTTCGAAGTCACGGTCGTACACCGCCCCTTCCAGAACGACCCGAATATTGTCAAACACCAGGGGATGAAACATGCTCTCCCTCCTCTTACCTGCGTCTTCTTTCCCCGCCTTCCTGTTCCTCCCTAGAATGCCCGCTTTCCCGCTGTTTTGCAAGCCTCCCTTATTTCCCCGTGGCAGAGCCCGGCAGCCAAGTGGTAACATGAGGAGGAACCAACCTTCGAGGTGACAGCCATGTTTCTCATCGGAATTTTAATCGTAGTCGCGATCTTCGGGGAAATCATCCATCGGCTGAACCCGTGGAAAAAGCCCGAGCCTGCCTATGACGATCTCGTCTCCCAAATCAAGCAGTCCGACTGGTACAGGGAGCTGTCCGCAGACGAAGCCTGCAGGCACGTGCTGGAAAACGACCCGAACGTGCAAGCGTTCTATTCGGGGACGTACGAGGCCCAGCGCCTTCTGACCCAGGAAGGATTTCAGCTCGGCCTGATCGACTACGTCAAAAAACAAGCCTATGCCCCTTCCGGCTCCTCCAGACAACGCTGACGAGGAGCGCAAAAGCCGCTGCGGACTGATCCTCAGCGGCTTTTGCGTTTGCCCTCCCGATCCTCCCGCCGCCCGTTGATATCTGCCCCACAGCCGAGCAGCAGCCGAGTGGACGCCTTTCCCTGCAAACAAAAAAGGCGCACCCCTCTGTTCATCGGGTACACCTCACGTATGATCTCGCCTCATCATTTTTTCAAATGATAATACTTGTAGGCGTCGTAGCTCATCTTTTCCTGGCAGTCGGAGCATTCATTCGCGTACGATTCTGCCTGCTCGTGGATCGTTTGGCCGCAAGCCGCGCAGCATTTGGCTTCCAGGTTGCGGAAGAAAGTCGTGATTGGCGTCATCGATAAAACCCCCTGTTGTGTTGTTATCTGTATTGTATTACAACAGGATCTGTTTTATAAAAGTTTGTTATAATACATTACGCCGCATTATCGTTTCCTCGCTCCCGTTTACGGCCATTTGCTCCCTTTTTCGCTGTATTCATACATTTTTGCAAATTCGCAATCTGTTGTAACACACTCTGTTCAAATCAACAGGTTGAACAGAAACGGATCGTGAGTGATCTCCACGTAGCGGATACCGTGCTGCTTCATTCGAGCGATGAGCGGCGCATAGTCTTCCGTGCATTTCAACTCGACGCCTACGAGCGCAGGGCCGTTTTCCTTGTTGTTCTTCTTCGTGTATTCGAAACGGGTGATGTCGTCATGCGGACCGAGCACCTTTTCCATAAATTCGCGCAAAGCCCCCGCGCGCTGCGGAAAATTAATGATGAAGTAGTGCTTCAGCCCTTCATGCAACAAGGACCGCTCCTTGATTTCCTGCATCCGATCGATGTCGTTGTTGCCGCCGCTGATGACGCACACCACGTTTTTGCCAGCGATTTTCTCGCGGTACAGATCGAGCGCCGCAATCGACAGCGCGCCGGCGGGCTCAACCACGATCGCACTGCTGTTGTACAGCTCCAGGATGGTCGTGCACACTTTTCCCTCCGGCACGAGCACGATGTCATCCAGCACGTCCTTGCAGATGGTCATGGTGAGCTGTCCGACCTGTTTGACCGCCGCTCCGTCCACGAATTTGTCGATCTCGTCCAGCGTCACGACATCGCCCTGCTCCAAAGCCGCTTTCATCGAAGGCGCGCCGGCCGGCTCTACGCCAATGACCCGCGTGTCCGGGCTGACGCCTTTTACATACGACCCGATACCGGCGACAAGGCCGCCTCCCCCAATGCTCGCGAATACGAAATCGGCCGGCTCCTCCATGTCGTTCAGGATCTCCAGGCCGACGGTGCCTTGTCCCGCCACGACCAACGGATCGTCGAACGGATGAACAAAGGTGCGCTCTTCCTGGATGCAGTATTTCATTGCCTCCGCAAACGAATCGTCAAACGTGTCTCCGACGAGCACCACTTCCACGAAGGATCCGCCGAACAGCTTGACCTGGGACACTTTCTGCCGCGGCGTCGTCGTCGGCATGAAGATCGTCCCTTTGATTTGCAGATGCTGGCAGGAAAATGCCACTCCCTGCGCGTGGTTGCCCGCGCTGGCGCAGACGACGCCCCTCTCCCGCTCCTCCGCAGGCAGGCTACGGATGAAATGGTACGCGCCGCGAATCTTGAACGACCGCACGACCTGCAAATCCTCCCGCTTCAGATAGACGTTGCAGCCGTACCTCTCCGAGAGTAGCTTATTTTTTTGCAGCGGCGTCTTTTCGATGACGTCCTTCAGCGCGTGGTTCGCCACCACGATGTCTTCCACTTTGACTGTTTGCATATGGGTGATGCTCCTCTCTCCCTGTTTTGCCTGTATCCTTCGGCCCGATTCTTCCGTTCCGTGCTCACGCAAAAAAGCTCCCGCCCCGCCAGCAGCGCTTTTCACGCATGGCTGGCTGAGGCGAGAGCATCGCGGTACCACTCAGCTGTTTCTGCTTTCCTCACGAAAAACAGACTCAAGTGAAGTTCATGGAGGAACTCCCGTCCGGTAACGGGGACGAATCCGTTGTCCTCTACTCGGGAAGCGCTACAATACAGCCGCTCCTTTTCCAGGACACCGCTCCAAGGTGATTTTCGGCAGCAGGCTGGGCGACCATCCTTTCAGCACGTGGGGCGGCTCTCTGTACGCGGCTCACTGCTCCTACTCTTCCTTTTCAACGCAAAGTCGAACGAATGATTTAAATTTTTTCACATTATATCGAGAGAAAGGACGCATTGTCAAAGAGATTGTGCTGAGCGCATAGTCAGCTCTCTTTCGGACTGGCAGTTGAAAGGCAGTCGGGGTACCGCCAACCGCCTTTGTACGCTAAGCCCATAAAACTGGCCGGTTTCCTGTAAACTAGGATACCGGCCACCCTCATCCGATTTGACTTGTTACTTCTTCAATGGTGTTTCAGATTTGTGTTCAATAACATATATTACTTTAGGTTCAATACCTTTTAACATTTGTGACAATTGTTGCTCGGAAATAACAGCACCTTCAAGTTCCCGATCAACCTGAGTTTTTGCAATGACATCAATCAATTGTTGTCTAGAGACATTTTTAGAGGCTGCAACCTCCACAACAGATTTCCCTTTCGATAATTCTTGTTTTAATTCTGTTGGGCTTATTTGTAGTAAAGCAAACAGTTTTTCATCATTTAAAAAGGAATCAGCAAAAGTATCGGGCTTCCCATCTCTATTGAAAAAACCTTCTACTTTAATAAGGTTTGAAGGTGTAGGCTCACCTCCGTACAGAGTAACATCTATTCTATTGCCCTGAACAAATACCTGGTAGATCAGTTCTTCTGATCCCTTTTTGGTGTAATTCAAGATATACGTTTTTTGATTTGGGTTCTCCATTTGCTCCATAGCAAACTCGTACTCTTCGATGCTGCCATACATTTTATCAATCAGATAATCTACCTTCGCCTTGATTTCCTGATCGGGTAAAGCAATGAGTGGCTTCTCCTTTGGCTCCCAATTCTCTTGAATCACGTGTTCAATCTCACCTGTAATCCCATTTGTATGAAGGGTAATCTTTTTGCCGGTTCCTCCCTTTTCCTGCAGTACAATGCTTGTTTGAATCGCCTTCCTTTTGGTTGATGTAGCGGGGTCTCCTCCAAGGTTGCTTGCATCGATAATCTCAAACGATTTTGTTTCGGGAAATGCGCTATACAGCTTCTCAAGTGTTGCTTTGCCAACCTCATCCACCTTGACTTGTTCAGCAGTCATTGGTGTTCTAGTAAGCATTTCAATCAGGGGAGGGGCGGCAAATGCTGCGGTTGGAATCAAAATCACAGCAGCAACGATTCCACCAATTAATCGTTTTTTCATGGTTCTTTCGCTCCTTTTCCGTTGCAAATATTGAAAATAGGATTGTTCTATTCGTTTGGAAATGGCCGGAGGGCACTCCATAGTTTCTGCCTCTTTGTTCAGAAGTTCGCGGATTTTACGTTCAGTAGTCATTGTCCTTTTCCATCCTTTCGGGGGGGAGATTCCATAAGTTTTTTCGAAGCGCCTGGAGGCCAGCATGATATCTGGACTTGACTGTACCCAGCGGAATATCAAGCAATGTCGCGATTTCCTCTAGCGCATAGTCGTGAAAAAAACGGAGGATAATCACCACTCGCTGCTTGTCGGTCAGTTTTTGGATTGCCTTCGCTATCATTTGGTTCGTCCCATCTGTCAATACACCAGGTTTATCCCAATGAGACTCTTCCCGAGAGAAGGCACGGATGCGTTCAAAAATTCGGAATCTCCGCCAGCTCTTCACCCGAAACCTCTGCACTTGGCGGATTACCAAGCCGTGGAGCCAGAAGTGGAAAGGGCGGTTCGTATCGTAGTTAGCGAGCGAGGTCCACATTTGCATATAGATCTCATTCATGACATCTTCCCGATCCTGCTGATGATCCACCAGAAAAGAGACTGTCCGGTATATGTCCTGATAGGTCGCATCATATATCGTATGAAACGCCTGTTGATCACCATCCTTCATTTTTAAGAGTAATTGGTACATATATTCACTTTGCATGCAGAGGGCCCTCCTGAGTAAGCAGCTTACACACTATATTGTCTCGCTATCGGAAAAAGGTTCGGTTCCTTCTTATTTTTTTGCAAACGGTTGAGTGCAAGAAATTCCATTCCTTATCCTACCAACTTCAGCGGATGCAAAGTGTTCCCCAGGAAGTTCTTGGCTTAATATCTCCAGCCTCTGAAAAACTAGTTTTAGACTGAACGCGAATCAAGGAAACAGCGGCGGCCTAAGACTTGAAGAGAAAGCCTTAGACTCGCCGCTGATTTATTACGCTAACGAACCCGTTAGCTAAATATGAAGATTGCAGTAAGTACAATCATACTAATTACGGAAGCTGCTTTAGCATAGCGAATGGCTCCTTCAGATATTTCTGGCTCTTCTTTATACATCCACCTTTTTCCCCATAATAAACTTTCCTTTGGGTCAAAGTAGGTCCATATTAGTACAGCATATAAAGGAATACATAATATAAACATCACTATTTTTTCAGCCAATATAATCACCCAATAGGTATTGTATTAATTTATCCCAAGTTTCAAATTTTCAGTATGACTGCCCGTCAGTTTAACCCGGCCACAGGTCCATGACCAAAAAGGAGGAACCAAAAACATGACCACACCTGCACCGGAGTTCGCCATCACACGCACCCTAAATACCAGCCCCAAGCTCGCACGGCACGCTTGGACCGAGAAGAAGGAACTCGCCGCCTGGCTACCTTCGACACCCTTGGAGTCCATCTCCTTCGACGAGCCTTCACGGCCTCCCGCAAGTGATGATTCTGCTAACCGGAAGGAAGAGCACGGCGGCTGAACAGAACCATTGCTTTTTCGTTCAACCTTGCCATTGAACACACGGTCGTCATCGAATGAAAACAGCGGCGAATCCAAGACTTTATTTTCAGGTCTTAGGCCGCCGCTGCTTCCATTATTCGCATTCAGTATACAACTTATTTTTCTCCACTACGCAGCGGCTGCCCGCTGATCCGACCATTCTTATACAGCTTCGTAAATCGCTTCGTAACGCTTGCCGATCTCTTCGTCGCTCAAGCCGTTCTCACGCAGACGGTTGATGAGAGCGTTTGCCCAGATCTCGGTGCGCTGAGCCATCTTCGCGTACTTTTTCGCTTCCTTCGTCTTGCGCTTGGCGCGGTCTTCCCCGTTGGACTTGAGGTTGTCGAGGACGAACAGCATGTGCATCGTGTCGTCTTCGTTCAAGCTTGTCCAGCTGTCGTTCAGGAACGCAACCACCTTTTTATAGTATCCGTCAAACTCTTCAAAGGAAATCTCGGTATCCATGTTGAGGTATTCTTTCATCTTGTCAAATAGCTCTTGCATCTTGCGTCACAACTCCCTCTTGAATTCTCCGCATTATTATAACAAAAACGCGGCAAGGGAGGAAGTTGCCATTATCTGTGAGCGCCCTGGCTGGCCGAAGCCGCGCATGCAAGCCCCCGCAATATCCTCTATAATAGGAAGAGCATTTCTATGAAGGAGAACGGAGCAGAATGAACCACCAACAAGAAGCGAGTATCCGCGTCGGCCAACAAATGACCCTGACCATCAAAAGCCTGGGTATCAACGGCGAAGGGATCGGCTATTTCAAACGGAAAATCGTCTTCGTCGACAAAGCGCTGCCAGGCGAAGTCGTACATGCGGAAGTGACCCAGGTCAAGGAGAAATACGCGGTCGCCCGCCTGCTACGGGTCGTGGAAAAATCCAAGTCCCGGACCGTCCCGCCCTGTCCGGTGTACGAGGAGTGCGGCGGCTGCAGCTTGCAGCACATGGATTACCAGGCACAGCTGGCAAGCAAGCGGGAAATCGTCATCGAATCGCTGCGCAAATACGCACGGCTGGACCATCCTCCTGTCGCAGAGACGATCGGCATGGACAATCCGTGGTCGTATCGCAACAAAGCCCAGTTTCAGGTCGGCAAGCAGGACGGCAAGCTCATCGCGGGCCTGTATCAGACAGGCAGCCACAAGCTGGTGGATCTGGATAGCTGCAGAGTCCAGCACGAAGCGACCAGCGAGATCGTGCAAACGGCGAAGCAGATCCTCGGGGAGCTGGGTATCCCCGTCTACGACGAGCGCAAACGGACAGGCGTCATCCGGACGATCGTGGCCCGGGTCGCATTTGGTACGGGGGAGACGCAGCTGACGCTCGTCACTGCGACACCGGACATTCCCCGCGTAAAGGAGCTGATTCTTGAGCTTCGCACTCGTCTCCCGCAGCTCGTGGGGATCACGCAAAACGTGAACACCCAGAAGACATCGCTCGTCTTCGGCGACAAAACCACGGTGCTGTGGGGCAAGCCGACGATCGCGGAAAAACTGGGCGACCTGTCCTTTGCCTTGTCGGCCCGCGCCTTTTTCCAGCTCAATCCGGAGCAGACGAAAAAGCTGTATGATCAGGTGAAGAAAGCGGCGGGACTCACCGGGAGCGAGCTGGTGCTGGACTTGTACTGCGGGACCGGCACGATCGGATTGTGGCTGGCTCCCCATGCCCGCGAGGTTCGCGGCATCGAGCTGATTCCCGAAGCCGTGGAGGACGCCCGCCGCAACGCCGAGCACAATGGCATCGCCAACGCCAGCTTCCACGTCGGCCGTGCGGAACAGCTGATGCCCAAATGGGCCAAGCAGGGCGTTCGCCCCGACGTCGTCGTGGTCGATCCGCCGCGCACCGGCCTCGACGATGCGCTGATCCGCTCGCTGCTGGACGTGAAGCCGAAGAAGATCGTGTACGTGTCCTGCAATCCGTCCACGCTGGCTAAGGATGTCTCCCAATTGCTGAAGAAGTACGAGCTGGTCAGCGTGCAGCCGGTAGATATGTTTCCGCAGACGAGTCATGTGGAGTGTACAGTGTTACTTAAATTAAGAGGGGCTAATGATTAAGTCTAAACTCAATCAACCGATATATGAAAAGGTTTCATCCCCTAATTGAGACGTCTTTTTCGAAGCCAATAGAGTCAAGGGCGTAAGGCGAAGCGAACCCTTGACGCATTGGTGGAGAGAAAGAAAATCCCTATGGGGGAGCAAGCCGCTTTGGAAGAGCTCGAGGGGAAAATGATGGAATAGAGTTCTTCTACGATGATGTGATGAAGTTCGATGCTGGAGGGGTATTCCGACAATATTGATTTGTTGGTAGTGCATCTCGATTGTCCTAATTACCCACACTACACATGTGGAGTTTTGTGTGTGGCTTGAAAGAAGGTAGTATTTCAGAGCAGCGCTTAGGCTTTCCTTATGTGCAGATACTATAGAGACAAAAGTGAAGATATTCAGGAAATGGAAGGGGATTGAAGAAATATGCCGAACTTTAAAGCCGAATCGAGTTTTTGTTATTTAAGGATTGAGAGGTACGAATATGAGCAAATTAATAGATAACAGTATAACGATATATGAGGCTTTACAAAACATTAAGGACGGAAAATATGTAATGCCTGCGTTTCAAAGGCAATTTGTTTGGGGTATGGAGCAGATTGAAAAACTATGGGACTCTATTTTGTTGGATTACCCTATTGCCACGTTTCTATTTTGGCACGTTGATGACTCCAATGTAACATGGGATACCTATTTTTGCAGTTTTTTATCAGAGGTTACATTTGATAGCAAAAAACAAGCTGATAGTGTTAATTATGAGTTGACAAGCATAAACGTTAAGAATACCAATACGGCGGTATTGGATGGACAGCAAAGGCTAACATCACTGTTTCTATCATTGTTCGGGGGAGCATACATACGTCCAAATTATGCCAGAAAGAAGACCGGGGATAAGATTGTATCTAAACTTCTGATAGAACTTAACAAGAATAAGATATCTGTTGATGAGGAAGAGTATAACAGTAAGAAATTCGATATTAAGTTTAGTGAAAAGATTGGAAGATTGAGTCCAACCCAATTTGAGATAAAAAATATTCTTGATAAGAAATTCCAGGATGAAACTACAAGAGAAAAAGCAATTGAAGAAGCCATTGCTAATGTTCCGGCAGACAGCAAGGATTACGCACGAAACATTCTGCAAAAGTTGTATATTAAGGTTTTTGTTGAAAAGCTGGTTAGATATACAGAAATTATTGACATGAAACAAGATGATGCTCTTGAGATGTTTGTAAGGTTCAATAGTGGTGGAAAAGCACTACGTAAATCTGAAATAACGATGTCGATTCTTGAGGCATACTGGCCAAGTGCAAAAACGGAGTTTGGGAAAATTCTAGTTGACTCGTATGCAGGCTTTGGTACGGACTTTATTATCCGTTCGGCTTTGATGCTGTATGGTGATGTTGTAAAATCCAACATTAACAAAAAGATTGCAGAGGATTTGAAAAACGATTGGAGTGGTTTCAAAAAAGCACTGACAAATTTGGAAAGCCTGCTAAAGGAAATGAAAATTGATGTAAGCCGTTTTTCAAGTAGTTGGAACGTTCTCTTACCGATAATCTATTATATTTACTATAATCCTGATTACGATAAAAACATCAAGGGTGTTCGTGCTTATTTGCTTAGGGCGATATTCTTCACTTATTTCCAATCAGGTACTACAAGTAAGCTACAACAGATGAAGAGTAATATTAATAGCTTTGATTATGAAATTACTGTTGAAATGCTCGAACAGATGAATGACTTGAGAGTCACAGATGGTAAAATTGAAGATGTACTCAACTCCGAAAAAGGCAGCAGAGTTGCCGGTGAAGTTTTATACTACTTGAATCTTGAATGGACAAATAAAAACTTTAAATATGAACAAGACCATCTTCATCCGGATAGCAGATTTAGCGAAAGCAAACCTGTATCTGTTGCTGTAGAGGATTGGAAAAGATGGCATGGAATGAGAAATCGACTACCAAATCTACATCTGCTTGAAGGTAGAAGTAATGGTAGCAAAAGTGATATGCGTCTCGTGGATTATTACAATGATATGAACGATGAGCAAAAGACGAAATTTTGTAAACAGGCTTTGATTCCGCAGGAAGTTTCACTTGAAATAGTAGACTTTGAAAAATTTTATGATGCAAGAAAAATAATACTCACGGAAAGGATACGTGAGTTGTTAGGATGATACCTTTGTTCCATATGAGTTAAAGAATGCCCTTGCTTTTGTGCGATTTAGTAGATATGCTCCCGCCTACCAATAGTAATGTCGTGGATATGTTTCCCACAGATGGCTCGAAAGACAATAAAAGATATTCTTAAGCGATTACTGCCACATCAGGGATTGTCCATTTTACGCAACCCACACATGTAGAGGCAATATGTCAGTTTCCGAGCACGCAGTGATGTATAGCCGCTTTTACCGATTTGAAAAAACTCAAGCGCATCGCCGCTTGAGTTTTTTCAATTTCTTGGCCTTCTATACCATCAAACTACCAGAGTTCTCCCAATTCCATTTGACGAATGCCGATGATCCAAGAATGACGGAAGTTCACCCCTGCTTATCTTCATAATACTCGACAAGGAAATGTTGAAATTCACGCGCCGCTTTAGATAAATATCGCGCTTCATTCCATGCGACGAAAAAGGAACGTTTGTTATCCGGCCCTTCGATGGGCAGCAAGGTATACGGCGTTACGTTATCCCCTTTGCATCTCGGGACGAATGCGACCCCTAGCCCTGCCTGTACCAAGCTGCCCAAAGCGGCGGGCTCCTCCACCTCACAGATGATGGTCCGCTCGATTCCCGCTCTGCGACTGATCTCGTCATTGACTTGGCGAAACGGATGTCCGACCTTGTATTCGATAAAAGGATCGTCTGCTACCTGCTCCAATCTAATGCTGCTCTGATGCTCCAGCCTGTGGCCGTGGGGTAGGGCCAGGTGGACCTCTGTCTGCAGCACAGGAAATTCACGAATACCTGGCTTGTGAAAAGCCACCGGTCCAAACCCGAGATCTGCCATGCCCTGCTCCAAAAGCTCTGCAATGCTGTATGTCTCGGAAGGCGCAATCTGCTTGATACGGAAGCGGACATCCGGGAACCGCTCGCGAAAAGCTGTTACAGCGGGCGAGAGACGATTTAACGCGTTCGTAGCGATGCTGATCATCCCCCGTTCCAATCCTGCCATATCCATTACTTCTTTCTTTCCTTCTTCCAAAGAAGATAAAGCAGCTTCGACTTTGGCGAGAAAGACTTTGCCGTATGCGTTAAGACGAACTTGTCGGTTCGAACGATCAAACAGGGGGACGCTCAGGTCCTCCTCCAGTCTGGATATCGTCCTGCTGAGAGCAGGCTGTGCAATATGAAGTTGTTCTGCCGCCTTGGTCATATGCTCCAATTTGGCAACCGTGCGGAAATATTTCAGTTGCAGCAGCTCCATTGGAATCACTCCATATCCATACACTTGATGTAATGAAAAGACAAAGAACTATATATTATTCTTTATCTATTTTCGATTGTAAAATAAGGCGTAACAAATGGAAAGGGTGACATTCCATGAAAAAGTTCCGGCTTTCCTACTCGCATGAGAGCTGGGTATCGGCAATCGATTCGCTTTTTACGCGGTCGGTACCGCCGTGTACGGCAAATCTGTCGCCGTTTTGGGAGTATTGATGATGTATCGTGGACGATTCGGAAGCTGGCTGAAATGACGAGGAGAACTCCCAAAAAATTGAAAATGGAAGTGGAGGCTGATCGTATGGATTTTTATAAAGGAAAGAATGATCCAGAATTATACGAGGAGGAAATCAGGCCGTTTTCTATCGAGATTCCGCAAAGTGAGCTCGACGACCTTAGGGACCGGCTAGCCCGGACCCGTTGGCCGGACGAATTGGCAGAGGAAGGCTGGAATTACGGAGTGCCGCTAGACTATCTCCGGAGGCTGGCGGACTATTGGTGCATCTCCTATGATTGGCGCAAACACGAAGCTTGGCTAAACAGCTTTCCGCAGTATACTGTAACGATTGATGGGGCGAACATTCATTTCCTGCACGTTCGTTCTCCGGAGCAGGATGCGATGCCGCTTATTCTCACCCACGGCTGGCCGGGCTCAATCGTCGAGTTCCTCGACATGGTCGGACCGCTTGTTGACCCGGGGTCTCATGGGGGCGACCCAGCCGACGCCTTTCATTTGGTTATCCCGTCGATCCCCGGCTTCGGTTTTTCAGGTCCTACCCGGGAGTCGGGTTGGAACGTCAAAAGGGTCGCCAGGGCTTGGGCGGAACTGATGAGAAGGCTGGGTTATCACCGATACGGCGCTCAGGGTGGCGATTGGGGGGCAGCCATTTCCCGAGCATTGGCGGAAGTTGACCGCGCGCATATGTGCGGAGTGCATGTAAACTATTTGCATACCGTTCCAGCCGACGACTTCGATCCGAAAGAACTATCCCAGGAGGACCGAGACAGGCTGGAGCGGTCTCAGCGCTATCGTTCCGCTCCTGCAGGGTACGCGAGACTGCAGGCGACCCGGCCGCAGACGTTGTCCTATGCGCTCACCGATTCTCCGGTCGGCCAACTGGCATGGATCGCAGAAAAATTCTGGGAATGGACCGATCCGGCATGCCGGGTGGATGACGATCGGATTCTAACCAATGTGATGCTGTATTGGTTGACGGGCACCGCGGGATCGTCCGCCCGTCTGTATTACGAGAATTTCAAATCGAAAGGAGCTTTGGGACCGTGTCCTGTCCCCATGGGCGTGGCGGTGCTTCCTTACGACTTGGCGCTGCCTGTGCGTTCTCTTGCGGAGTGTGAACACACCGTCGTGCACTGGACCGAATTTGACCATGGAGGCCATTTCGCTGCTATGGAGGTTCCCGACCTGATGGTTCAAGACTTGCGGATCTTCTTCAGACGATTTCGAAAGTAGTCGGAGTTGCACGATTTGACGAGCATTGCCAGCATGACACCCACCTACGTCCTCTTAGAGTTGCCAGTACATTCCCTGCCATGCTTCTCCGTTGGCGGAAGGAAAAATGGTTAAGTAGGCAGGAGGTGTGGCCGTTAGCCATGTAGAGTGCCGTGTGTTGCTGGTGAGGGTGCAGTGACATTTGAAAAATTGCTTCCCCAAAGCTACACTTTAACGTAGAATGTTCCTTTCAAAATAAGACAGTATCCGAGTTCTTCTGATAAGCCATGGGCCAAACATACACAAACGAAGAAGTCAGATGGGAGGTATGGTAATGGGGAATACTGATATTTTTGAAGCAATGGCAAGTGGATATGACACTTCTGAAAGAATAGAAATCGCAAAGATCACGGCAAACGCTATTCGTGAATTTATAGAAAACGGCAAAGATAAAAGTGCTATCGATTTCGGCTGTGGAACGGGACTTGTTGGGCTGAATTTGCTTCATGAATTCCGTGATCTGGTTTTTTTGGATACCTCACCAAAAATGCTTGAGCAGATCAAGCAAAAAATAGCGGACGCCAATATCCGGAATGCAGATACAGTATGCTTTGATTTTGAAACGGGATTTCGATCTGATATCCATGCCGATTATGTTTTTATGGTTCAAGTTTTGCTTCACATCAAAGATGTCGAGCTAGTTTTATCACGATTGTATGAAGTACTGAATCCAGGAGGACATTTGCTGATTGTCGATTTTGATAAAAATGAAAAAGTTACAACAGATAAGGTTCATAATGGATTTGATCAGGGAAACCTTGCTGAGCTGATGGCTACAATTGGATTCCGGGAAATTACATCCAAAACCATTTATAATGGCAGTAAACTATTCATGAATCAAGATGCATCCTTATTTATCATGGATGCAAAAAAATAAGCTTCTCCTCCCTGACTTGATCTGAGCCAATCTGACTGTCTAAATCAATAGGAAAGCACCTAAGCGCCATGCTTTCGTGCTTTCCTATCAGACTCGCATATTAGGAAGGAAAATAGCCCTTTTTAAATATGTCGTACCATTCGTTCAACTCATCGCCTTCCAATACGCCCAATCTCTCCAGGATATGGCGTGAAAACTCCAACGCCCCGCTTCCATTCGCCGTGATCAGATTCCCGTCACGGACAGACTGAGCGTCTACATAATGTTGATCTCCCCTGTAATTCGGAGCTCCTTGCTTCAAATAGGGTAACGTATTGCCTGTATGTTTATGATGATCCAAATAGCCGTGGCATCCCAAGAATGTGGTAGCGTCGCAGATCGCTGCAACAGGAATTTCCTTGCTCACACAATAGTCAACCAGTGCTTTTGCTTGCTGATTCTTGGCTTCTCTCCATCCCGTACCCCCAGGTATGATGACCATGGCGATATCGACATCCGGATGGAATTCCTCTACGCTATAATCCGGAAGGACCGTTAATCCCCCCATCGAAACCTTCGGCTCCCGATCAATCGCGATTGTCTTTACACGATAGCCTGTTTCTGGCTTGTTTAGCTCCGAGCTGACGTAACTGGCCTCCCAATCAGCAAAACCATCCGTGATAAAAATCAGCACTTCCTTCAAGAGTGATTCCTCCCTACTATGTTTTGGATAAATGAATCATACACCAACTTCACTGACAACTACGGTCAGTAAAGATGAATGTTCTCCAATTCTATGTCCTTCCTCTTTTCAAGCATTGTTCGTAGGATGATGGAAGTGATGTGTTCCCGGGGAAACTATCAAACGCGGAATCACACCGGCAATGGAAACAGCGGCAAGCCAAGATCTCAATAGGATCATAGACTCGCCGCTGTTTGGATGATGAAACGGTCAAACCCGTTCGCTGCCTGGTACCCAAGCCTTTTTTAATAGCTCCACTCCCATCTGGATTTCATCGGGAGTTAAATTGTTGAAACCCAGTTTTACCATTGGTTTATCGCTTTTGTTTTTAATGAAAAAGAGTGAAGTAGGATAGACTTTCACCCCCTGCATGGAGGCTTGCTGAATGAGCCATTCCTCTGAACGCTCCACGTGGACTTTGACTAATACGTACAGACCCGACTGCTCGCCAATGATGGAAATAGTATGCTTGAAATGATTGCGCAACTCAGAAACGAGGTGCTGCATTTTTCGTTTATACACAAGCCGCATGCGTTTAATATGGCGATTCCATTCCCCTTCTTCCATAAATTTCGCCATGGCGAATTGGCTCAGCAGGGAAGTGGTGCTCTCGAAATATGCGAATTGTTTTTGATACCGATGGATAAGTGGCTGCGGCAACACCATATAGCTCAAACGAATGCCTGGAAGAAAGCACTTCGAGAAATTTCCGAGATAAATCACTCTCGTTGAATCGATGGAAGCAAGAGCCGGAAATGGTTGTTGGGTATAGCGAAATTCGCTATCGTAATCGTCCTCGATAATATATCCTTGTACCTTGTTTGCCCAATGAATAAGGGCATGCCTTTGTTGAATCGGCATGCTCACCCCGTATGGACTGTGATGGGACGGCGCTACGTAAATGACTCGCGACTTCCTGTGTTCCAATTGTGAAAAATCAGCACCTGTCTCGTACACGGGCATAGTTTCAAGCGCAAAACCATTTAACTGAAAAGCTTCCCGAGCTCCGTCATAGCCAGGATCCTCTACAATCACGCTTGAAAAATCCTGTTTCAGGACATGCCCGAGATACACAAGCATTTGCTGGGTACTGCTTCCGATAATGATTGCGTTTGGATCGGTTCTCACCCCGCGAGACTGGAGCAGATAGGCTGCGATTTGTTCGCGCAGGCACAATTCTCCAAAAGGTTCCCCGTACCGAAAGCTGTCCTTTTCCGTCAATACTTGATTCGAGATCCTCCTCCACGCTTTTAAAGGAAAATGCGCTTGATCGACGACATCTGCGCGAAAATCAATCTGAACAGGCGGCGGCATTTGCTCTGTTGGCTTGCGAGTAGAAGAGGGGCGAGCCTCTTGATATAGGAGAGGCTCCACCTCATTTGCAAAATAGCCTTTTCGGCCCTCTCCGCGAATATACCCTTCCGCAACAAGTTGTTCATAGGCCATTAAGGTTGTGTTTCGGCTTACATGCAAGGAATCCGCAAGCTGACGAATGGAGGGCAACGGCTCATCCGCCTTTATATCGCCTTGCTCAATAAATGTCTTGAATTTCTCGTAGATTTGCTTGTATTTCGGAGAGTCGTCATGGAAGGTAAAGATGGTATTTTTCATTTTCATCTCCTCTGACATGTATATTTCTTAGAAATTGTATCTTTTTTTGTGTCACCTTGTGTCCTATTGTCTTTTGTAAGTGGATGACAAGCTGAAAGGATGATGATAGTGTACATTCCTAAGCAATATCGCATGGATCGTGATGAAGCCGTTCAGATGATGAAGTCAAACCCGTTTGCCTTATTGATAACGGTTGATGAACAGCGTCCGTTGGCGACGCACATTCCGTTGGAAATTCGTGAAGATGAAGGGAAAATCTATGCGACCGGGCACATTGCCTACGGAAACATGCAGAAGAAAACGCTGGATCAAAATCGTGATGTGCTGCTTGTTTTTCAAGGGCCGCACGCTTACATTTCGTCGAGTTGGTATGAAAACGAGGAAGTTCCCACATGGGATTATCTCGCTGTCCATGCGTATGGAACGGCGCGTGTACTCACTTCGGATGAGCTGAAATCGGCTTTGGCTGCGATGCTCGAACGCTATGAATCTCACCGGGAAAACGGTCGGCTCTGGGATACGTTTCAGCCTGAGTTGCTGGAGCGCGAAATGAAAGGAATCGTTGGCTTTGAAATTGAAATCACCTCGATTCAAGCCGCAGCCAAAATGAGCCAGAATCGCAACAACACGGATTACAAATCGATTGTTGGAGAGCTTGAAAAATCAGATGAACAAGGGGATATTCAGGTTGCCCAGTGGATGCGAGAGCAACGCAAAGGGTTATTTCCATGAACCGGACTGGCACCGAAATCTTCCTTTTCCCCAACTGACATATTCATATGTTCGATTTTGTACCTTTTTACATGTCAGATTGCATTATATCATAACCATGTAAGGGAATCTGCTGTATGTAAAAAATAGGATGGGGTGCTTGCCGATGTATATTCCGGAGCATTTTACAATGAAAGAAGCAACTGCTGCCTACAAAGTCATCCAGGAGAACAGCTTTGCAACATTGTTTTCCATTCATAACGGAATGCCCTTCGCTACACATTTGCCTCTGTTGCTGAATCAGGAAAAAACCCATTTGTACGGCCATTTTGCCCGTCCGAATCCGCAGTGGAAGGATATTCAGAATCAGACGGTTCTTGCTGTTTTCCATGGTCCTCATTGCTATATCTCACCCTCTTGGTATGAGACCAACAAAGCAGTGCCGACGTGGAATTACGTGACCGTCCATGTTTACGGAGAAGTGGAATTCATCGAAGACGAGCACGAGTTAATGAGCTCCTTGAATGATCTGGTACAGAAGTATGAAGCGCCCGACAGTTCGTATCGATTGCAGGATATCGATGCTGATTTTCTCGCTGGCATGAACAAAGGCGTTCAAGGATTCAAAATGAAAATCGACAGGCTGGAAGGAAAGGCAAAAGTCAGTCAAAACCATCCCTTGCACAGACAAGAGCTCGTTATCAAGCATTTGGAACAGATCCCCTCGCCAAACGAGCAGCAAATCGCCTCCTGGATGAAAGCAAACCTTCCAAACAAAGGATAACCTTTTTTTCGCCCATCCAAGAGAAGCCCGTCATGTGCACAAATACAACAAGGAGTTGCCTATTATGGAGTTTTCAACGATTTGGTTATTTGTAATAGCTGCCGCTACATTGTTAATCATACCTGGACCGGCTGTGTTTTATATTATGGCAAGAAGTATTGATCAAGGAAAAAAGGCGGGTCTGGTATCCGTTCTGGGCGTATCGCTCGGCGGTTCTGTTCATGTTTTAGCGGGGGCCATTGGCGTTTCTGCGATCCTGATGACATCAGCTACTGCCTTTTCGATCGTGAAGTACTTGGGGGCAGCTTATCTGATCTATCTGGGCTGCCGGACCTTATTTTCCAGATCGGATCAAACGGCTTCCGATGTTCCGCAGGCCCCTCGCAAAAAATTGGCAAAAATATTTTACGAGTCGGCGCTCGTCGAAGTCATGAATCCGAAGACAGCTCTGTTTTTTCTCGCCTTCTTTCCGCAATTCATATCACCGTCGGGCGGATCAGTCCCCCTGCAATTTTTGCTTTTAGGGGCGATCTTTATTATTCTTGCTTTTATTAGCGATGGTCTGTATGCCATTCTTGCAGCGAGTATCAGAAAGCGGATGAAAGTCAGTTCAAAGCTGCAGAATCGGATCACGGGGTATTTATATATTGTTCTCGGGGTATTCTCTGCCTTTGCGAGCCCCTCCAAAACATAAGAGTGTCTACGCGACGTCACCGCGTCGTGACACAGCCAGCCGCGATTCTACCAAAACCATAAGCAAAAGGAATGGAGAGATCTTGGATGTCTCGCTTTATCATTGAAGATGATTTTTGGTCGTTATTCCCGCATGCAAAAATCGGCACCGTGATTTGCCAGGGGATTGATAATTCCATTCGGGACGTAGAAATCTACGAGAAGCTGCTGCAAGAGGCCGAGAAGGAAGCGCATAAATTTTTAAGTCTGGAGGATTTCAGCAGGAATCCCGTCATATTCGTTTGGCGGGAAGCTTTTCAGAAATTCAAAACAAAAAAAGGCGCAAGGTGTTCCATTGAAGCTTTATTAAAAAGAGTGAAGAATGGCAACCATATCGGGACAATCAACCCGCTTGTGGACATCTATAATTCCATTTCCTTGCGTTACGGCTTTCCGTGCGGCGGAGAGGATATCGACACTTTCGCAGGCGATATTCGGCTCACGCAGGCAAACGGGAACGAACCGTTTCTCCCGTTGGGAAGTGAAGAAAATGCTTCGCCGTATGAAGGAGAAATCGTTTATAAAGATGATGACGGTGCCATATGCAGATGCTGGAATTGGCGGGAAGCTCAGAGGACGATGCTGACGGAGCATACGAAAAATGCGTTCCTCTGTATGGAATTAATAGACGAGACAAGAAACGACGAGTTTGAACTGGCGCTTAAAGATCTGTCCGCTCTGGTGTCCCGTCATCTTGGTGGTACGGTAAAGGTTGAGGTGTTGGATATTCATCATCGCGAAATGGCGATTTTCGGCTAAGATCACACTGCTTGGCCAGCTGCCCATTCGCAGGCAAAGGCTGCCGGTCTGAACACCAGCAGCCTCTTCTTGTGTTTGTAGTACGTTCGGGATTCGTTAGCCAAAAAGCGCGAACCACTCCCCGTTTGCTTGCTCGTTTCGATAGGCAGCTATGCTTTCTATAGGACAGATTGCCCTTGCACATTGCGCTCTTCAAAAATACGTTTTGCCGTAAAGACGGCATTCAATACGCGTGGAAAGCCGGTGTAAGGACTGCAATGGATGATGGCTTCTACAATTTCCTGCGGAGACAGCCCCACATTGAGAGCTGCATGAATATGAACGGTGAGCTGAGGCTCGCATCCGCCTTGGGTTGTCAGGGAAGCGATGGTGACAAGCTGTCTTTGTTTTAGATCCAAGCCCTCTCTGCTGTAAATATCGCCAAAAGCAAACTCAACCACATACCTTCCCAAATCCGGGGCAATGTCTTTGAGCGATTCCATAACGCGTTCTCCCCCCTCCCCGTCGACCTCCATCAGCTTTTCCCAACCGCGCAAGTAACGTTCCGAACTCATTTGTGATCCTCCTCGTTGAATCAGGGTAAATTCCTAAGCATCATGCTACACATTAGAGTGAACTCTAAAGCAATACCCCTTTTGCTGTGCTACAATAAACGGCATGGATAACCAATTGACGATTCAACAAATGGCAAAAATGACGGGTCTATCGGTGCACACGTTGCGCTACTATGAAAAAATCGGGCTGCTAAACGGCGTGGAGCGCAACGAGCACGGTTACAGACAATATTCGGAGGCCGACCTGGCGTGGATTCATTTTCTGCTCCGTTTGCGCTCCACAGGTATGCCGGTCAGTGACATGAAGCTGTTTTCCGATCTGCGCAGTCAAGGGAATGCTACCGTTGCAAACCGCCGCGAATTGCTAGAAAACCATCACAAAAACGTTCTGGCCCAAATCCAGGATCTGAAGGAAAGCTTGAGAGAAGTCGAAGAGAAAATCGACTACTATAAGAGGCTCGAGGAACAAAACGAACAATAAGGAAAAGAATGCGGGAGACAGTCTTGCGGGTTTGTCCGCGAAACCAAATCGCGAGAAAAGGATAGAGTTTATCAGAGTACGCCTCTGATGCTCTATTTTTTTGTGTGATCCTTCCCTTGACCCTCACACGATGTGATGGTTTAGAATGTGTGATAACAAACCGCTAGGGGCGATTTTTTATGAACATCGGCGAATTGTCTCGGAAGACCGGAGTCAGTCTGCGTTCCCTTCGATACTACGAAGAAAAAGCGCTGCTGAACCCGATTCGCCTGGAAAACGGCTATCGGGATTATACGGAATCCGACATCGAGCGAGTCAGAATCATTCAGCTCTATTTCAGTCTCGGTCTGACTGTGAAGGAAATTCACGATTTTTTTCATTGTGCATGGAGCGAGGATCTGCAATTTCAATGTCTGCCCAATGCCATACAGGTGGGTGAAAAAAAGCTCGAGGAAATCCGCAAACAAATCGAGACCTTGCGCAAAGCCGAATCGCATTTGGCAGATTGTATAAGCGGCTGGAAAGAAATCTTGCATAAAGGAGAGGGAAAAAAATGAATCCGATATTGAAAACGGCAAATCAACGGCTTGCGATCGTCACTGGAGGGAACCGCGGTATTGGGAAGGAAATTTCACGCCAGTTGGCTGAAAAAGGATTGCAAGTCATCATCACTTGTCGGGATGAAGACAAAGGGCGAAAAGCCGTGGAGGAAATGCGCCAGGAGGGTCTATCGGTTGAATTCCAGGTCGTCGACGTACATGATCGGAAAAGCATCCAGGACATGATCCGCCGAGTAGAACATGATTTTGGCCGTCTTGACGTGCTGGTGAACAATGCAGGCATTATTATGGACAGAGGCGTCTCGGTGCTGGACGTGGAAGAATCCGTCATGAAGGAGACCTTCGAGACCAATTACTTTGGTGCCCTGCGGATGATTCAGGCATCCGTTCCTCTGATGAAAGCCCATCGGTACGGCCGTATCGTCAATATCTCATCGGGGCTTGGAGCTTTTGAGATTTTGCAAGGATTTCTGGGCCTCAAAGGGTCCTCCTCCGCCTATCGCATCTCCAAAACCATGCTGAATGCCTTGACATGCCTGGCTGCGCAAGAGGTGTCGGAAATGGGGATCAAAGTGAATGCGGTCTGTCCTGGCAGGGTGCAAACGGATATGGGCGGCGCAGATGCTCCGCTGACGGTAGCGGAAGGAGCAGATACGGCAGTCTGGTTGGCGACACTGGGTGAAGATGGTCCGACTGGCGGCTTCTTTCGAGAACGAAAACGGATAGAGTGGTAGCACCACTTCCTCGTGGGCATTTATTACAAGATCCTCGATTGATGAATACGGGGGGCGAGCCGATCCAAGCGGCTTCGTCCCTCCAACATCTTCCCCATCCATTCATGGCTCCTCGCTGCTATACTCCCCCTTCCCTTTCCTAAGCTCGTACAAAATTACAAAGAATTTACATTGAATCGATTCAAGATTCACATCCAATTGATACAGTAAAAGGTGATGTCATTATCATTCGTGTCGAATATGGAGGTATCTTGAATGAAAACGAAAAAAGCATGGGTGGCATTCGCTTTGGCCGCAGGTCTCTTCTCCACCTTGCCAGCAGAAGTCTCCTATGCGGAGTCCAAGACTTTCCCTGTAACAGCTGACATGGAAACTCAACCGGTGCAAACCACTGACGACGCTGCCGACGATCCTGCCATTTGGGTACATCCGTCCAATCCAGCGAAAAGCAAGTTCATCACGACCAACAAAAAATCAGGTCTCATCGTCTACGATCTGGACGGCAAGGAAATCAAATCGTATCCATTCGGGAATTTGAACAATGTAGACTTGCGCTACGGTTTCAAGCTGGGCAACAAGTCTATCGATTTGGTGGGTGCAACGGATCGTTCGGAAGGAAAAAACAGCATTGAGATCTACGCTTTTGACGGGGAGACAGGTACGCTTGAAAATATCGTAGATCCAGAGCAGCCCATCAAATCGGCCGTAAGCGAGGTTTACGGCTTCAGCTTTTACCACAGCCAAAAGACAGGAAAGTTCTACGCCATGCTGACAGGAAAAGATGGTGAGTTTGAGCAGTATGAACTGATCGATAACGGAAAAGGTCAGGTTCAGGGGAAAAAGGTACGGGAATTCAAATTGCTTAGCCAGACAGAAGGCATGGTGGCCGATGATGAGTACGGGTATCTCTATATCGGCGAAGAGGATGTAGCGCTGTGGAGATTGAATGCCGAGCCTGATGCGGAAAACAAAGGCAAGATTGTCGATGTCGTGAATGGCGAGCACCTGACCGAAGACATTGAGGGACTGACCATTTATTACGCGGCGGACGGCAAAGGATACCTGATCGCTTCCAGCCAGGGAAATAACACCTACGCCATCTATGATCGTCAGGGCAACAACAGGTATATCGGCAGCTTCGCTATCGGCGACAGCAAGACGATCGACGGAACCAGTGATACGGACGGCATCGATGTCATCGGATTCGGGCTGGGGCAAAAATATCCGCACGGCCTCTTTATTGCCCAGGACGGCGCAAACGTAGACCCGAGGGGACAGGCCCAAAATCAAAACTTCAAGGTAGTCGCTTGGGAGAAGATCGCGAAACACCTCCCTCTTGCACTGGTTGAGAAACAACAGGTTAATCCGAGAAGCCTGCAAAACCGGACCGTTCCAGCGAAGTAAGGAACGCCGATTTCGCACAAAAGGCAGCGGTGGTCCGGACTTTTCGTTCACGTCCGAGACTGCCGCTGCCTTCTTGCCATCCGCATTTGGAAATCACGGAACATTCCTTGCCCTCATTCGTAAATGGAAGAGAACGCAAGTATGAGCTTGGATGGAGGAATTGAAAATGAGCAAACCCGTGATGAACGTCGCTCTGGTATGCGGGCCGGACTGCGACATGGAGACACAGGCGCTGCGTGCCTCACTTGAATATTTCGGGGCCAGAGTCTTTCCCTACTGGATCGGCAGGCCGAACGATTTCATTTCCGTCTTGTCCGGCGAAGACATTTATCCGGACACCGATATGATCGTCCTTTGCTTCCACGGTGATGAAGGAAAGCTCCTCATGCCGGAATTGGGCGAAGACGTGTACGAGCCGGGGGAACCTGCAGGCGATTTTGGTTCGGATGAAATTCTTCGCTTTGCGAAGCTGGAGGGAAAAGTCGTCATCGGCAACGGATGCACTCTCGGCGATCCGGTTTTGGCGCAAGCTTTTCTGGACCGTGGCTGCCGGCTGTATATCGGACCGAACGACTATCCGGATGGAAATGCAGCGCTTCTCTTTGTCCTGCGGCTTTTCTACGAAATCATCCAAAACGGGAAAAGCACGGAAGAAGCGTATCAGGCCGCCCTGTCCATGGGGAACGAATTTTCCATGTACCACCTTTATGAAAACAGCCATCTGCTGGAACAAGGATGAGGGAGACGGACTGGCACCCCTCCCTTTTCTCCCCTCGCTCCACCGGAATTATGTGGCGTTCGCCTTCAAGCGTGCACGGGTAAAAATCGCCGCAGTCATCGCCGCCACGGACAAGATGACTGCAAAGATCGTCGCCCCGGTTGCCAGTCCCGTCACATCGATGAGATAACCGGAGCACACCGGCAAGAGCGCAGCCGGAATGTAACCGCCGATATGGAGGACGGCATTCGCCTCCGCTCTCCGCTCCACCGGCACGTGCAGGCCGATCAGCGTCAGGCCGCCGAGCTGACCGAGACCTTGACCAGCTCCGGCCAGGATCGCGGCAAGCACGAGTGCCCAGGCAGACGATGCGGTTACAGCAACCGTAGTGAAGCACATGGACAGGATGGTGGCAGCTGCGCCGTTCCGGAAAATGGTGCGGATCGGCAACATTTTCATGGCGAACTGGACTCCTGTTGCCGAGATGAACATCACGCACGCTGTTCCTCCCGCCACAAGAGGGCTCGCCACATGGAGAAGCTTTGCAAAAAGCGAGGGGCCAAGCGACAACAAAAACGAAGTAGCCGTAATGCCAGGTGCAAAAACGGAGATTCCGCATGCGAGGTGAAGACGATTGGCAGCAGGTATGCCCGGCAGGCGGAAACGAAAGCGTTCCTGATGAAGACCGGCTCTGCCTTTCACCGGAAGGGCGGCAGCCACCCAAAAAGCACTGCCTATCATGACTAGCTGAATGGAGTAGATAGGCACAATCGGTTGAGCCAGCCCCTCTGCCAAGATCCCCGCAAGCAAGGGGCCCAATCCCGCTCCAGACACCATCGCGACAGATGCCGCCAAGGAAGCCGACTGCCTATGGCAAGAACCGCCTGCATCCACTACTGCTGCCATTCCTGCCGATACAATCGCCCCTACAGCCACTCCCGTCAGAAACCGAGCGATCAGAAGAACAGCCACTGAAGACGCAAAAGAAAACAGAACGCATGAAAAAACAGCGGCAGCCAGTCCAGGAAAAAGCACCGGCTTGCGGCCGAACCGGTCCGACAGCTGGCCCGCGAACAGCAGAGTCGCGAGCAGACCCGCGATATAAGCAGCGAAGACCAGTGTTAACGTGCCGTTGGAAAAACCGATCTCCCGCTGCCAATGGACATAAAGCGGCGTGGCGGAGTTCGACAAAGTAAAGACCGCTGTAACCATCCAAGCCGTTGTCCATATCCTCCATGAATCCCCGGCACGTCTTTTGACACTCTTTGACATGCTGATTTCCTGACAGCCATTCATCTATCCACCATTCCCCTTTCTGAAAAAAGCGTGTGACTGAACCGACGTCACCTTTTTTGGTTTCGTCGTTGACTTTTGCTCTTTCATCGTAGATGATCTGATTACATAACTGAAATACAGATATCGGAAACTTAACATAACCATTTCGTTATAGCGGGTGCATAAAGATGAACATGAACAATCTCAGGATCTTTGCAATCGTCGCGGACAAACTGAATATCACTGAGGCTTCCAAAGAGCTGTTTATTTCCCAGCCGGCTGTCAGCAAGGCGGTCAAAAACCTGGAAACCTCTTTGAATGTCCGCTTGTTTTTGCGGGATAAGCATCACGGGCTTGTCCTGACGGAGACCGGCAAGGAAATTTTGGCGCTGGCCAGACAGATGCTGGCCCTCGAGGACAAGATCGTCCAAATTGCCGATCAGGAAAACAACCTGCTGCGAGGAAAAGTAAAAATCGGCTCGTTTCCTGCCGCGTCAACTAATCTGCTCCCGGATGCCATCGCCTTGTTCCGATCCAGTTACCCATTGGTCCGTATCGAGCTTGCGGAAGGGACCTCCAGTCAAATCAAGGAATGGGTGGATCATCGCACGGTAGACGTGGGGATCGTCGCCTCCCCTTTCGATGGCTTTGATTTTGAAGCGATCATCCAGGATCACATGGTCGCGGTCATTCCGAAGCATCATCCGTTACAGCGTGAAAACAAAATCGACATCGAAGCATATCGGGATGAAATCATCTATTGCAAAGGCGGTCACGAAACCGCCCTTTCCGCGGTACTGCTGAAAAATCAGATTGCCCTCAGCGACAACCTGACTGTCCAGACTGCCGACACGCTGCTCCAGCTGGTGGCAAAAAATCTGGGCATCGGCATCATTTCGAATTTTACCCTTTCTTCTGTTGCTCACGATTTATTGGTCAAGGACACTCATCCAAAAATCACCCGGGATATCGGGATTATTTCCCGTTCCTTCGAAGAGGCTTCACCCGCGGTAAAGAAGTTCGTCGACATCATCTGCCGATTGAGCAGAGATAGACAAAAGAAATCATTTTCCAGTTCCTTCCTTGGTGCTACAATAACCGAAAATGGGCTGAAAAATGAGGAGGGGGAACATGGAAGCGTTACGTGAGGAGTACCACCGCGGATACACGATGCTGCGGGAAGCCATACAGGGATTGAGTGAAGAGGAGCTCCGTTTCAAGCCCGCACCAGACAAATGGAGCATCCATCAAATTCTCATCCATGTGACGGATTCCGAGATTTTGTCTACCCACCGATTGAAAAAAGTCTTGGCGGAGGACGAACCCCTCCTGATTTCGTTTGACCAAAACGCATGGGTGAAGCAGCTGGACTATGATTCCCTGGACCGGGAACAGCACCTGCTCCTGTTTCACATGCTGCGCGCCAGCATGCGGCCGATTCTGGACCAACTGACGGACGAACAAGCCGAGCGGGTAGGGGTGTATCCTGATGCGGAACGTTTTACCTTTTTACAGCTGCTGGAATTCCGCGTCCAGCATGTCCGGGATCACCTCGCCCAGATCCAGCGGGTGCGGGATGCGTATCGGCAGAGCCAAGGGTAAAGGAATCGAGAAAGGCCGTTCATGCAAGGGGGAGGCAATCCCCCTTTTTTCTTTGCCGGAAAGCCATTTCTCCCCAAAGCGGACAAGGACGCTCGGACTTTAGACGGAGGTAAAATCATCCAAGAGACAAAGCCTTCTTTCCATCCTCAGCCAATTACGTTCCCCCTCCTCCTTCGGGTACTGTGAGAGTAACAATTTCGAGTGTTGGAGGAACAAAAATGAGAAATGGAAAAGGGCAAGAAAGAAAGGCCTCACCCTCCTTTTTTACAGGAGAAAAATGGCTGGTTTTGACGGGATTGCTCGGCTTTCTTTTGGCTGCAATATGCGGGGTCTGGGTCATCCTGTACGGGGGACCGGTCTTTCCCAAGGGAGATGTTCTGAAAGCATTCTCCTTCAATGCCGCACTGGGTGTCTTTCTGTTGTCGACAGCGGCGATCCTCCCCTTTACCGCGTTGGGGAACAAAAGCAGAGCTCTCTTTCGATGGTCGTACATCGTGCTTGCGCTCTATTCGTACGCTGCAGAAACCGTGCAAAACTTTCGCGGCGTAGACCCGAGATTCGTGAAGGGCGGCATGCCTTTTGACGTCTGGGTAGGCTCCATCTTTACGTTTGTCGCTCTTCTATTGATCCTGTTTTATTTGTTCGTAGCGGTTCAATATTTTCGTCCGAAGGCTTATCGGCTTCGTCCGGAGCTGATCGTCGGGATTCGCTATGCCATGCTGGCAGTCTTGCTGTCGTTTGCAGCAGGCGTCTGGATTTCCTTCAACAACGGCCGCCTCGTCGGCCTGCACGGCAGCATCATCTGGCTGCATGGCCTCGGTTTCCACGCGCTTCAGGTCGTACCGTTTATCGCCTGGCTGTCTGAACGCACGGCACTCACTCATTCCGCGCGCAAAGCATTTATCCATCTGGCGGGGACCGCATACTTGGTTAGCCTAGTAGCCGTTGGCTGGCAAACCTACCTCGGACACCCGGTTCTTGAATGGTCCGTTCTTCCGGTTCTCGCATTCGTGTCGCTTCTGATTTCGCTTGCGCCGGGGATCGTGCTGCTGAGACGACAGTCCGACCAGACTGTTCCAGCAGGCAAGGCCATTCTTTGACAATCCGCAGCGCGCCGTATCGGCATGCGTACATGGACCGCCCGAAAGAAAAGAAGGTACCGGCTGGAGCCCATCCGTGTTTCGGATAGTGTGGGCGTTCAGCCTTTTTCGTCTTGCCCATGCCCCAAGTGCACCTGGAGCTCATTTTTGCAGACTGGCTTCTTGACATCTATGTGGAGGTTTTCTAATGTTAGATCAAGCAAGGTAGCTATTTAAACAATGACGGAATCAATGACGTTCCGATAGGGGGCACTTTGATGCAGCTTATCAATCAAGAGGATGTCCAACGCAGAATCGACAACCTGAAGGATCAAGAGGTATATATTCACCTGGAAATGACCACGGGGGCATACGCTGCCCATTTTGACAGTTCGAAGCACCCGGCTGCGAACTTCATCACCAATGCCGTCATACGATTCTCTCATGGATCCATCTCAGGAAACGGTCCGTATCGGGTCGGGTTGAAAATGGGGCAAGGATGGGTGTACTCCGAAGGGTTGACTCATTATGAGGAAACCGAAACGGAAAGACTGATAATGGCAGGGCATGACAGTCAGGGCAAGCTGATCGTATCCTTGCAGCTGAGCAGACAGCCCTTTTAACGGAAGAGGAGATGAACTTTTTCATGGAACGCATTCTTGTTGTGCTGCCTCATCCGGATGACGAGGCATTTGGATTATCGGGTACGCTAGCGAAGCATATCAAAAACGGCGCTCACGTCACCTACGCCTGCCTGACGCTGGGTGAAATGGGGCGAAACATGGGAAATCCCCCTTTTGCTACACGAGTGACGCTTCCTTCCATCCGCAAGAAGGAGCTGGAGGAATCCTGCCGCGCTATCGGAATCCAGGATCTGCGCCTGCTCGGCTTTCATGACAAGACGATCGAATTCGAGGACCAGGAGCTGCTGGACGGAAAGATCGATGCCATCATCCAGGAAATTCATCCGACGATGATCTTCACATTCTATCCAGGGTACAGCGTGCATCCGGATCACGATGCGTGCGGAGCTGCCGTCGTGCGCACCGTAGCGAGAATCCCCAAAGCGGAAAGGCCGCCGGTCTACTGCCTGGCCTTTGCCAAAAATTTGGAGCAAGGAATCGGCCGCCCCGACGTGTTTCACGATGTAAAAGACTTCTTGCCGCAAAAGATCAAGTCGATCCTGGCCCACCGCTCGCAGTTCCAGGTAGCCGAGCTGTTGAACTACGACGAGCAAATCACCAAGGAAATCCAGGACCGGTTCGGCACCGAGCGCTTCTGGACATACCCCTTCCAATAATTCTCGTTTTTGAAATGCAAACAGCCCCATCTCCACGTGCATGGATGATGGGGCTCTGTCTATTTGCCGCGGTGCTTCGCCTTGGCCTTTTGGCGCTTGATTTCCCGCAGCCGCTCCTTGTGCATTTCCTTTTGCTGGCGAGTGCTGGTCTGCCTCTCCTTTTTCCTCTGCTCATACTCTCGCTGGATGGCCTCCTGCGCATAGGAGGAGACGCCTTTGCACTCCATTTCGCGCGCGACCTGCCTCGCCAGCCGCTTCGGATTCACCCTGCGCTCGCCAGCGGCTCGGCCCTGTTCCACGGCTTGCGACAGCCTGCTCGTCACCGCGTCGATCTGTTGCAAGACGAACGCCAGAATTTCCTGATCGTTGGGCTCTGCACCAAATACGTATCTGCCCGCCATGACCTTTCCTTTTCCATACTCTTCCACAACACCTACCCAAAATTGACCGTCATGGTACACAGTCAGCTTCATGAAGATTCCCCCTCTGCAACATGACGAGAGCGACGGACATCCCGAGGGGGGAAGGTTACTGACACGGAGATAAAGCGGTTCCGTGCGCCCGGACTACCAACCGGACCGTGTTTTTACGCTCCCGCTTTCCTAATTTATCCATTCATTGTACCACCGGAGCTGTCCGGTTGCCATATTCACTTTGGAAGACAGGCAGACATTCTCAGCGGAATGCCAGACAGGCGGGCAAGGATGACGCTTAATAATCGTAAAGGCTGGCGGTCGTATCGAGCGGCAGCTTTTCCAGCGGATCGTAGACTTCAAAGATGCGCAAAGCAGGCTCCTCTTTCACCACGTCCCGGACGGCCGCTTGAAAATACGGGAACATGATCGCGTTCGCCGACTCCGCGTCTTTTTTCGACTCCCAATAGTTAAGGGCGGCGTATTCTCCCTTTCCATCCTCGAAGAAGTAGGCGTTGCCGCGAAAGCCCTTCTGCTGCCGCGAGATGAGATTCAGCTCCTGGACGACCTGCTCTGCCAGCCGTCTGCTGCCAGGCTCCAGCTTGAAAAAGACCATGCGCGCAAACATCGGTGCTCCCTCCTTTTTCTCGCTAGGTATCAGTTTATGAGTCAACATTTTTTCCTAGCACAGAAAACGGGCTGGGATGCTGCCGAAGTCGGCGGATGAGAAGTCCTTCTTACGGCTTTGCCCTTGTCGCAGGAACCAGTATGCTCCGGTGCGAGGGCTTCACAGCCGCTGGAGCAGACGACGGCACTTACGACGTAATCCTCGAAGGCCTGGTACGCAGACGCCAAATCCCCAGCCCTTGTTGTCCCCAAAAAAGAGGCGGGCACGTGGAACGCGGTATCCTTCATACGTTCCTATCTGTAGAAACAAAAAAAGAGAACACCCCGTTCGGGGCGCTCTCTATCTATATGATAACTTCAGGAGCAGAAAAAAGTCTACTCTTTTTTTCATTTTCTCGTTATATTTTATCTGCTGCTTCCGCGGGCCAGCAAAATAAGGTGGAAACACCGAATGGAAAGGAAGCTTCGAATTCATGACGTATGACAAAAGAACCATCCGCTTCATTACTGGCGGGCTCCTGCTGGGATTGATCCTGGCATCCATCGACCAGACCATCGTGTCTACTGCGATGCCTAGCGTCACCAAGGAGCTGGGAGGGCTCGGGATGTACAGCTGGGTATTCTCCGTCTACATGCTGGCGTCTACCACCTCCATGCCCCTCTACGGAAAAATGGCCGACTTGTTTGGCCGCAAAAAAATGTACTTGCTGGGCTTGTTATTGTTTTTGGCAGGCTCTCTCTTATGCGGATTGGCTCGAGATATGACTGAGCTGATCGCCTTTCGGGCCGTCCAAGGTCTGGGCGCCGGGGCTCTCATGCCGATCGCTTTCACGATCATTGCAGACGTCTACCCTCCTGAGCGTATCGGGAAGTTTCAAGGGTTGTTCAGCGCCGTATTCGCCGTATCGAGCGTGCTCGGGCCAGCCATCGGAGGACTGATTGTCCAGGAGCTGGATTGGGGATGGGTGTTTTTCATCAACCTTCCCATCGGCATTCCGGCGTTCTTGCTCGTCGCGTATTCTTTGAAGGAAGCCAAAGGGACATCCCGACGCTCTATCGACTGGGCTGGAGCCGTCACGCTATGCGCCGCCATCCTCTCCCTGCTCACGGGCATGGTGTCCATCGGGGATGGGCAAGAGACTGCTGCTGGCCAGAATGGGCTCACGTCCGGTACTCCATGGCTGCTGGCGGCCAGCGTCGTCTTTTTCGCTCTGTTTTTGTGGATTGAGACCAAGGCCCAGGAACCGATACTTCCTCTCGGCCTGTTCAAGCTTCCCGTTATCGCTTTCGGCAACCTCGCCGGCTTTTTTGTGAGCGCCGGCCTGTTTTCCGCCATCGCCTACATTCCTTTGTACGCGCAAGGCGTGATCGGAGCAAGCCCATCGGCCTCCGGCTATCTGCTCACTCCGCTTATGCTCGCAACCGTGGTGACGTCGAATCTGGGCGGACATTTGATGAGCAAGGTGTCGTACCGGGCGATCCTGATGCCGAGCCTGGCGACAATGGCCGTCGGATTCCTCCTCTTGTCCTGGATCCCAGCCGATTCGTCCCTCTTCCTGCTGATTCTCGTGCTGATCGTCATTGGCCTCGGTATGGGAGCTGTCTATCCGACGCTGGGAACGGCTGCGGTACGTGCCGTGGAGCCCGTGAACCGGGGAGTGGCCACCTCGTCCTCGCAGTTTTTCCGCTCGATTGGCGGAACGATCGGTGTCAGCGTGACTGGCAGTCTCCTAGCCCGGAAGCTGTCCGCAGAAGCAGGCAACGTCACAGATGCTCTGCATGCTGAGCAAATGCAGCACTTCGCAGGAGCCCAGACCCTTCTGGACGCAGCCGCTCGTGCTTCCCTGCCTCCGGATGTCTTGATCGCACTCCGTCAGGCGCTCGGCCATTCGTTGCAGATGGTCTTTTTGCTCGGTTTTGTCTTCGTATGTATCAGCTTGCTGGCCACTTTCTTTCTCGGAAAAGCGAGATTGCTTCCGATTGCCGTCCCGAAGTCCGGCTCCGACGAGCAATCCGCCCAGGATTCCTGAGTATCCTCCCTTTTTGCATACGGCCTCGCGCCGCCCGGTATACGGCGGTTCGGGGCCTTTCCCTGTTCTCTTCCAGGGTTTGGAACCCAGCGCCCGCCCATTACATATGCTACACGAGAAAATCCGTTATAGAAGGAAGGCGTTTTCCATGAATTGGTACCAACCATACGGGTACTACCCGCAGTATGTTTCTTCCCAGCAGACCTACTCTCCCAGCCAATCGTATGCCGAAATTCACGGCGGGCCGCTCGCGCCCGATCTCCAAGGATATGTCGTCTTTACGGATGTTCCCTACGGCACGGAGGTGTTCGTCGAAGTCAGCGGCCTTCCTGCCTATCAGCCCGCAAGCCGCGAGCATCAACCGATCGGTCCTTTCGGCTTTCATGTACATGACAAAGGGGCGTGCATCATCGGCGACCCCGCTGACCCTTTCACATCGGCCGGTTCCCACTGGAACCCGACCCATCAGCCCCACGGCAATCACGCCGGAGACTTCCCCGTCCTTTTTTCCAATGACGGCTATGCCCGCATGACCTTTTTCACGAACAAATTCCGCGCGGCTGACGTCATCGGCAAATCCGTCATCATCCACCAAAACCCGGACGACTTCCGCTCTCAACCGTCCGGCAACTCCGGCAAGCGGCTGGCTTGCGGCGTCATTCAGGCGGGTTAGGAAGCTGTCGTGCCGATGCGTTAGAAAACCTGGCTACGCCATGCCTTTTGGCGAAGCCGCGGTTACCCTTATACCGGACAGAAATTTTGGAAATTCCTGTCTGTACAAAAAAATACTCTGTAACATCTGCCTGGCAGGTGTTACAGAGTATCCTTCGTGATCACATGACTTGACTTAGGAGCGCAGAAGAGCCAGGTCGAATTTCGGGACGAGCCCCTCGTCTGCCGCGCGGGAGAGCAGAGCCTCGATCGCAGCATACCCGTCTTCGCCCAAATCTCTCGTGAACTCGTTTACGTACAAATCGATGTGCGCTTGCGTCACCTCTGGCGCCATCTCTTGCGCGTGGCTCGCGACGTAGTCCTTGGAAGCCTCCGGATGAGCCCATGCGTATTCCACGGAAGCCCGGGTCCATTTGGCGAGGGCCTCGAGATCCATGGAGCGGCGAGCGATGATCGCCCCCAGCGGAATCGGCAGCCCCGTATCGGACTCCCACCAGCTTCCCAGATCCTGCATCAGCGTCAAGCCGTAGTTTTGATAGGTAAAACGGGCCTCGTGAATGACCAGTCCGGCGTCGATTTTCCCGTCGCGCACAGCCGGCATGATTTCGTGGAAAGGCATGACCACGATCTCGCCCACACCGCCCGGCACGTTTTGCGCTGCCCAGAGGCGGAACAGCAAGTAAGCGGTAGAGCGTTCGCTAGGAACAGCTACCCGTTTGCCCGACAGCTTGGACGGATCATTGCTGTCCTGCGTCAGAACGAGTGGCCCGCACCCTCTGCCCAAAGCTCCTCCGCACGGAATAAGGGCGTAGTCATTCAGCACCCACGGCAGAGCCGCGTAGGAGATTTTCATCACTTCCGGGCCTTCCGTGTTGATGGCCAAATGGTTCGTAATGTCGATGTCCGCGTACATCACATCCAGCTCGGGTGCACCCGGAATCAGTCCGTGCACCCAGGCGTGGAATACAAATGTGTCATTTGGACATGGAGAAAATGCTATTTTCATCGTAATCCCTCCCGTAATACGGAGCTGGCAGCCTCCAAGGCAGCCAGTGCCTCCTTAATCCGCCAAGCGGACTTGTCGCGCGGCCCAATCGCATTCGATACCGCTCGCAGTTCCAAAACGGGCACCCCGAATTCCTGTGCCGCCACAGCGACGCCATACCCTTCCATCGCTTCCGCCAACGCCCCCGGCATCCGTCTGGCAAGTTCTTCCGCCGTCTGGGCGGTGCCGGTCACTGTCGATAGAGTGAGCACTGTTCCCATTTTCACGGGCAGCCCCGCTGCCCGCAGAGCATCGGTTACACGCGCGGCCAGCTCGCGATCCACGGGTACCGTAGCAGATCCGAAGCCCAGCTCGTCCAGGCTGCAGAAGCCTTCCGGGGTCTCCGCACCGAGATCCGCGCACACAATCTCGCCGGACACGACCAGCGAACCGACCTCCGCCTGACCGACGAAGCCGCCGCTGATTCCGGCGCAAACCACCAGATCGTACGGTTCCGAAGTCGCCAGCATTCTCGCTGTCCGGGCTGCCGCCGCCATCGGCCCTACTCCTCCGATGCCGACCGTAAACCGGCTGTCTTCGCCGAGCCCGCGCAAAACCGCGTCCCGCTCCGCCTCGACCGAGGTCACGACCAGCACGCGCATTTGTTTGTTTGCCGCATCCATTTTCGGCAATGCCTCCTTCCCTAGCTTTCTTGCTATCTCTTGCCTTTCATTCCACTCTCAACGTTATCGCTACTTTCTCCGGATGTAAAGCTGTTTGCGCAGTTTGCCGAAATTAGGGAAACGTCACGAGCCCAAAATGAGAAGCGTCCTGCTTTGGTTCATCTTTCGCACGAAGAAAAAGCTGCCCTTCCACAGGCACCTCTCCCTTATTTGGTTGCAGTCCGGGCAAGACTCTCTTGCAGCTCTTCCGCAGGCGGGCAAGGGATTGAGAAGATGCGCCGATCTCTTCCATCCTTCCCCCGACCGAGCCCTGTCGCATCGCCGCTTCCACGTCCTTACGCAGAACAATTCCCGATTGTATTTTGATTGCTTTCCGCTGCCGACTGTGATACTATGTGATTAAACCAAAGATTTTTAAAGCGTTCACATATTGTAAAGGGTTTACATGTGTTTGAACCTTTTCCAATGTGTGAATTTTTATTTTACCCACAAATAAAAGTTGCATATTATTTTATTTTTTGGAGGTAACACCCATGCAAACAGGTACTGTAAAATGGTTCAACGCTGAAAAAGGCTACGGCTTCATCGCAGTTGAAGGCGGAAACGATGTATTCGTTCACTTCAGCGCAATCACAGGCGAAGGTTTCAAAACCCTCGAAGAAGGCCAACGCGTTGAATTCAACGTAGTAGAAGGCAACCGTGGACCACAAGCTGAGAACGTTGTAAAACTGTAATCAGCCTATCAAAAACCGCCCTTCTGAATGGAGGGGCGGTTTTTTCACGTACTGCCAGCATGGGCTGTCTCATACTTTCTTCCTAAAACAGGCGGTTGACATTCTCGCGTCCTACCCATATAATCACGATAGAATGCAGAGTAAAGCAACGGCGCTTTCTGGCATAAATTGTCCGACTATAGGAAATTCTCAGTAGGACTCTCCGACTTTTCTTTTTTACACGAGATTGTAAGCGGTTCCACCCTGTTTTCGCAAGTACACACAAGTCCATACCAATAAGCAAAGGCGCTTAGGATAACCCCGCTCAGCGGGGACCTAAGCGCTTTTATTGTTTACATCCTTGAAGAGGTGGGGTTGTCTATGGAACACATTGGTAGTGTCATCATTTACATTATTATGCTGTGTGCCGTCATAGGCGCTGTCGCTGCGATCCGCAACAGCGACGAGGGGCTTGGAAAGGAATTCATGGAAGGCTTGCACTCGACCGGGTATATCTTCGTGCCTGCAGCCGGTATCATGGCCTCCCTTCCCTATATTTCCTGGTTCGTCGAAAAGGCGGTGTCTCCCATTTTCCATGCCATCGGGGCGGATCCGGCTCTGGCCGCTACCGCGATTCTGGCGTCTGACATGGGCGGTTACCAGCTGGCCAACATCCTGAAGAGCTCGACCGAGGGCTGGGTCATGGCGATGGTCGTCGGGCTCATGGCCGGGGCAACGATCGTGTTCTCCATTCCGATGGGGCTGGCCATGCTCGACAAGCGCGACCACAAGTACATGGCGCTCGGCGTCATGTCCGGCATCTTGACGGTACCGATCGGCGCATTTATCACCAGCGCGATTCTTTCGCTGACCAATGCGCAGGTGCGGGCCGAGATTTCTACCAACGCGGATTCCACATACGCGTTTGCCATCGGCATCGGGCAAGTACTGCTGAACCTGTCGCCGATCTTGATCTTCGTCCTGGTCATCGCAGCCGGGCTGCGCTTTTTGCCTGACCTGATGATCCGCGGGTTCATGATCTTCGGGAAGGTGATGGATGCCGGAATCAAGCTCGTGCTCGTCTTCTCCATCGTGGAGCACTTCACTGGGCTCTTCTCTACCCTGTTCGGCGCCTGGGGATTCGATCCGATCATCGCCGATCCGAAAGACCAATACCGCGCACTGGAGACAGCCGGTTACATCGGAATCATGCTTGCCGGCGCTTTCCCGATGGTCTACTTGCTGCGCAACTACGCGGCCAAGCCTCTGGAAGCGCTGGGCAACAAGCTGGGGCTGAGCTCCACCGGAAGTGCCGGACTGCTGGCTACCATCGCCAACATTCTCGCCATGTTCCGTCTTGTTCGTTCGATGCCGCCGAAAGACAAGGTCATCAACATTTCCTTCGCCGTTTGTTCCGCATTCCTGCTGGGCGACCATCTGTCCTTCTCGGCCAACTTCCAGCCGAACATCATTTTGCCGGTGATGCTGGGCAAGCTGGGAGCCGGCGTGATTGCCATCGCGCTTTCGTACTGGCTGTCCGTACCGAAGGCTCTCGAGCTGGAAAAGCAAGACCGCGCCGCCGGGATCATCGGGCCGGATGAGTATCTGGATGAAAAGCAGCCGCAGGCTATCGCAAAAGAAGTGGCTGCCGCCAAAGAAGCAGCGGCTGCAAACGAATAAGCCCAAACAAAAAAGGAGCGTCCGTTAAAAGGGATGCTCCTTTTCGTTTGGCCGCTCACTGCCGCGGCGCCCACAGCATGACACTGACGCCGATCAAGCAGATGATCGCCCCCAGCCAGTCGTACAAGTCGGGCGTTTTTTTGTCAACCAGCCAGCCCCACAGAACGGCCAGGATGATGAACACTCCGCCGTATGCTGCGTACACCCGCCCGAAGGAAGGAAAGCTCTGCCACGTCGGAATCACTCCGTACAAAACCAGGACGATTGCGCCCACAATACCGTATCCTGCCGGTTTGGCCTCTCTCAGCCACAGCCAGATCAAGTAGCCGCCACCGATTTCAGCGAGGCCGGCCAATAGAAACAGCCCGATTGTCACCATCATTTCTCTCTCACTCCCGCCACGGATCATCTATCAGGAAAACGCGTCTGAAAACGACTCGTCTTACATAACTTGTAGTATATTTTTCGAGTGGGAGCAAGGAGTGTCGAACAAGGTGAATCAATCTGTCTATCTGGGGAACAACCGGCTTTTGCTAACGACTTCTTACGGGAGCAAGCTCCTCTGTCCATCCGACGATCTCAGCGTCTCCCTTGAGCTAGCAGCGAACGGCACATTTGAGAATCCCCTTACCCAATACTTCCTGCAAAACGTCAAACCCGGCCAAACCATCGTCGATGTCGGCGCCCATATCGGCTATTTTTCCGTACTGCTCGGCCACCTTATCGGGCCATCCGGGAAACTGTTTGCGTATGAACCCAATCCGCATGCCTATGCCTTCCTGATGGACAATCTGTCAATCAATTATCTCCATGACAGAGTCTGTGCCTTCCAGCGAGCCGTCTACTCCCGGGAGACGACCCTCACGTTTCATGCGAGCAAGCGCTTTTGGGGCAACAGCTCTATCCATCCGCATGCCGAGTCCTACTTCCGGCATTACGTTGATGAGATCCAGACGATTTCCGTGGATACGGTCGTTCTGGATCACCACCTATGCGAACTGGAAAGCATCGATTTTCTGAAAATGGACGTGGAAGGCGGCGAATACCAGGCATTCCTCGGGATGGAGCGAATGGTAAAACGGGCCAAAGTCGTCATATTCGAAGTGAATCGCGCCATGCTTCAAGATGACTGGGATGACTTTGTGCTGCTCCTGCGCTCCTACCGTCACCAGCTGGGAAAGCAATTTTTCGTGATCACCCGGGAAGGCTCCACCGTAGAAATGGACCTCGATATCATCTTGGGCGCGGGAGAATGTCCGTATTTGGTCATGTGCTGACCGCTATACGGCGTTTTCCTGGGGGACGCAGCAAAGGTCGCCTTTCCCTTCTTCGATCGCGCTCTTCAAACTTGCGAGAGCATGCGTCCACGCCATTTGATGCCAGGCGCGGGCTTTCTCCCACTCCTCGCCTTCCATCCAGCCGTAATGCTCGACGACGACCCGGGTCTTTCCTTCGCTTTCCGCCATCGACACCAGCACGTACGTCAATGCTTCGTCGTGATTCATCAGGGCCGCGAAATCATCGGGACCCTTCCATGTGAAGCCCAGCCGTTCCTGGGGCTCGAAATGGGTAATCAGGCAGCCCTTGGTTCCCATCTGTTCGCGATTGGCAGGGTTGAAAAACAGCTCGAAAGCCCCTCCGAGGCGCGGTTCAATATGCGCTTCTGGCGCGAACCACTGGACAATCCGGTCGCTCCTCGTCCATGCCCACCAGACTTGCTCCAATGTCGACAGGATCTCTGTCTCTACTTGAAAGGCACTCACCGAAACCTTCCCCTTTCCTATTTCAATAGTTTGAAAATAGCAATCTCCCTGCTTCCAGTCAATACCAAATGTAAGCGCATTAATGCGCAAAAGTCGATCTGAATGGTTTTTTTTGTCGAGATTGCACTTTGCAACCGGAATCGTGTTGGAATGAGTGTTATAATGAAAAATGTAAATAATCAATATTTGGGAGGGGAAAGATGGAACAACCAATATCCAAATCAACTCACCAAAGATTGCCGCTAGGAAAATTGCTGAAAAGAATCTTCTTCATCCTCATCGGTGCTTCACTCGTCTCCGTAGGTCTGGAAATCTTCTTGGTTCCCAATCAGATTATTGACGGCGGGATTGTAGGCATTTCGATTATTTTGTCTCATTTGACGAGATGGACTCTTGGCATTTTCCTATTTTTACTCAACTTGCCATTCCTGATTGTAGGCTACAGGCAGATTGGAAAGACCTTTGCCATATCTACGCTATTTGGAGTTACAATCATGTCCATCGGAACCACCCTGCTGCATCCGGTTCCGGGGCTGACGGATGACCCGCTGCTCGCTGCCGTGTTCGGGGGAATCATCCTGGGAGTTGGCGTTGGGCTCGTCCTTCGCTATGGAGGATCTTTGGATGGTACAGAAATTGTCGCCGTCCTGCTGAATAAGAAAACCCCTTTCTCCGTTGGTGAGATCGTCATGTTTTTCAATCTATTCATTTTGGGCAGTGCCGGATTCGTATTCGGTTGGGATCGCGCGATGTACTCGCTGATCGCCTATTACATTGCATTCAAAATGATCGATCTGACCATCGAAGGCTTCCAGGAATCCAAGTCGGTTTGGATTATTAGCGACAACCACAAAGAGGTCGGGGATGCCATCGTAGCTCGTCTGGGCCGCGGCGTCACCTATCTGCGGGGTGAAGGGGGCTATACAGGCGATGAGAAAAAAGTGGTCTTTTGCATCATTACCCGTCTGGAAGAAGCAAAGCTGAAGCTGATCGTCGAGGATATCGACCCGAGCGCCTTTTTGGCAGTGGGCAACATTCACGACGTACGCGGCGGACAGTTTAAAAAGAAAGCCATTCACTAACGATCACGAAAAATGCGAAAGCGCCACCCGTTCCATCGGGATGGCGCTTTATTGTGCCTGCACTGTTTGGTTGTTGTTCTATTTTCGGCTGGTTCCCTTTGCTTCCACCCGGTCTACTTGAACGCGATTTGCGATTCCAGCATGTAGTTGGTAAACACATCCGCAAACGCTTCCGCCGTGTTGTAGCACTCCTCCAGGGTATTGTTTGTTCCGCCGAATTCCAGCAGGAGGCTCCCATCGGAAACATTCTGGTTGTACACGCCGTTTCCTTCGTTCTTCCCTTTTAAAATAATTCCTCGGGACAAACCCGGATAGGCGGCTTCCAGGCGGGCGTGGAGATTTTCAGCCAGCTTTTTGTTTTCCAGATACGTCGGATTGGCCGTCCCGATCACGAACAGGATGCGGGAGTACGTCTTTCCGTTCAGCGTAATGGCTACCTGGCTGCGCGGTTCGTCGCTGTCCCTGTGGATATCGAAAATGTACTTGAGATTGGGATTGACGGCTGTCGCCGCTGCGACTGCCTTGTACGATTCTGTGTACGACATCGCGAAGCTTTTCTTTTGCTCCGCCAGCTTCTGGGCGAAGTCGTCCTGGCTCACCGCTGCGGGGATCCCTTTTCCTTGCAGGAGCTCACCCAATCGCTTCCCGACCAGGGTAATGTTGATCTCAGGGTCATCCACGGAAGTGCCCTGCGTGTTTCTCGCGACATTGCGCCATGATTCACGATTGTGCGTGTGGTAAATGTAGACCGTCTCGTTGCCGACCATCCCCGGATTGTACCCGACTCCCGTAGTGTCGGTTCCACCGGCCGGCTGGCTACCTGCCGGCTGTACCCGCTCCACGATCCAACCGGCGATGTATGCAGTGGAACTGTCCGCGAGCCGGACCAGATACCAATCCCCCACGGTTTGCACGATCGGCAACGTTTGACCGGGCTGCACGTTGCCAACGACCGGATAGTTGGTTCCGGGGCCGCTGCGCACATTGGTATCGGCGTTTTTCACACGAATCATCGGCTCCGCAGCTCCCGTACCGGGAATGGTGGCCGCTGGCTGCTCGACGGTCGGCGCCGGGGCAGGCACCGCACTCACATCCAGATCCGGCTTGAAGATATAGGCGTACGTACCGTTGTAGCTGATCGTGTACCAGCCGCTGGCCCATGCGTAATAATCAACGACTGTGCCGCTGCCGAGCTGGCCGATGACTGCTCCCAAAATGTCCGGCTGAGCGTACACTTCATAGCCTTCCGTCAGTACGAGCGTGCCGATTGCTTGTCCACCGCCGGAACCGGTCGATGCCGTTGGCGGTACTTCCGGTACCGGTGCCGGAATACTCGTGGCCGGCGGTATATCCGGCGCAGGCACCGGAACAGTCGTGATCGGCGGCGTGACCACAGGCGCTGGGGTCGGGGCTGGTGCTGGGGTCGGAGCGGGCGCTGCCGTCTCCGCCAAGTAACGGGCATTGACCCAGCCGTTTGCATTGTTGGATAGCTTGATCTGCGCCCACTCCCCTTGCTTTTTCACCTGCAGGAACACGCCATTTTTGTCGATAATCTGCAGGATTTGGGAAGTCGCATTGGGCTCTGCCCGCACATTGAGCATGTCTACGGTGCTCTTTACATAGACAGTGCGGGGGATATCGATCATTTTGACGTACTTGCTGACCAGCCACCCCGTTTTTCCGTTCGCCAGCTTCACCTGCGCCCAGCCGTTTTTCTGGGTGAGGATCGGCAACCGAGTCGCTTTGGTGACGGTCCCGACGATCTGGCTGGTCGGATCCGGTGTTGTACGTACATTCAGCTGATCAACCGACACTTCGACATGGGTCGCCGCCAGCGCAATCGACTGCGGCATCATCAAAAACACAAAACAAATCGCAAGGAAAATCGGATATATGCGTAAGAGCAAAAGTCTCGCTCCTCCCTATTCGGACTGCTGGAAAAATATTCAGCATATAAGCGATTCTCGAAAGAGTTACATATTCCTTCATCTTGTGACATATTTTTCTCGCAAATTTCCCGACGCCTCCCCATGGTGCCTCCTTTGCCGGGTGACGTTTGGCGGAGGCAGGACAGTGAAAGAACCGTCCATACACCTCTTCTACGCTGCGGCTTGCCTCTTGATTCCCGGGTCGTTTCCGCTTATGATAATGGGAAATGAAAATCGAACGGATCCATAAAATGACGTGGAAGAAGAGCAAGTACGTATCAGAGCTTGAGGCTCAGAGAGTCGGTGGTCGCTGCGAACCGATCCTCACCTGGTACCGAATGGGCTTCTGAGTCGCTGCGCTGAACCTCGAGTAGGCGTTGCCGGGATTCTCTCGCCGTTACCAAGAGAGGAGTATCGCAAGAGCTTTTGTTTCTTGCCGTACTTTAGAGTGAATCGCACATGGCGATTAAAAAAGGTGGCACCACGATGACCTCGTCCTTTACCGGGCGAGGTTTTTTTGCATGCTTTGAAAGGGGTGATGTCCATGGAGGATGGTTGGTGGTTCTCAAGCTTCAGTCTCGTCGCAAGCCAAATTTGGAGGGGGATCCTACTTGAAAGAACGTATATTGACAGGCGATCGCATCACGGGAAAGCTGCATCTTGGACATTACGTCGGAAGCTTGCAAAACCGGGTGTCTTTGCAAAACGAATATGAAACGTACCTGATTCTGGCAGACGTGCAGGCGCTGACGACTCACTTCGAACACCCTGAATCGATCAAGCAAAACTTGCGCCAGGTGGCCTTGGACTACTTAGCCGCAGGGATTGACCCCGATCAGGCAACCATTTTTGTGCAATCGCTGATCCCGGAGATCGCAGAATTGACCACGTATTTTTCCATGTTTGTGACCGTGAATTCCCTGCGCCACAACCCGACCATCAAAGCGGAAGCCAAGGAACGCGGCTTTTCCGATATGTATTACGGATTTCTCGGCTACCCTGTGAGCCAGACGGCGGATATTACGTTTTGCAAGGCGACGCTGGTTCCCGTAGGAGAAGACCAGCTGCCACACATTGAGCAGACCAGGAAAATCGTCCGCCGCTTCAACCAGCTGTACAAACCCGTGCTGCTGGAACCAAAAGCGCTCGTAGGAGAGGTACCGCGGCTGGTCGGCTTGGACGGCAGCCAGAAAATGAGCAAAAGCCTCGGAAACGCCATTTACTTGGATTCCACCCGGGAAGAAGTCCAGGAGAAGATCCAAAAAGCGACCACTGATCCTGCACGCATTCACCGAACCGATCCCGGCCATCCTGAGATTTGTCCCATCTACGCCTATCATCAAGCTTTTCGCAAAGAAGGCTCCGCGGAGATCCAGGAAAGCTGCAGGAAGGGACAGATCGGATGCAGGGAATGCAAGGGGAAAATTGCGCAAAGCATCAATGATTTGCTGGAACCGATGAGGGACAGGAGAAGCAAGTATCAGCATGACAGGAAAAAGATCGATGAAATCTTGATGGCCGGAACAGAAAAGGTACGACAAGTCGCAAAAGAAACCATGCAAGAGGTACGCGATGCAATGAGTATGGATTACTTCTCATAAGAAGACGAAATAAGTGCTTAGAAACCCTGGCTTCGCCATGCCTTTTGGCGGAGCCGCGGTACCCAAAGGGCACAAGTCTCGCTCTCTCACTGTGTTCGAAGTCTCGCTATGTTGCCCTTATACTCGATAGGAGTTTTATCCATTCCTTGTACAAAAAAGCCGATCTCCCCTCTGAATGGCGGGGAATCGGCTTTTTTTCTGGATACGCCACGGAAATGGCGCCCGTTCTCCATGAGTGAATCTGCCGTGTCTATCTCCTATACTATCCCTAGCAGCTGGTCCAGCCGCTCAATGGTCGCCAAAGGCTCGTGAGCCGATCCGGGCTGTTTGCCCCGCGGATTGATCCAGACCGCGGACATTCCGGCATCCATCGCACCTGCGACATCCGCCTCCCACGTATCCCCCACGAACAATACCTGGGAGCCCTCCACCCCCAGCTCGTCCAGGACTGCCGCAAAGATGCGCGGATCCGGCTTGTGGTATCCGATCAGTTCGGAAATAAACACCCGCTCCCTCGGAAAGCAGTCGGACAGTCCGAGGCGACCGAGCTTCGTAAAAGCCATGTCCACCGGGCCATTGGTGACGATCCCCAGGGTATAGCGGCCCGCCAAATGCGCGATCAGCTTTTGCACGGCCGGATCCGGCTCGACGGCTTCCATGCACGCGGCCGCATACGCCTGCTGAAAGTCGTCGACCTCCTCCACACTAATCTGGCGGCCAAACTCGGCCAACGCGCGCTGCAGCCGCAGCTGTCGGTACTGGGTGAAGTCGTATCGCCGTGCGATAACGTCGACCCACAGATCGTCCCCGTGCCGCCGCAGCGCTTCCAACATCGCGGCACCGTCCAAATCGCTCGTCAGGGGATGGGTCGCGACTGTCTGCTGCATCCCTTTTTCCCAGCAAGCCGAGAAGTCGAACAGCGTATCATCCAAGTCAAACAGAATTGTCGTAAAAGCTGGCATTTTGGTTCACTCCTCTGCGGATTGCCTCTGACGGCCGCTCCGTCGCTTCGAGCGTGCTCTCTCCACTATTGTAGCGGAAAAGCCGGCAATTCGGGGATGGAAACCTGCGGCTTCAACACCCCCGAACAAGACCGCCAGAAGGAAGATCGTCACGGAAAAGCCAGCTCTGCCTCCAGCGCTTCTCTCAGCTCTACGGGAATGGCCGTCGACTGCCGAGTATGGACATCAATCATCACCATGGTGACATCCGCATCTGCCGCCAGCTGCTGCGCCTGATTGAACAGCTCGTGCTTGATGACGAAGCTTTTTCCCCCTACCTTCACGGCTGTCGTCCGCGCGGTGACCTGCTCGCGAATGCGCAGTTCCTTTCGGTAGTTGATGTTGATGTTGACGACTACGGGCATGATGGCTCTGCGCTGCAACTCGTCGAGCGTGAGTCCGGTCTGCCAGATCCAGTCAAAGCGCGCCCACTCCATGTAATCCAGGTATTTCGCATTGTTGACGTGGCCGATGAAGTCAAGATCCGTGGAACGCACGGTAAATTCGATTTGATGCGGCATCTCCATCACTCCTTTTCTTTCCTCCAGTATAGCGGTAGCTGGGAACTGAGTGAATATTCATTCGCAAAATTCCAAATGATCAGGCTGCTTCCTTTCCTTTTTTCTCCTATAATAAGGATAGGCTATACCATCGAAGCGACCAGGAAGGATGAATCGTGATGTTTGAACAAACGTTGCTCCCTGCCCTGCAGACGGCCCGCTCCCGCTATTCGGACGTGCTGGCAAATCTGGAGGAAAAGGAACTCAGTTGGAAGCTGGCCCCCGGCTCCAATTCGGTCGGCTTTTTGATCCGCCACATTGCGGAAGTGGAATACCGTTTCTGCGTGATGTTTTTTCAACGTCCTTTGCCTGACGGTGTGCGGCTCACTACCATCGGACAGGTCAAAGACGAAGGGAACTTTACAGACCTGGCCGCCCTGCTCGCGTTTCGCGAAGAGTCGTTTGCCCATTTGCTCGAATCGCTCGCCGCTTTGCCAAAAGAAGCGTGGGACGTGCCTTGCGAGGCGCCGATTGCCACGATTACTCCCCGGCAAGCCTTGGGACGCCTGATCTACCACAACGGCTACCACGCAGGGCAAATCGGCCTGATCCGCAAATACGGGGGCAGAGAATGAGCCTCTTGTTGTCCGGAGAGTCAATCGAGCTTCGCGAAACGCAGCGAAGCGAGCTCTCCGCCCTGCTTGACGTATACAACAGCAATCCGGGCTACAATCGGTTGCGACACGGCTCCGATGCAGTCACATTGACAGAGGTCGCTGCCGAATACGACTCCACCCTGGACATTCCCACCGGTCATTGGCTCACCGTGGCGGCAGGCGACCGGATTATCGGCGTCATGCACATCATCGTGTCCAACCCCGCAGACCGAAAAAGCTGGATCAGCGTGCTGCTTCTGCATGCGGACTTTCAACGCAAAGGCTACGGAAGGGAAGCGGTCCGCCTCGCCGAAGCCTACTTCGCACAGGCTGGGGGCCTGCACGTCCACCACGGGGTGATGGCCTTGAACGAACCGGCTCTGCTCTTCTGGGGCAAGCTCGGGTACGAACAGTATCGCCAGGTTCATGCGCCGGTCGGCCGGCTCATGCAGCCTGTATTACTCGTAGCCAAATGGCTGCAACCTTTCTCCTAGGAGGTGACACAATGGCCACTCGCCTGTTCGAACGCGACGTACCCGCACTCCGCTCCTAGTCGGGAGGGAATGCGTAGTACACTCCCCTCGGCTACGGAATCTCGCCTTTTTCACGAACATTCCGGGAGGGGTACTGCATGCAATCACACTGGAAAACGCAATTGTTTGGAGCCGTATGCCTGACGCTCGCTGCGGCGATTTGGGGCGGCGTCTACGTCGTCAGCAAGGTCGTGCTGGAGGCCGTTCCGCCATTTACGCTGCTGATCATGCGCTTCGCCATCGCTTTGGTGGTTCTCGGCGCCTTTGTCGTAGCGCGCAAGGAGTTCATCGCCAAAAAAGACTACCCGCAGGTCATGCTCATCGCTTTTGTGGGCGTCACCGTGTCTATTGCCGCCCAGTTTCTCGGGACCAAGCTGTCAACTGCCCACATGGGCGCCTTGATCACTTCGGCGTCGCCGGCATTCATCGCCATCTTTGCCGTGTGGCTCTTGGAGGAGCGCATCGGCGCAAAGCAGCTCGCCGGCATTTTGCTCGCGACCGTCGGGGTCCTCATCGTCATCGGAGTGCCCGATCAGACGGACGCTCAATCGTCACTGACCGGCAACCTGATCCTGCTCGTCGCTGCCGTCAGCTGGGGGCTCTATACGGTACTCAGCAAGCGGGCCACACAGACCTACTCGTCGCTCGCCGTCACCACGTACGTCGCCTTGTTCGGCCTGATTTTTACGAGTCCGGTCATGGTCTGGGAGCTGGCGGTCACCCCCGTATCCTGGCATTTCGGCTGGGAAATCTGGGCGGGCATCCTGTACATCGGGATCATCTCCACCGCCGGAGCCTTCTATTTGTGGAACAAAGGGTTTGAGCTGATGCACGCGGGCAGCGGCGCAGGCTTCTTCTTCGTCCAGCCGATCGTCGGCGCGTTCCTGGGTTGGCTGCTCCTGCACGAGCATCTGGGTCTGTACTTTTTCGCCGGTGCGGCGTTTATCTTTGCAGGCGTAGCGCTGTCCAATCTGCAGCAAGCCAAAGACCAGAAAGAAAAGCACGAGGTGTAATCCGGACATTCCCTGCAAACGAAAGCGGCTGTTGCCCTGATCCTCTTGGGGCAGCAGCCGTTTTTTTACTGAAAATGGCGCGGGATTTGCAAGAAATTTCTGTTTTCAAACACTGAAATATAAATTAAAATAAACAAAAATAAAAGATTGATACAAGTTGACAAACTATTGGTAAAATCATAAAATATTCACTTGTATATTCATACATCTACATGAATAAAACAACAGGAGTTGTCACTATGTTCACCATTCCAGGACCTGGGAAATACGTACGAGAAGAAGCACTGTTAAACGAAGTCGGCACATACGTCCGCGGATTCGGTAGGAGCGCGCTGATGATCGGCGGGCAGACGGCCTTGTCTGTCGTACAAGCCTCTGTGAATGCCAGCTTGGACAAAGAAGGCATCGAGAATCTGGGATTCGTCTGGTACGGCGGAGAATGCTCGTGGTCAAAGGTAGCCGAGCTGCGCAGCATCGTCCAGGAGAAAAAGCCGGAGGTGCTGGTCGCGGTTGGCGGCGGCAAGGCAATTGACACGGTAAAAGCGGTCGCTTTCGCAGAAAATCTGCCCCTGCTGGCCATCCCTACTATCGCGGCGACCTGCGCACCCGCTACTCCGATCGCCATCATGTACGACGACGAAGGCACCTTCATCGAGATCAGCCATCGCTCCAAGGCCCCCAATGTCGTCCTCGTCGACACAAACGTGATCGCTGCTGCCCCTTACCGCTTTTTGGCGGCAGGAATCGGCGACACGCTGGCCAAGTGGTTCGAATCTTCCGTATCGGTGCAAAAGAGCAAGCCGACTGCGCTCAATCAAAGTGCCGTCCGTTTGGCGGAGGGGCTCTACCGGCTTCTTCTGGAAAAAGGTCCTTCTGCGATAGAAACGATCAAGCACGGAAACGTCGATCAAGCGGTAAACGACGTCATCGACAGCATCATCCTGATCAGCGGCAGCGTGAGCGGTTACGGCGGCGACGACTGCAGGACCGCCGCAGCTCATGCGATTTACTCCGGCCTGACCATCTTCCCCGAGGTGCACGACACGTACCACGGCGAAATCGTCGCTTTCGGGATCCTGTCCCAGCTCGTCCTGGAAGGGAAAAGCGAAGAAACCATCCGCGAGCTGATCTCCTTTTATCAAAAGGTGGAATTGCCGTACACGCTCGAAGACATGGCGATCACCGAGCTTAGCCAGGAAGACTGGGACCGCTTGGGCGTAGTCACCGTCGGCATCGAAGACATGGACAACATGCCGTTTGAGGTAACCCCTGAGATGGTCGTCCAAGCGATTCAGGGAGCAGACCAGATCGGAAGAAAGGTGAAATACCAATGAAGCTGGAGCAAATGGTTCGCAGCGTCTACCCCAACCTGATGCCGTACACGTGCGCACTCGCGGATCTGCCGATCGAGGAAATGAAAAAGGCGCTGGGCAAGGAGCGCGTGTACAAGCTGTCCTTTAACGAGAATCCGCTCGGGCCGTCTCCCAAGGCGATCGCGGCCATGCAGCAGTCGCTCGCGCAGCTGAATCTGTATCCGAGCTCCAGCGGCGATGCCGTGCAGGCCAAGATCGCGGAAAAGGAAGGCGTCCACCCGGAGAATGTCATCCTGTCCAACGGCGCAGACGAGATGATCATCCTCGTCGCCCAGACGTTCCTGGAGCCGCAGGACGAAGCGATTATCCCGCAAGTCTGCTTTGTCCAGTACCTCGCTTCCACGCACGTGATGGGAGCGAAGCCGGTGTTTTCGCGGATGAAGGACGACCTGTCCATCGACCTCGAAGACGTCCTGCAAAAGATCACGGCGAAAACGAAGGTCGTCTTCCTCTGCAATCCCAACAACCCGACAGGTACGGTCATACCCGCTGATGAGATGAAGACGTTTCTCCAGCGCGTCCCGGAAAACGTGCTCGTGGTCATCGACGAAGCGTACCACGAGTTTGCGGAGGGCGACGGCTATGCCTCTTCCGTGGAATTGACAAAAGAATTCGCCAACGTATTCGTCATCCGGACGTTCTCCAAAATCTATTCGCTGGCTGCAGCCCGGATCGGCTACGGGATCGGTCAGGCCGAGCTCGTCGATGCGGTGAACCACGTCCGTCCCCCGTTCAATGTGAACAGCATTGCGCAAGCGGGCGCCCTGGCCAGTCTCGACGATGCGGAGCACGTCGCCTCCTCCCGGGAAAACAACCGGAGAGGCAAACAGCTTTTGCATCGCACCTTTGACGAGCTCGGGCTGTCCTACCTGAAAAGCCAGGCGAACTTCGTCTGCGTCGATACAGGGCTGGAAGGCAGCGAAGTATTCGACCGCCTGGCCGAGCGCGGCATCATCGTCCGCACCCTGAACGGCTACGGGCTGACGAGCCACCTGCGCGTCTCTATCGGGCTTCCGGAAGAAATGGAAGCATTCGCCCTTGCCTTCAAAGAAATCATTCAGACATCCAAAACTAACGCATAAGGGGAAGTTACATTGAAAAAGTTTCTGTTTTTGCTGCTGTCAGTCATCGTCGCCCTTGCTGCCGCCGGTTGCGGCTCCTCCAATCAGGCCGAGCAAGCGAAGCCTGCCGAAGGGGGAAACAGTTCCGCATCTGCCGCCAAAACGCCGTTGAAAATCACACTGCCGACGTGGACAGGGTACGGCCCTCTGTTCCTTGCGAAAGAAAAAGGCCTCTTTGAAAAACACGGCCTCGATGTCGAGCTGTCGACCATTGAAGGCTTGGCCGAGCGCAAGCAAGCCCTCGCCGGCGGACAAGTGGACGGTATGGCCACTGCCCTCGACGTGCAAGTGACGCTTGCCGCTGCAGGCGTACCGATGCAAGTCGTATGGCTGCTCGACGACTCGTATGGCGGCGACGGGATCATCGCCAAAAACGACATCAAGAGCGTGGCCGACCTGAAAGGCAAGAAAGTCGCGTTTGAACAAGGCTCCACCAGCCACATGCTGATCCTCACCGCATTGAAGCAAGCCAACCTGACGGACAAGGACGTCGAAATGGTGCAAATGTCTGCCGGTGACGCCGGCGCCGCTTTCGTAGCGGGCAAAGTGGACGCAGCCGTGACATGGGAGCCATGGCTGAGCAAGGCTTCCCAGGCCAACGGGAAAGTGCTCCTCTCCACGAAAGAGCTGTCCGGAATCATCGTCGATACCGTCGGCTTCAAGAAAGACGTGATCGAACAGCGTCCTGACGACATCAAAGCGTTCGTCGCAGCGATGGCCGAAGCCATGGACTACTGGAAAGAGCACACGGATGAATCCAACGAAATCATGGCAAAAGGCCTGAAAATTGATCTGTCCGAATTCACCGGCACGGTGTCCGGGCTGAAATTCCTGCACAAGGACGAAAACAAACAGCTCTTTGGCGATGGAAAAGGCGAGATTTACACCTCCGCCAAAAACGCCATCGACTTCTATATGGAACAAAAACTGATCGATACCGCTCCTAAGCCAGAAGACGTCTTGAACTCGACATTTGTTGGAGGACTTTAAGGGAGTGCCCGCCTCGGGCCTCCTTTTCTCGTTCACACCCCCGCAAACGCGGATAAGCACTTTCTACTTCAAGCAAAAATGAGGGATGACGATGTGGAAAAATGTCTTTACCCCGAATAAGGATATCGCCAAACCTCTTTATTCCGGGGCTGGAATCGCTACCTTTCTCATTCTGATCGCAGTCTGGTCCATCTTGAGCTACGGAGGACTCGTCAACCCGCTGTTCCTCCCTGCGCCGGACAAGATCATCAAAACGGCCATCTCCATGTTTCAAGGCGGTGAGATCTGGGCAGACATCGGTATCAGCTTTAGCCGGGTCGCACTCGGCTTCGTCATCGCTGCCCTGATCGGCGTACCGCTGGGAATGCTCATGGGGACCTTGCGCATCATGGAAGGAGCCTTTGAACCGATTATCGGCTTTATCCGCTACATGCCCGCCTCTGCCTTCATTCCCTTGTTCATTTTGTGGATCGGCCTCGGGGAAGGGGAAAAAATGGCCGTGATCTTCTTCGGGACCTTCTTCCAGCTGACGCTCATGGTGATGGACGTCACGAAAAACATCCAAAACGAGCTGATCGAAGTCTCCTATACCTTGGGGGCCAAAAAGCTCCAGCTCTTCAAACGGGTCATCCTCCCCGCCTCTCTGCCGGGGATCGTCGATACGCTGCGCATCACGTTCGGCTGGGCCTGGACGTATCTGGTGGTCGCCGAGCTCGTCGGCGCCTCGGACGGTCTCGGGTACATGATTATGCAGGCTTCTCGCTTCCTGAAGCCTGACAAAATCATCGTGGGAATTTTGATCATCGGGATATTGGGATTGATCATGGATTTGATTTTCAAAGCAGTCTATCGCGCATCTTTCTCCTGGATGAGAAAGGAAGGATCCTGAGATGACAACAACGCCAAAACTAGTCATAGACAATGTAGGGAAAGTATTTTCGACCAAAAGCGGCCAGGTGGTCGCCCTGGACCAGACATCGTTTTCCGTGGCCGAAGGGGAGTTCGTCACCATCCTGGGGCCTTCCGGGTGCGGGAAATCCACCATCCTCCGCGTCGTCGCGGGCTTGGAGGAGCCCTCCTCGGGGCACGTCTACCTGGATGGAAAGGAGATCAGCGGCCCTGGCCCGGACCGGGGAATGGTCTTTCAGTCGTACACGCTCTATCCGTGGCTGACGGTAAAGGACAACATCACGTTTGGACTGGATCTCAAAGGCTTTCCCAAAAAACAACAGGATGAGGTCGCGTACCACTATCTGGACCTGATCGGCCTGCAAGGCTTTGACAAGCATTATCCGATTCAGCTGTCCGGCGGGATGAAGCAGCGCGTGGCGATTGCCAGAGCCCTGGCCAACGATCCCGAAATCCTCCTCATGGACGAGCCGTTCGGGGCGCTGGATGCGCAGACGCGCACGATCATGCAGGAGATCCTGCTCAAAGTATGGGAAGAGTCGAAGAAAACGATCCTGTTCATCACCCATGATGTCGAGGAGTCCATCTTCCTGGGCGATTCCATCTACGTCATGACGGCAAGGCCGGGACGCCTCAAGAAGAACATCAAGGTGCCGCTGCCTCGTCCACGGGATTACCACAACAAGGACAGCGCAGAATTCCTGGCCTTGAAGCGGGAGCTGCTTGAGCTGATTCGCGAGGAAAGCTTGAAAGCAGCCAACCCGTAGAAACGCATCGGTAGGCAATGACATCGTGCAAAAAAACAGACTGTGCCAAACGGAGCTGGCGCGGTCTGTTTTGTTTTGCGTAACCTCCCTGGGCACCTGTGCATAGGCTACCGTGAAAATCGAATTTCGTGCAAAGGGGAATAGGCATGCGATTTTATTACGGTGAACAAATGCCGCTGCGGATTTTGGACGAAGGCGAGTTTTGGAAGCATCAGGAGGCAGAGCATACGGAGGTGATCCGGGCGCTCGTTCCCAATCTTGAGCCCCCGTTTGTGCAGGCGTTGAAAGAATGGGAACAGGCTTTGTCGCGCACGCAAGCCACGTTTGTCCAATATATCGAAACAGCCGTACGAGGCGGAGAGTATCTTCGGCCGGAGTTCTACAAGGACGTGCTGAAGCTCGTGCAGTTTGCCTTGGAGGAAAGCGAGCAATTTATTGTGCTGCTGAATCAGTTGGGGACCGAAAGTGAAGCATTGAAGCATAATCCGACGGCCATTACGGTTTTGAACCACATCCGCCGCGAATCGGAATATTTTATCGGAATCGCCCAGGCGCTGCTGTACAGGGAGTAGATTTCTGTGTGCACAAAAAGAGGCGGCATCAGCCGCCTTATATGGTAAACCCGGGGAGGGAAGTAGAGGATTCAAACGAACAAGTTGGCTGCTTGTCGTTCCTTCACGGTTACTGCTTGGTCGTATCAGTCGTGCCAGACTGGCTGGAAGTGCTGCCGCTGTCTGCACTGGAAGCTCCCGTGGAATCAGACGAGCCAGCTTTGGCATTGCTGTCCGTACTGCTTCCGCTGTCACTGGATGTGGAAGATCCAGTCGACGAGGAGCTGGAGCTGTCAGACGAACCCGAGGTCGCGTCAGAGCCGCCTGTCGAGTCGGAGCTGCCTGTAGCAGCATCAGGTGAAGATTGATCTTTGGAAACCGAACTGTCGGTCGATTGGCTATTGGTGTTGGTGGAGCTCTCCGGTGTGGTTGCGCTGCCTCCGTCTTGTTGTGTTGCCGGCTCTGGAGTGCTGCCCGTATTGCTGGAGCAAGCGACCAGACTGCCGGACAAGAGCAAGGCGACAGCTGCGATGGAAACCCATCTCTTCTTCATGTTCATTCCCCTTTCTTTCCGAGTGCTTTGTGACTCTCTCTTCGGTCACAACTACATGGTAACGGTCAAAGATAACCATTCTGTGAGGGAAATGGGAAAAAACCATGAGCAAAGTATGAAAAAAGTATGACCATCCCAGCCTAACCGGATTGCCGGTACGCGCCAACAGTGGGCAGCCAGACGGTAAATGTGCTTCCCTGGCCCAGCTCGCTCTCGACGCTCCACTTTCCATCGTGCAGCTCTACCAGCTCTTTGACGATGGCCAGCCCCAGGCCAGTCCCCTTGTTGTTTTTGGAACGTCCCCGGTCTACTTTGAAAAACCGCTCCCAGATGCGATTCAAGTCGTCCTGGGAAATGCCGATGCCCGTATCGCTCACCTGAATCCGCACGTACGGCTCCTCCGCTGCGGCCGTCAAGCGAATTTCTCCATGCTCGGTAAACTTCACGGCATTTTTTACGAAATTTTTCAAAATTTGGGCCACCCGATCGCGGTCCGCATAAATTTTCGGAAGGCCGTCTTCCGTCTCGACCTTGATCGTCAGCCCTTTTTCCTCGGCCTCCGCGCGGAATGAGAACGCGACTTTGTTCATCACGTCCGCCACGTCCACCGGAAACTTCGCCAAGTTGACTTCGTTGTTTTCCAGCTTCATCAGGTCCATCAAATCGTCGACCAGGCGATTGACCTGCATCGTCTCCGTGTACATCACGGCATAATACTTTTGCCGCGCCTCCTCGTCCTCGACCAAGCCGTCCTGGAGGGCCTCCAGAAAGCCTTGCATGGCCGTCAAGGGCGTGCGCAGCTCATGCGAGACATTGGCGAGGAAATCGCTTCGCACCTGCTCCAGATGGTACCGCTCCTGCTCGACCTTCTCGAGCTTTTCCGCCATCGTGTTGATCGTCTGCGCCAAATCGCTGATCTCATCCGAGGTATCGACGCGGACGCGCTCGGTGTAGTTGCCCCGCCCGATCTCCGCCGCCGTTCGCTCGATGGTCCGGAGCGGCCTGGAGATCGACCAGGACAAATAGGAGACCATCGCCGTGGAAAGGAGCACACCAAACAGCGTCGCCCAGAGAATCGTCTCGCGCATCTGTGCAAATGTGCGCTCGATCCCTTCGATAGGGGCATGCAAAATGATACCGCCGTACACCTTCTCGCCCTCTCCCCACGGCACGGAGACGGACAGCATCGGGTCTTCCAATCCTTCGATCTGCAGCTCGGTGACGGCGTTTTTGCCTTTCAGCACGTTGTCCGCAATCGAGACCGCTACCGACTTGCCGGTAAACACTTCGTCCTTCATCGAGGTCGCCACGATTTTGCCCTGCTCGTTGAACAGCCAGATCCGCGTATCGAACGCTTCGTCCAGCATCGCCAGCTTGTCGAGCAGCGCCTTATTGACCTTATTGCTGTCGTGGATGGCGACGTTCACTTTTTTGGCCATCCTGAGCATTTCTTCTTCCTTGGAATCGTAAATGTACTCCCGTGCAAAAAAGGCGATGAGCAGGCCGGAGATGCCCAGCCCGAGCAGTACGGTGGCCAGAAAGCTGAACAGCAGGCGGCGGAAGATGCTTTTCGACGTCCCCAGCATCAGTTTTCCACCCCAAACTTGTAGCCGATCCCCCATACCGTATGAATGCAGTCGTACGGCAGCTTCTCCAGCCGCTGCCGGATCTTTTTGATGTGCACATCGACGGTGCGCACGTCGCCGAAATAGTCAAAACCCCATACCTGTTCCAGCAGCTGCTCCCGCGAGAACACGCTGCCCGGCGACTTGGCCAGCTGCACCAGGAGGTCAAACTCCTTGGGCCGGAAGCTGATCTTCTCCCCTGCCGCCACTACTTCGCGTTTGTCCACATCGATGGTCAGCTGGTCAAAGTCGAGCGGTTTGGACACTTCTTCCGGAGCCTTTCCTTTCGGCTGCATGCGCCGGAGGATGGCCCGAATCCGCGCCACCAGCTCGCGTGGACTGAACGGCTTGGTCACGTAGTCATCCGCGCCGAGCTCCAGCCCGAGCACGCGGTCTATTTCTTCATCTTTCGCCGTCAGCATGATGATGGGCGTATCCCACTTCTTGCGGATTTCCCGACAAGCCTCGAAGCCATCCATTTGCGGCATCATCACATCGAGGATCACCATGTCCGGCGTTTCCTTTTCCATCATGTCTATAGCCTCTTGACCGTCGCTCGCGACGACCAGGTCGATTTGCTGCTTGGAAAAATACAGGCGAATAATTTCGCGTACATTCGGATCGTCATCTGCTACCAAAACCTTTGTAGGTGCCAAAGCCGACAACCTCCTTTTTCGAAAAGCTTGGCTGATCGCCACATCCGTAAGCGAATTAGAGAACCCGGCTACGCCATGCCTTTTGGCAGAGCCGCGGTTGCCCTCATACTGGATAGGAATTTGTAAATTCCTATCTGTATAAAAAAACACATGCGCAAATCAGCGGATGGCGACGCGGCCAATCCGTTCTGATCCAGGAACCTCCTGCTGCCAGAGTCATTGCAGGCCGTTTCCTCTGCATGTTGCCGTCCAGAACACAGGCTTTTTCCTATGGTACCACAGATGCGTGTGATTGTGGACGGATGGAAGTCCTAGCTAGCTGGAACTAAAAGGAAGGCGGCCCGTGCATTCCCTCCATCATCAGCTTCTTTTCCATGGAGAACCGTTGGATGAAAGCATGCGTGGAAACCGGACGTAGCTTCTGCCTCTAAAAGAAAAAGCCGGGGAACACTCCCCGACTTTTACCTGTTTCATTCTATTTTTACGTATTGCTCGGCTTCTCGCGATAGGTTTCTTGGTTCCCTTGGCGCTTGGGCCGCAGGCTTCCCCACAAAAATCCGAGCAGCGCCCCTGCGATGGAAGGCAGGAGCCAACCGATTCCTTCCTTATACAACGGCAGATGCCCGTATACATCCGTGATGGCCGAAACCGGCAGTCCCATCATCGACGCTCCGTCTACCAGGCTGATCGCGGCAGTCACGACGATCGCCCCGATGTATACCGAGGAGTACCCTTTGAACAGCTTGTGGAAAAACGACAGCAGCATCAGCACGATCGCGATCGGATAAATCGCCATCAGCACCGGTACGGAAAACGCGATCAGCTGGGTCAGCCCGACGTTTGCCACAGCCGCACTGAACACGCTGAGAATGGCCGCCATCGTCCGGTATGAAATGGCTGGGAAAAGATCCGAGAAGAAACGGCCGCATGCGGTTACCAGGCCGACCGACGTCGTCAGGCACGCCAGCGTCACGGCCAAGCCGAGCAGCATGGACCCGAGTGGCCCGAACAAATGCTGGACGACTCCGTTCAAGATCTGCCCCCCGTTCTCGGACTGCCCCAGGGAGATGCTGGTCGCTCCCATATAGCTGAGAGCGAGGTACACAAGCCCCAGACCCGCAGCCGCGATCACTGCCGCCTTGATTGTCGAGATCGTGATTTTCTTGCGGTCCGTCACTCCTACCGCCTGCACCGAAGCGGTCACGACGATTCCGAATACCATCGCCGCCAGCGCGTCGAGCGTCAAATACCCTTCCAGGAAGCCCTTGATGAACGGAGTTGATTGATAGGCTCCCGTCGGCTGCCCCATGTCGCCGATCGGGTTCAGCAAGGTGCCGACGAACATCACCCCGATGATGATCAGCAGCGCCGGAGTCAAAACCTTCCCGATCCGATCGACCAGCTTGGACGGATTCAGGCAAAGCCAGTAGGTGAGCGCAAAATAGACAATGGTCGTAAGGAACAGCGGCAACCAGCTACCCTTTGCCGACTCTGGCAAAAACGGCGCGACGCCCATTTCAAAGGTAACAGTGCCGGTCCGTGGGATTGCCATGAAAGGCCCGATGGCCAAATATACGATAAATGTGAAAATTCCAGCGAAAACAGGGTGTACTCTCCCCGCCAGCGTCTGCAAGTTTCCTCCGCCGAGTCCTACCGCAATGACTCCCATCAGCGGCAAGCCCACTCCCGTTATAATAAAACCGAGCATCGCGGTCCACACATCAGTGCCCGCGGCTTGTCCCAAAGCCGGTGGAAAAATCATATTGCCCGCTCCGAAGAACAGCGCAAACAGCATGAGTCCGACAGTAATGGTTTCTCTCGTTGATAATTCTCTCATGTTGATTCCTTTCATGTTTTTAATAATCATAAATTTTTATTTATTATAGACGAATCTCCCCTCAAACAACAACTTTCTTTTTTTTCTAAACGATCGAGTGGTGGTTCAGGAAACGCCAAGCACTACTCCCATACCTCTTTTCTTCTGACAGCTCCCACCGCTTCCCAAATGTACAGCGAATACAAGCTTCGCCACGGCGTCCACGCAGCGCCGATACGACGAATCTCCTTTTCGTCCGGCTTGTCCGCGAGGCCGAAGACCAGCTGCAGTCCGTTTCGCAGACCGATGTCTGCTGCCGGAAGCAGATCCGGACGGCCCATGCCGAACATCATGAGGCACTCGACGGTCCATCTGCCGATCCCTCTGAGCGACGTCAAATACGCGACGATCTCTTCGTCCTCCATCTGCCACAGCCGGTCCAGATCGATCGTGCCGTTGACGATGGCACGCGCGTAGTCGATGATGTATTCCGCTTTGCGCTGGCTGAATTGCAGCGGTCGCAAATCGTCCGGCTCCAGCCTGGCGACGGCTTCCTCCGTGGGGAACGCCATAAAGGTGCGGCCATCCGTGTCTTCCATCATATCGCCCGCGAGCTCCAGCAGGCGCTGAGTAAGCGAAGCGGCAAACGCCAGGTTGATTTGCTGGCCGATGATGGTCTTGACCATCGATTGAAACAGGTCGGAATCCAGAAAAAAGCGCAGCCCGCGGAACCGCTCCGTCAGCACCGCCATCTCCGGGCTTTGGCGCATATGCTCATAAACGGGCGTCAGATCCTGATCGGCGCTGAACATGTGCCGGACGGTTTTCTCCAGAAGCTGCTGCTCCGCGGGCGAAAGTGTCGCCTCTGTATTCAGTCGAATTACGGGCTCCTCCGTCGATCCGGCAAACTGCAGACTCGCGAGTACGGGGCGAGTCCCGACGCGAAATGCGCGCCGCAGCGTGCTCGCTTCTGTATCAACGAACAGCTGAGGATCAGGGTGGGTCTCCAAACGGCGCAGCAGCCGTTCAAACGAATAGGGGGGGACGAGAGAAATGACAGTCGAATGCAAGAGCATCGCACCTTCCTCGATTTTTTCCCATCGTAACACAAAACACCCCCGAATCTCATCCGAAGGTGTTTGCAATCTTGCCTTTTTACTTGGTGAACATGCCTTTCAGCACAAATTTCACATTGGCCGGGCTCTCGGCCAGGCGACGCATGAAGTAGCCGTACCAATCGTTCCCGTAAGGCACGTAGACGCGCATTTTATAGCCTTCGCGAGCCAGATCGATCTGGGACTGGGTGCGGATGCCGAACAGCATCTGGAACTCGAACTGGGTGCGCGGGATATTGTGTTCGACGGCCAGCTTTTTGACGTATTCGATGATGGCGTCGTCATGAGTGGCGACCGCCGCGTATCCGCCATTGAGCAAGTGCTGCTTGATGATTTTTTTGTAGTTTTCGTCTACGTCCGGCTTGTTCGGGTAAGCGACTTCCGGAGACTCCTTGTACGCTCCCTTTACGAGGCGGAAGTTGACCTTTTTGTCCTTGAGGCTTTCGATGTCATCGGACGCCTTGTACAGGTACGCCTGAATTACGGTACCGACGTTCTGGTACTCTTCCAAAAGCTCGTTTAAAATCTCCATGGTGACGTGATTGTGCGCGTAGTCCTCCATGTCGATCCGCACGAAGATATTGCCGTTTTTCTTTGCTGCATCCAGAATGCGCCGCATATTGCTCATGCACAGATCGCGGCTGATGTCGAGACCGAGCGAAGTCATTTTCAGCGACAGGTTGCAGTCTACGCCGGATTGGTGGATCGCCTCCAGCGTCTTGATGCAATAGTCGGCCGATTCGTTCGCTTCCTCTACGCTGAAGACGAACTCGCCCAAATGGTCCAGCGTGCAGACCAGGCCCTTCTGATTCAACTCGCGGACGGCCTTGATCGCCTCCGCAATGGTTTCTCCCGATACGAAACGGCTCGCTCCAAAGCGCAATCCCCATTTTTTCGCGGCCGCGTTCAGCGTTTTGTTTTTGGATAAGAATAAAAAGAAATCCTTCATCGCTTGTTCCATCGTTGACTGTCTCCTCCTCAACGTACTCTGCTCCCTTCTTCTAGCACAATCCGTGCCAAAATAATTTTTCTCCAAAAGAAACTGGACATTTCTCATTCGTATCAGAAAGTTGCCTGTTCATTCTCGAAAGCGGGCCCAAAACAGCAAAAGAGATTAAACACATATGTACAGCTTGTGTCTATTCTTGTACACTTTTGACTAGAAACTACTGAAGATCAGACAGGGATGAGTCCTACAATTCGTTTGGATGGGGAGTGATTGTTTGAAACCGCTATTTTCTCTCGGGGGGGAAGTGTCCTCGCTGGCCGCTCCGGTCAATCCTGACGCTATCACAATACGCGCGGGCGAAACGGAAGGTGTGTGGCAAAACGGGGCGCAGAGCGTGAGGGCCATTGCAGTGAATCAGCGCACGACACTGGATGAGATCAGCAAGCAACTGGCCCTTGCGGCGAACGATGCGGAGATCCCCGCCCTCGTGACTGTCGACGACGATGGCACTCCGACAGGCATCATCACGCCCGGCCAGCTTCTTGCTGCGTTTCTCGCCCTGACGCAAAACCAGTCGGTTCTGCTGGGGACCCTGATGGATACGATGAGCGAAGCCGTGACGATCGTCGACTCGCGCAATGTCGTCCAGTACTGGAACCGGGCGGCGGAAAAGATCTACGAGATCGATCGTGCCGGGGTGCTCGGGACTGCGCTGGACGAGCACTTCGCCAGCGAATCGATCCGCCTGCTGGACGCTCTGCGCCAAGGGACGTCCGTCCATCGCGTATACCACATTCCCCGACCGGACAGCCACGTGCTGATCAATGCCGCTCCGATTCTGCTCGAGGGCGATATCATCGGGGCGATTTCCATCGAGCAGGACATCACCGAGCTCGTCAGACTCAATGAGGAGCTGGCCCACACGACCGCCCATCTGCACACGCTGCAGCAGGAAATGAGCCGCTTCCAGGCTGCGGACGATCCGTTCTACGCGATCAAGGGGCATTCGGCCTCCATCCAGTCGGCCATCTCGTCCGCGCAAAAAGTGGCACAGACCGACGCGACCGTGCTGATCTACGGGGAGAGCGGCGTAGGCAAGGAGCTGTTTGCCAAGGCGATCCATCAGGCGAGCCGGCGACGGGAAAAGCCATTTATCGCCATCAACTGCGGAGCCATCCCGGCGGCCTTGTTTGAGAGCGAGCTGTTCGGCTACCAGGGAGGGGCCTTCACCGGCGCCGAGAAGAAAGGAAAGCCCGGAAAGCTGGAGCTGGCGCACGGCGGCACCTTGTTTCTCGATGAAATCGGGGAGCTTCCCCTGGAGCTGCAGGTCAAGCTGCTGCGCGCTCTGCAGGAGAAGCAATTTTACCGCGTGGGCGGAACGGAACCGATCACCGTCAACACGCGGATCGTCGCTGCCACGAACCGCCAGCTGGAGCAGATGGTGGCAGACGGAAGATTTCGTGAAGATCTCTACTACCGGCTCAACGTCTTTTCCCTGGAAATTCCGCCGCTGCGTGAACGGCGGGAGGACCTTCCGGAGCTCGTGCAAATATTCATTCAGGAGTACTCCGTGATCCATGAGCAGCCCGTTCCCCGGATCGCTCCCGAGGTCATGCAGGCGCTGTTCGATTACAGCTGGCCGGGCAACATTCGCCAGCTGCGCAACGTCATCGAGCGATTGTCCATCCTGCAGGAAAACGGCGCGATTCAGCCGGAGCATCTTCCGTCGGCCATCCGCTCGCAGCACGCGGCAGAGTCGGGCAGAGGCTTTCCATCGGCCGCCTTTCCACTGCAAGCAGCGCCACCGTCCGCCAGCCATGCCTCTGGGCCGCAGGCGGGAGCGCCCTTCTTCCCCGCGCCTGCTCCGGCAGCATCGGAGCGAGAGCGCATCGCAGCCGCACTGGCACGCACGTACGGCAACAAAAAGGCGGCGGCCGAGCTGCTCGGCATCTCGCGCGGAACGTTGTACAACAAGATGAAAAAATACGATTTGCGTGAGGAGTCATTCAAATGGGGATGATCTCATGGTCCGACGAGTCGTTTCAGGTCCATTACGCCGATGAGACCGTTACTTTGTTGCCGAAGGAATACGCCTTGCTCCACTATTTGTTCACCTGGAGAAACCGGACGTTTTCCCGGGAAGAACTGCTGGACCGGGTGTGGCCGCTCGAGGACCCGACAGACCGGACCGTCGACGACCACATCTACCGGCTGCGCCGCAAGCTGCACAAATGGTCGCATCTGTTTACCATCGATACCGTGCGCGGAGTGGGGTACCGGCTGACGTGGAAGCAGTATCAGCCGCCCAAGCCGTCAGACCTCAATCGCGACTTCTCTGACCACCTCCGCAGACTGCTGGAGACGTATCACGGCATGGGGATGGGCGCTGCCATGCAGACGCTGGCCGCCAATCAGGACGTGCTCGGGTTTTCCCTGGATCCTTATTACGACAAGTACCTGCATTTTATTCGCGGCAATTTTGCCTGGTTTGTGGAGAATTCGTCCGTCCCGATGCCGGAGAAGCTGTTTTATCTGTTCCATATATACTACATGGCGGTGACCGATCCCTTGCAGGCACTCGGCTTGTTTAAACGGATCGAGCCTCTTTTTGCGCAGATGCCTTCTCTGTTTCACGATGAGATGCAAATCGTTGCGGTGGGATTGTACGCGATGGCCGGTTTGCACGAGGAAGCCGAAGCGCAGTTGGCGAAGGCCCGACCGATTGTGGAGAACCTCCGCTCCGACAGCTTTACCCTCTTCCTGCAAGCCCAACAGGCTCTGCTCGCGCTCCTGTCCGATCGGCTGGACGAGGCGGAAGAGCTGCTCCGGCTTTCTGCCGAGAAGCTGCAAATGGTCCCGATGCAGCGTGAACTGGGCAGCTTCACCATCTACCGGGGGATCTGCCTGTACCGGCGGGGAGAGCGCACGAGGGCGCGGCAGCTGGTTGACGAAGGGATCGAAGTCGTTCGTGCGACGAAATTCGTTCCTCATTTGATCTACGGAATCCATACCATCCAGTTTTTCCTGCGTACCTTCGCCTGCGATGAAGAATGGCGGCGAAAATACGATAAGCTGTGGTCAGAGCTGAAAGCCGAGTACCGGCTGGGGGAACTCGAGAGATCGATCCTCTCCCTCGTCGCAAGAGCCGTTTGATATTCCTCTGACAAATCCCTCTTATCATCGAAGGAGAAACTTTCGACGGAGGGATTCAAAATGCTCAGGGAAAACAAAACCTTTCGCATATTGTTCTTTGCCTACGGACTGTCTACGCTCGGCGACTGGTTCGATTTTATTGCGGTGTCGATCTTGCTCGGCTTCGTCTGGCAGGCTGATCCGATGACGATGGCGCTTTTGCCGATCGCTTACGCTGCGCCCGGGATCGTCCTGGGGCAGGTCGCGGGAGTGCTGGCCGACCGCGTAGACAAGGTCAGGCTGATGATCGTCATGGATGTCGTACAGGCAGGCTCCACCCTGCTTCTGCTTGCCATGCCCGATCCTGCCTCGTTTTTGCTGGTCATCGCCTTGCGTTCATGCGCCTCGGTGTTCAACGATCCTGCCCAGCAGACGTTGACGCGGCAGGTCGTACCAGAGCTGCAGCTCATGCAGGCGACCTCCCTGAACGGGGCCGTCATGCAGGCGGGCAAGCTGATCGGCCCCTTGGTCGGCGGCATCGTCGCGGCGTTTTATGCACCTGCCGTCTGCCTCATGATCAATGCCGGCAGCTTCTTGCTTTCCGCTGTCCTGCTCCTGACGATTCGGCATGCCGACAGGCGGACTGCCCAGGCTTCTGCACGCCTCCGCCAAAAAGCCGTCCCGCTTCATGAATCGTGGCGGGAAGGCTGGGCAGTCTTTTTGCAAAACCGGATCCTTTTGCTCAGTACAATCTTTTCCCTGTGCGCCATGATGGCGATCCAGCTGGCGGACGCGCAGTTGCCGGTTATCTTTCGGGAAAAACTCCCCCGCCATCCGGAAATGGTCGGCTATACGGTCAGCGTTATCGGCTTCGGCGCCTTGTGCACCATCACGTGGCTGCACCGTCTCCGCGAGCTGCGCTCGTACGGCTGGATACTGGGCAGCGGCGTCTTCCTGATCGGCGTCTGCTTTGCGTGGATCGCCCTGTATGAGCCGGCGGAAAGCCGGTATTGGCTGCTTGTCGCCGCTTTGTTCGGCGGGGTCGGCACCGGGCTGACGACGGTCGGCAGCAATTACCTCGTGCAAAAGGAAACCCCGCCGGAAGCACTCGGGAGAGTCCGCGGGATTATCGACTCGCTGACCAGCGCGACGTTTATCATGGCCCCGCTCCTGGGCGGCTGGCTGATGACAGCATGGAGTCCCAGCCCCGCCTTCCTGGCGGTAGGTTTCGCCATCGCGGCGATCGGCGCCTTTGCCCTGCTGTTCCAACGGGCTATCTGGGGAGCGCGGAGGGCCAAAGAACACGGCGTTTCGAGGCAGGCCGGATAAAGTCCTGGCCGCTCCCGCAACAAGTATGTTTAACAGAGCCTATATTAAGGGACTTGAAGTTTAGGCTGCTGACAAAAGATGATTCCTGTCTGCACAGGAGTCATCTTTTTGCGTTCCCATTGATATCTGTGGTTAGTGTAATAGCGAATGAACAGATCTTTGTTGTTTATCAGAATTCTGTGATTGCGAAGGGTATCGGTGTATGTGAAGTATGATTCATTTTTTTCACTTTTGCAGGGAACTCTGTAATTGTTTGATATCGCTGACGGGAGGCAATCCAAACATTCTTCTATATTCACGACTGAACTGAGACGGGCTCTCATAGCCAACTCTAAATCCTGCTTCAGCTGCATCTATCGTTTCTGATAATAAAAGACGCCTTGCCTCCAGAAGCCGGATCTTCTTTTGATATTGTAGAGGACTCATTGCGGCCACTGCTTTGAAATGGCGGAATAGCGACGCAGGGCTCATATGAATGGAATGCGCTAACTCTTCGATATGAAGAGGGGCAGCATAATTGTTTTTGATCTGATTAATTACTCTAACGATACGCTGCATGTTGCTTCCATTTTATTATCACAGAACATTTCCAATCAAGTAAGCGTCGCGACGCACGTTCCTGCCCGTCGGACGGCTTCCTTTCTTGCTGCTTTGCCGGTGCGACTCCGGCAGCATTTTCCTGGCGTGACTTTGGCTATACCCTTTCGCGTTTTTGGCAAACAAAAAAATTGGCCCTCATCGAACCAATTCCTCAGGATGTGTCTCTTTATACTTTGACTTTTCTGCGCTCCTCGATTTGCCGCTGCAAGAGGTATTTGCGCAGGTTGTGGAAGTGTCTGGCGTTGATCGCCTGAATCGTACATCCGAACAAATAATGCGAGCCCTGTGTCCTCTCGTGGATGACCTTGAGCTCCGTCTTGATCACGCCATCCGGCCTGTTGCGCCCGTACAACTCGACTGAAAAATGGATGGGCTGCTCCTCGGGGACGGGCTTGTCAGAGCGAAACGCCAGTCCTCCCAGACTCAAATTGACCAGATCAACCATCTGGCTGTACACGGAAAAAAGCGAGTCCGGCTCTTGCGTGGGATACTGAATCCATCCTTTTACATCCATGTCAAACCGCGGATAACGGCGCCGTTGCTCGCGAAACTCGACAATCGTGGGCGAATGGAACAGGAAGAGACGATTGCTTTCCTTGGCTACGACTACCGCTTCAAAATTGCTGATCGTATCGTAGTCCGTGGCCAGCAAGCAAGGGAGCTGATCGCCCACCGTCACATCCACCTGACAGGGAAAGACGGCCTCGATCAAATCCCCTTCCTCGTACGTCACGTTTCCTTCCAAGATCCGATTGCCTCTTTTAATTTGTAAAATGCTTTCCATCTGCGGTCTCCACCACTTCGCACAATATTTTACCGGGTTTGCAAATTCTTTACCTGGATGTATTTCGCGGAAAATAAGGTATAATGGGAACATTGACAGATAGGAGGTTACAGTCCGATGAATCGTTATCAAATGGTAACATTAGCTCTGGCAATTTGCGTAACCGCCTGTCTCATCGGAGTGGGCATTGCCATCGGGGAGAAAAGTCCCCTCGGTATCCTTGGCTGTATCATCGTTGCCTTCTCTTTGATGGGATATGGCTTTTCGTACAAGCGCAAGCATTTGCGCTGACCCCTTCTCCGTTACCTTCTCACAAGCAAACTATTCACGTAAAACAGGATCGACGGCAAGCCTTTCGCCTGTTTTAACAACTGCTTTGCAATGGTGTAAATACGTGGCTGACTACGGTTTACCTTGCGATCCGCGAGGTAGAATGCAATGAGCCCGTCCACGATCATACGGTGAAATGAAGGATTTGGCAAGCGTCTGACGCTTGCCTTTGCTTGTTTCATGAAGTATTGCAGCCGCTCCGTCGCGTCCCGCTCCGATTCATAGTAGCTGACGAAGTTCAAATCCCCGCCCAGCCTGTCTTCCTCCAGATCGATCAAATAGTCGAGCAAGATATGTAATCCGCACATCCAAGGGAAATACGCCTCGCTCACCCGGCGAATCTGCTCATCCGGAACATCCGGCTGCGTTGCCAGGCAAAACAGAGCAAAAATGCCGATCGTCGAGCCTGTCACCGCCGCAAATTCCTGCCAGTACAGCTCGTCGTACCGCTCCTGGTATTTGCCCCACCATCTCAAGAGCTCTCCCTCCCGCAATTGCGGGGCGATGTGCTTGTACACCTGGAGGTCGCTGTACAGGCAGGAGAACTCCACGACCTTCGCCTGAATCTTGGCGTATCCCGGCAACCGGGCCGCATGCTTCTGGCAGGTCTCCACCAAGGCAGCCAGGTAGCCGCCGTCATCCTTGTCTTCTCGATACTGATAGTAGTCCCGCAGCGGGGCTCCTGGGGTCAGAGCATCCTGCATCGATACGTGCAGCTGCCGAAAGTCTTCGGGATCCAGGGAGGTACTGCGGTCGCAGAGGTTGTCCAAATAATCGCTGATCGTCTGGTAAGCCACAATCAGAGGGACGACGGTCTCCACGAACGGAACGACCTGGGCGGCGTACACCGATCCGCCCTGGCAATGAAATTTCTTTGTATTCATACTATCCAGCGCCTGTTTCCGCAACTCGGGATTGGGAATGGCCTGCGCCCTCTGGTACCAAGCCGCAAACTCCCGCTCCAGCACAGGTAGCACATGGCGATAGACTCGGTATAGTAGCTGCCATGGATTACGCAGTTCGCTCACTTGTTTCCCTCCCAACACAACAATAGTGATATCTTACCACATTTGCTGCTGTGCACCAAAAGAGCAATTGGTTTACCCGAGTCTGCGCTTGGACTCCATATAGAGGACGAACATGAATTTTTTCGTGTTGATCTTGGCATTCGAGAGAGCCGACTCCTGCTGCGATTCCAGCTCGCGCATGCGCTTGCGGACCTCGGTAAAATCAAAGAAGGTCGCGGCGTACGTCTCGAATTTGGGGTTCGAGTAGTCCGTCAGCCCGAGGGAGGCCAAATGGGTCAACGCCTGGTAAATGGCACGCCTGACCCTCTGCTCCGCAGCCTTTACCTCTTTTTGCACCAGGGCCGCGTTCTCCGTCCCCAGCTTGCTTGCGGCCACTCGCTGAAAGATCTCCTTAAGCGAAGGAAACGAATCCTCCGGAGCCTTTCCTTTTTCCCAACGGTGCAAATATTCCATCATATCGAGCAGATCTCTGCTGCCGGCTTCGCTGATCACCCCCAGTTCGGTAAGCAAAAAACGCGCCGAGCTCCCGATGCTTTGCTCCTTGTAAACCGGTTCCTTTTTAGGCGCAGCGGCATGGCCGGAAAGGACGCTGAGCGATCTTTGGATGCCTTCGATCGACTGCTGCAGCAAAATTCGCTCCCGCACTTTTTGCAACACGCTGATCACCTCGAGCCGATTGACCGGCTTGGTGATGTAGTATTCGATGCCGAGCGAATACGCTTCTGCGATCATCTCTTTGGACTCGATCTGCGAGATCATCACGATCTTCCCGCTGTAATCCTGCAGCTGGCGCACCGTCTCGATCCCATCGCGGTTTGGCATCAGGAGGTCAATCAGGAGAATGTCCGCCCGCTTCCACTCCAGAAAGTCCCGGTCGATTTGGGAGCCATCCTCCGCCTCCCCGCACACTTCCCCCAGGTCGGCGTCCTCGATGATGTGCGCCAGCATCGAGCGGACGGCCGGATCGTCATCGGTAATGAAGTAACGCATGTTTTCACCCTTTCTGAACAAGACTGGCAATCGGCAGCCGCAGGAGAAAGCAGGTGCCACGCCCTTCCCGCTCGTCCGAAATGTCGATGTGTCCTTGCAGGTTGTCGATGACTTCCTTTACATAACAGAGGCCGATGCCTGTAGACGGTTTGCCCGAAACATCGTACTTGGTGGTGAAGCCGGGCATGAATAGCAGCTCCCTATCCTTCACCTGAATCCCCGGTCCGTCATCGGACACAGAAAATTGAATCCATTGCCGCGATTCCGACAAGGATGCTCGAATCGACACCGTTCCTTTGTCCTGGATCGCTTCGACAGCATTGGCCACGAGGTTGTTGAGCAGCGACAAGGTCGTGTAAATGTGGCAAGCCAAATACGGAGCAGCCACCTCCGCCTCGAAACGGATGGTCTTGCCCAGCAGTCTGGCGTACTTTTCATGAGCGCGAACGGTCACGGCAATCAGCTCGCCCATGGCCATATAGTCACGTTCGTTCTGATCGGAGATGAGCTTGGAGAGCCCTGCGTAAATGCGCTGGTTGTCCTTTTTCACCTCGTGCACCTGACCGGCGATCGACAACGCCTGCTTGGAGAAGCCGTCCCCCCAGCCGTCCGGCACCTGTTCTTTTATTTTCCGGTAGAGATCGTAGCAATCCCGGGTGATGTCCTCGACCTGCTGCAGCGTCTTTTTCAGGTGGACCGATTCCTCGTACAGATTGGAAATCAGCATCAGGATGCGCTCGTTGCGGTTTCGCTGCTGACTCTCCATCCATTTGGCCTGGCGCAGTTGAATGATGTTGAAAAAGCTGAGGACAAAAAAGCTGCGAATCAGCGCGATGGCTGCGATCGGCCCGATGACGGAGAGATGCAGCACACTTCCCCACGAAGACGAGCGAAACGAGAGCTCGACCAGGTTGGCTCCGATCTCGGCGGCGGTCCCGAGTAGACCTACCCAAAGCGGCAAATGGTGAAACCGGTTGACCCGAAAGAGGGAAAACAATCCGGCAAACGTGGCGTAAAAGAAGAAGGCGGGCAAGTGCGAGTGAAACGAACGGACAAAATCGAAGGCGTCCAGCGACATCCAGTCCAGCAAGATGCGAAACAGCACGACGGTCGCCCCCGTCAAAAGCCCCGCTATAAAGGAGGGCCTCAGCCACAGAAGCAAAAAGAAAAAAGCCGTCGTCCCAAAACTGATGCGAAAATCGTCCTGGAAGGGATGAAACTTGAGTTCGCCCGCGATCGGGACGGTGAGCAGCATGACTAATAGAATGTAGAAGTTCTCTCTCATCGGTAGTGGCTCACAATCCTCCTGCCCCAGGGGAGCAAAATTTTCCCATACAGGTTTCGACATCTATTTTACTATATTCTTTTATAGTTTTTTGTAGTTTTTTATAGGTATGCGCTTACACTTCCATGAGATAGCGCCTTTCTTCCCGAAAACGCTACTGATTATTCTGGTTATTCAGAGTAGGCAGCTATCTGCAACCATTACATATTTAGATAAGGGGGAATTTCCATGAAAAAACGCAGTCTGCTCCTTTCTCTGACCCTCCTGCTGACCATGTCGCTCGTGACGGCATGTGGCGGCGGAGGCGGCAGCGCTCAAGGCGGCCAAGGCGGCAATGCCAGCGGCGGCAGCAACGACCCGTCCCAACTGATCATCGCCACAGGCGGTACAGGCGGCACCTACTACCCGCTCGGCGGCGGAATGGCCGAACAAATCACCAAAAACGCCGGTATTACCGCTACCGCCCAAGCGACAGGCGCATCGGCAGAGAACATCCGTCTGTTGCGCGACAAGAAAGCGGATATTGCCTTCACCCAAAACGATATCGCTGAATACGCGTCCAAAGGCACCAACATGTTCGAACAGGACGGCAAGATCGAATCCTTCCAGGCTTTGGGCGCTCTCTACGACGAGACGATCCAGATCGTGGTGGCGAAAGACAGCAACATCAAGAGCGTAGCCGATCTGAAAGGCAAGCGCGTTTCCGTCGGGGCGCCAGGCAGCGGTACCGAAATGAACGCCAAGCAAATTTTGGAAGCGTATGGCTTGACCTTCGAAGACACGCAGCTGCAACGCCTGTCGTTCGCTGACTCGTCGAAAGCGATTCAGGACGGACAGCTGGATGCCGCCTTCCAAACAGCGGGAACCCCAACTGCTGCGATCACAGAGCTGGCTGCAACTACCGGGGTAAAAATCATCCCGATCGATGCGGACAAGATCGATGCGATCATCGCCAAGTATCCGTTCTATGTAAAAACAACGGTTCCTGCGAACACCTACCAAACGGTACCTGAAGAAGTCACTACCGTATCCGTGAAATCCATGTTGGTCATTCGCGCAGACCTGAGCGAAGACCTGGTGTACAAAGTGACGAAAGCGATTTTTGAAAACACGGACAAACTCGGCCACGCCAAGGCAAAAGAAATCAAAATGGACAGCGTGCTGTCCGGCGTGAGCCTGCCTGTGCATCCGGGTGCGAAAAAGTACTTCGATGAAAAAGGCGTGAAGTAGGTAACCCATGCTTTCCGGCAAGACGGCAATACCACAGAAAGGGCGGACCGCGTTCCGCCTTTTCTCCTTACTGATTCTTCTGGCGGCCATTGTCGGCTTCTGCGCTATTCCCTTGTTTCCCTCCCTGGTCATTCGCGACACGCTGTCCCACAGGCTCATGTGGAGCAGCCGCATCGATGACCATACCACTTTCGGCATTCGTTGGACTCATTCCATTCATCGCTCTTTAGTCGAAGAGCACTACCGCATCCAGGGCGGACAGATCATTTTGACGGACATGTCCTTCCATGACTACGGTATCGGCATGGAAAACGAGCTGGCCCCTGGCGAAGAGCTGGTCATCTCGGACGGGGCATTCCACGTCCTTCACATGAACCGCGTCTTTCCCGCCCTCCACCTGTACATCGGGCAGGTACGGGCTAACCATACGCTGCTCTTTTCCGGGAAGGAAATTCCTCTCGGCACCATCGACAAACCGGGAGCAGCCATCACCATCCAGGCTGAAAAGCGATCCATTTTGAGCGAGATAGGAGGCTACTAGATGAGCACAACATCCACCACGGCATCAACCATGAGTCAGCAAGAGATGGATAAGCTGATTGCCCAGTACGACAAGGAATCGGCTGTCCGCCAATTCGAAGGTCCCATGAAATGGCTTACCTTCGGGCTGCTTGTCCTGTTTTCCGTTTATCAATTGAGCGCCACGCTGTTCCTCACCCTTCCGCCGCAAATTCACCGCCCGATCCACCTGGCTTTTGGCCTGGGGCTGGTCTACTTGCTTTACGCCGGCAGCAAAAAAGGCAACAACGGCAAGGTCGGCATCGTCAACATCATCCTCGCCTTGCTGGGCGTAAGCGTCTGTCTTTATTGGGTTTTCGATTATGAAGGGCTGGTGACGCGGACGGGTAACTACACCACCCTGGACATGGTGGTAGGGGGCATCGCCATCCTGCTGGTACTGGAAGCAGCGCGCCGCGTCGTAGGCATCCCAATCACCACCATTGCAGCCCTGTTCCTGCTGTACACGTACTTCGGTCCGTACATGCCAGGCTTTCTGGAGCACCGCGGCAGCGATGTCGAGAGGATCATCGGCCACAGCTACTACACGCTGGAGGGCATTCTCGGCACGCCGCTGGCCGTATCCTCTACCTTCATTTTCTTGTTCGTCCTGTTTGGCGCCTTCCTGGAGAAAACCGGCGTAGGCGAGTACTTTAACGACCTGTCCCTGGTAGTCGCAGGGCGCCGCATCGGCGGACCCGCAAAGGTAGCGGTCTTCTCGAGCGCCCTGCAGGGAACCATCAGCGGAAGCTCCGTCGCCAACGTGGTGACGTCCGGTGCCTTTACCATCCCGATGATGAAACGCCTGGGCTATCGTTCCGAATTCGCAGCTGCGGTCGAAGCCTCTTCCTCTACCGGCGGACAGATCATGCCTCCGGTCATGGGCGCAGCCGCCTTCCTGATGGCTGAATTCATCGGTGTACCTTACCTGGAAATTGCGAAATCGGCGGCATTGCCGGCCATCCTGTTCTTCGTGGGGATCTGGATTATGACGCACTTCGAAGCGAAGCGTCTCGGCCTGCGCGGCTTGACCAAAGAAGAGCTGCCTGACAAAAAAGAAGTCTTGAAAAAAATGTACCTGCTGCTGCCGATTATTATCATCATCACCGCTTTGATGATGAACGTTTCCGCAGAGCGCTCCGCGATTATCGGGATCGTCGCCACGATCGTCGTCGGCGCATTCCGCAAAGAGACGCGCATGTCTGTCGCCGACATTTTGGAAGCGCTGGCCTCTGGTGCGAGAATGGCGCTCGGCGTCGTAGCCGCGACCGCTTGCGCCGGAATCATCGTCGGGACCATCACCTTGACGGGGATCGGCCTGAAGCTCGCCAACGGCCTGATTGACCTGGCAGGCGGACAGCTCTTCCTGACACTGTTCTTTACCATGATTGCTTCGCTGATCCTCGGGATGGGTACGCCTACCACGGCGAACTACATCATTACGTCTACCATTGCGGCACCGGCTTTGATCCAGTTGGGCGTGCCGGAGATCGCGGCTCACATGTTTACGTTCTACTTCGGGATCGTCGCGGACATTACGCCGCCGGTCGCACTGGCCGCCTTCGCCGCTGCCGGTATCGCCAAATCAAAGCCGATCCGGACGGGCATCGAGTCGACCCGATTATCGATCGCCGCGTTCATGGCGCCGTACATCTTTGTCGTTTCACCAGCGTTGCTCCTGATCAATACGACTTTCTTTGAATCGATCTGGGTCATGCTGACGTCCACACTGGGGATGATCGGGGTAGGGGCAGGCTTGATCGGCTATTGGATGGCGAAGCTCAACCCTCTGGAGCGCATCCTGGCAGTCGCCGGCGGCATTCTCGCCGTCATCCCTGGCATCGAAAGCGATATCGCTGGCATCGTCTTGCTGGCACTCGTATTCGGTTTGTCCCTGTACAAGGCACGTAAACAAAAAGGAGCCTTGCAAGCATCTGCATAACGTTTCCTTCCTCCAATCAAAAATCCCTCCTGTACGCTGTCCACCGGGACCTCGTACGGGAGGGATTCTTTTTGCTTACGCCTCTTCGTGTTGGATGAGCTTCGTCCAGCCATCCACCTGCTCGATCCTGCGTTCCTTCATGAGCTTTCCTAGCGCCCGCTTGAAGCTGGACTTGCTCATCTGAAACTTTTCCCGGATGATGTCTGCTTCCGTCTGATCGGTGTACGGCATGGCTCCGTCGCGGTTGACCAGGTAGCGCAGCAGCTTGTCCGCGTCGGTCTCGTACTGGACTTCCTTGCGCTCCTTCATCGAGCCGTTCAGCCTGCCGTCCTCTCGCACGTAGCTGACCCGGCAGCGGACAGTCTGGCCCAGCCTCATCCGTTCGGTCATTTCGTCGCGGTGAATAAAGAGGATGTGCTCGTCTTCCGTCAAGAGGAAGGCCCCTGCCGCGATGACCTTGTACACGGTGCCTTCGACCGTTTTGTTTTTCATCCGCTCATCCGCCGGGGCGGATATTTTCGTCACTTCCTCCTCGGTCACCAGCTGAGCAAGCAGCCGTCCCAGCTTGTCCCGTTTGAGCGTCACCAGCAGGCGGTCGCCCGGCCTGGGCCACTCGTCCCTCAGCTTGGGCAGGTCATCGAGGAACAACAGCAGATCCTTCTTCGTCCCGTTGTCCAAGAATACGCCCATGCGAGCCGATAGATCCACGACTTCCAGCCAGCCGTACTCGCCCAACCCCACATAAGGCAGGTCCATCGTGGCTGCCAGGCGGTTTTCATGGTCGTGGTACAAAAACACCTCGACCTCTTCCCCCACATCCAAAGGTCCGCGGGCCTCGTTTCTGTGCAGGAAGACCTCGTCGTCTCCCGCCTGCAAAAAATAACCGATCTCACTCTTGCGGGACACGGTCATATTCAGCGTCAGCCCGGCTTGCAAACGGCTGGTCGCTATGCTCTTTCGCACTTGTTTCTTTCCTTTGTACATATCGCTACAATTCCTCACTCTCGTCGATCCTGACACTAAATATACCCGTCCGGCAGGGAGAAATACCACAACTTTTTTCCATTCCCCGCACGGAAAGAAGGGCAAAACGGGAAAGTCTCGCGCAAGTGGACATACATATGACAATAGATGGCAAGCCGTTGAAAGATGCCTTTTTTCATCCTCGTGACGTTAGGAGTGAGTCATCCCATGCTACTCTTGCTCGAGCACATCTTTCTGGGGATCGTGCAAGGCTTGACCGAATTTTTGCCTATTTCCAGCACAGGCCATCTCGTCTTGTTCCGCAAGCTGTTCGGTCTGCAGGAAGCCGGCCTGCTCTTCGATACGATGCTCCACTTCGGGACGCTCATTGCCGTGTGCATCGTCTTTTGGGAGCAGATCCGCTACATCCTCGCTCATCCGCTAAGCAAGCTCGCGCGGCTGCTCGTCGTCGGCACGATCCCGACCGCCGTGATCGGTCTTGCCTTCGAGGACTACTTCGAGGAAATCTCGCGGACCGGGGTCACGATCGGCTGGGAGTTTCTCGCCACCGGGGCGATCCTCTGGGGCGTGGAGTCCATGCGCAGAGGGCGCCGCACCTTTGACGAGATCGGCTACACGGACGCCCTGATCATCGGCACGCTGCAGGGAGCCGCTATCCTGCCGGCCTTGTCCCGCTCCGGACTGACCATCGCCGGTTCTCTCCTGCGCGGGATCGAACGGGCGGACGCTGCCCGCTTCTCTTTTCTGCTGTCGCTACCCGCGATCCTGGGGGCATGCGCCCTGCAGGCCGTAAAGGTGGCCAAAGCCCCTCTGGAAACCTCGCTGCTCATCCCGATGACTGTCGGGACGATCTGTTCGGCGATCGCCGGGTACATCGCCATACGCTGGATGCTGGGGATTATCAGCAGAGGCTCCATGAAAGGATTTGCCATCTACGTATGGATTCTCGGCATCGTCATTCTCGCCCTGCAATGGCTGGGCTGGTAGTCTCCCGAAAAAGAAAGCCGGCTCTCGCAAGCCGGCTTTTCATTTGCTTTCTTCCTTGTCCGGATAACGGCTCGCCACGAGCTTCCCGACCAGAATCACAATCCCGTAAAACGCGGTAGCCAGGATCGACGTCCCCAGCCACGTGGCCGTTCCGAGCGCCAAATACAGCAAAGCGTGGGCGATCCAGATGCCCGCCAGCCACGCCAGGACATTCATGCGGTTGAAAAAAGTCATCAGACTGCGCAAATCGGCTTGCACCTCCATAGGTCCTCTACCTATGTTATAGCCGATGAGCCGGCGTTTTATCCCTTAGCCTCCGCCGTGCCCGAGGACCGACGGATCTACCGCAAATCCTGCCCGATCCAGGAGCTCCGCCAGGACGTCAAGCGGCGTGTTGGCCACTTCCGCGTACATGCTCAGCGTATGCAGGTGGCTGGCACGGGGGAAATCCTCCCGCAAACAGGCCCGCAGCTTTTTGCCGCTGGCATCCTCGTCCGTAAACAGATACACTTCGTCTGCGTCCATGGTTTGCTCTGCGAGCTCCTCCCCCTTCTCCGGGCTGTACGTCCCGTATGTGCACAGAATGGTGACAGGCTCCGCAAGCACCCGCAGGAGCCGCTCCTTGTCCGTTTTGCCTTCCACGATGATGACGCAACCAGCCATTCCCATTTTCTCCTCTCCAAGACGGTCTTTCTTGTAGTATACCTGCGGTCTCCGTTCGAAGCACCCTCTGGCCCAACCCGGTCCTACGAGGGCCCTCAAGCCATGACGCAAGGAAGCGGCAAGGGCAAGATGTGGATGAGTAGCCCCGCGGATGGTTTGGCATCGTAAAAGAGAAACCAAAGGAAAGGAGCGACCGACATGTCCAAGTGGAAAAGTGCGAAAAACCTGAACCAGAAAGGCCTGGCAGTCACAGGCTTGACCAGCAGCACAGCAGCGGACGATACCCATACGGAAAGCAACCAGGGATCGTCGCAGCAGCCAAGAAGCCGTCAATCCTCCCCTCCTTCCCCATAAGACCGTTAGCTTTTTGCCGGAGCATCCGCCGGCGCAATAAAAAAGAAGCCGTCGCTCGGCTTCTTTTTTTTGCGCACATTCCCCTCTTGCCTCATATAGAAAACCTTGGTAAGATACTTCCATGATTATTGAACAACAAAACCAACAATCCCTTAATGAATGGCGGGTCAAAATTTTCAAAGCGCTGGCTGACGAGACCAGACTTGCCATCATCAAACTGCTGCACCAGACAGGCAGAGAAATGAACTGCACCGAAGTGGGCGACAGGTGCGAGGCATCCAAATCCAACGCCTCCTACCACTTTCGCACGCTCAGGGAAGCAGGATTGATCAAAGTAAGAAAGGAGGGGCAAACTCGTTACATGTGCATCCACGCAGATACATTCGAGCAAATCCTGCCCGGATTTTTGGATACCCTCTAACGCGGTATCATCTTTTTTGGTCTTTAGTTCAAAAATCATTTAACTATTAAACAATAGAATTATAGGATCATTGGAGATGAAGACATGAATTATCGTTCGCTTACTGTCCTGTTTTGTACGATGTTTTTGATCGGCACCGACACCTTTATCATCAGCCCGCTGCTGCCGGCCTTGCGGGAGCTGTATCACGCCAGTACGACTGAAGCGGGTTGGCTGGTGGCGGCCTACGCTCTCGGGTACGCCTTGTTTGCCATTGTGGCCGGACCGCTGTCGGACAACTGGAACCGAAAGCGGGTGATGACATTCGGAATGCTGGGCTTCGCCTTCGCGACCATCGCTTGCGGTTTTGCCGATCAGTATGCCGCGATGTTTGCCTTCCGCTTCCTGGCTGGCGTGTGCTCCGCCTTTGTCGGCCCGCAGGTTTGGGCATCCGTTCCCATCCTGTTTTCTCCGGCTCAGATCGCCAAAGCCATGGGGATCGTGATGACCGGTCTTACTTCGTCCCAGTTTGTCGGCGTGCCGCTCGGCAGCTTCCTCGCCGCTGCGGACATTTCCTTTCCATTTCTTGCTGTGGGTGCCGCCTCTTTGCTCTTGTGCGTATTCATCGCTCGCAGCTTGCCGGATCTGCCGCCCGTGGCCGCTGTATCCGTGCGCGGTGCAACCGCCCGCGCCCGCTCAATCTGGACTCGCTACCGCGACCTTTTGGCGGTGCCTGGAGCTTCCCGCTATTTCTTTGCCTACTATTTGCTTATGACGGGTTTCTACGCGTTCTTTTCCTTGTTTGGAATCTGGCTGTCCGATCAATTCGGCCAATCCACTGCGCAAATCGGCGTCACGACTGTGTTCATCGGGCTTGGAAACACGGTAGGCAGTCTTGTCAGCGGCTGGGCGGTCGAGCGGTTGGGCAGAAAAAACGCCCTGGCTGCCAGTTTTCTGACCAACGCTCTTGTGCTGAGCGTCCTGCCTCACGTCAGCGGGCTCACTTTTGTACAGGTACTTCTTACCGGAATGTTTTGCCTCTCTGGAATGCTTGTCCCGATCCTGATGGGACTGCTGCAGACGTTGTCGGCTTCTTCCCGTGGCACGATCTCCAGTCTGGCCAACGCCTGCATGTACGCGGGCACCTTGACCGGCTCCGCTCTTGCCGGCGGACTGTACAGCTCCTTTGGCTTTTTTGCCGTGACCATGTTGTCCATCGCCGGGACCCTCTTTGCTTCCTTGCTGTTCCTGCGCAAGCCCGAGAGCAAACCGGTTGGCGTGAATCTGTAAGGCTCTTTACATTCCCTGGCGCCCTTGCTACTCTATTGTCTGAATCAAAATAATTTTGCTGAAAATTTTAGGGCAGAGGAGATTGGGCGTGCGGACATCACTATGGAAAAACAGCTCTTTCCTGAAGCTTTGGCTGGCGCAGCTGACAGCCAACATCGGCGATCAGTGCTACAGCTTTGCCTTGCTGTGGTACTTGCTTCAGACGACCAAGTCGGGCACGGCACTGAGCCTGCTCGCTGTTCCGGAAATGGTGGCGGGACTCTTGTTTTACTTGATCGGCGGCGTTCTCGCGGACCGGTGCAATCCCCGTCTGTTAATGGCAGGTACGGATGTGGCACGGATTGGGGTCGTCCTCGCCGTCGGTGTCATGACCGTTTTCGGAGCCAGGCAGTTTTCCTTCTTTTTGGCCGCGCAATTTATGCTCGGGGTATTTTCCAGCTTGTTTCAGCCGGCACGGACTGTCGCACTGAAGTCCATCGTCCCGCTGGAGCAGCTGAGTCGGGCAAACGGAATCCTGGACACGACCTTTCGCACCGTACGGATCCTCGCGCCGATGACCATCGGGCTGGTCGCATCCGCTGTCCCGCTTTCCACCCTGTTCTTCGTGAATGCAGGCAGCTACCTGCTCTCTGTCCTTTTCGTATGCACCATTGGCATGACCAAGCGAACCGATAGCGGCCCCGCCTCCAAGCTGAGCGTCCGACAGTACGGCGCAGACATCGCGACGGGCGTCAACGAGCTGAGGCAAAACCGCTCCTTGCTTTCCATCCTCCTGTTCAGCAACCTGGGGTACCTCGTGTGGCTGGTTACGTACAACGTCGGGTTCCCCTTCCTCGCAGAGCGAATGGAGCAAGGAAACGGTAGCACCCTGGCCATGCTCATGGGCTTCTACGGAGTCGGCAATCTGCTGGGAAGCCTGTACATGTCGCGCGCCAGTTACTCCCGACACCTGTTTGTCATTCTGATGGGCTGGGTGGCGCAAGCGGGAGGGTTCCTGCTGCTCACGGCCGGCGGCACCTTTCACTGGATCGCTTTTCTCGGCGCTGCCATCGCCGGAGTCGGCGGACCGCTGATCGGCATTCCGACCGTGACGGCGATCCAGCTCAAGGCCAAGGATGCTCACATCGGGAAAGTGTACGCCATCAACATGCTGATGTTTACCTTCTTCGGGATGCTTTCGAGCACCCTGGGGGCAGTCTGGCTCGGAAAGCTGCCGGTCGAGCAGCTGTTCCTGACCAGCGGGCTGTTTTTGGCAGCCCTCTCTGCGGTGGGGCTGCTAATCGAGAAACGAAATCAAACGGAAAAACACCAATCTTTCGATGCATAGTCAGAAGGATTGGTGTTTTCCCTTTTATTTGAAAAAAGGCATTGCAAACCTAATTTTTGTGTCATATAATCTGACATAAATAAATTGTGTGTCAGTTTATCTGACATAAAAAGGAGTGGATTGAATGGAACCGACTCTAGCGCAACTATCTTCCGCCATCGATGCCACGTGGGTCATGGTCTCTGCGATTCTGGTCATCCTTATGCAAGTTGGCTTCGCCTTGCTGGAAGCAGGATCGACTCGCATGAAAAATGCCGGACACGTCGCCGGCAAGACTGTGCTTACGTTCGGCATCTGCTCCATCGCTTTTTGGGCGTTGGGCTTCGGCCTGACTTTCGGGGACGGGAACTCTTTCCTCGGATTGTCCGGATTCTTTTTTGACGGCACCTCTACAGAATCTTTTTCTGCTTTTTCCGCAGCTACCGTCCCCATTTCCATCCTCTTTTTGTTTCAGCTGGCTTTTTGCGCGGTGTCGCTCGCGATCGCCTGGGGCGGATTTGCAGAACGCGCCAAGCTGTCTATTTATTTCATTTTCAGCGTATTGTTTACTGTCCTCATTTATCCCGTAGTCGGTCACTGGGTGTGGGGCGGCGGCTGGCTGGCACAGCTCGGCATGCAAGACTTCGCCGGTTCCACGGTCGTCCACCTGCAAGGCGCTATCGTAGCCCTCGTCGCCACCATCCTCCTCAAGCCCCGGATCGGCAAATACAATCGCGACGGAAGCTCCAACCTGATACCCGGCCACAACCAGGTGTACTCCGTGCTCGGTGTGCTGTTCCTGTGGATCGGCTGGTTCGGCTTCAACGCAGGCTCCACTCTTGGCAGCACCTCCGGATTTTTCGGCTACGTGGCGATGACGACCAACCTCGCCACAGCGGCGGGGGCAGTCGCAGCCCTGGCGATTTCCTGGATCGTCATGGGCAAAGCGGACATCCCGAGCATGCTGAACGGTGTGCTGGCCGCGCTCGTCGCCATCACCGCCTCTTGCGCATTCGTAGATCCCTGGGCAGCTGTCTTGATCGGAGCGGTGTCAGGAATTCTAACATTCTACACGTCCATCTGGTTTGACCGCATCGGCATCGACGACCCGATCTTCGCCTTCTCCGTGCACGGCGTCGCGGGGATTTGGGGCACCTTGTCCACCGGCCTGTTTGCGACTCCCGAGCTGGCGGAAAAGGTCGGCGTGGGCGGAGCGGGGCTGTTCTACGGCGGCGGCTTCCATCAGCTGGGAGTGCAAGCCCTCGGTCTGGCGGGCTCCATGGTTTACGTCTTCGTCATTTCTTACATCGTCTTGTCCGTATTGAAAGCAACGATCGGTCTTCGCGTGACCGAGGAAGAAGAGGTGGTCGGTCTTGACCTTAGCGAACACGGGGGATACGGCTATCCCGAACTTCTCCAGCCTGAACGCCTTCAGCCCACTGGAACCACCAAAGCCAGCACCTCTCACACTCTCACCTGATCAACTGGAGAGGATCAGCCGGACCGAGACTTTCCGCGAGCTGTCTCTCCTTCGGCAAGAGCTCCTGGATGCAGCTCCCCTGCATACGTTAAAACGCGCGGGCGAGCTGGCGCCATTTGCCGTCGTCGTCAACCTGATCCACGACAGCATCATCCGGCATAGCGTTCTTCTCGCTGTCAGAGAGCTGGCAAAAAGGGGCGGGGGAACACCGCCCGTCCCTTTCGCCTTTCTCCAGTTCGGCAGCGGCGGGAGACACGAACAGGCGCTCATCAGCGACCAGGACAACGGGCTGGTCTACCTACTTCCCCCGCATCTCGATGCGGCTGACACAGAAAAGGTGCACCATTACTTTCACCTCTTGGGGGCGACGATCGTACAAGGCCTGGAAGAAGCCGGCTACCCTCCATGCCAAGGAAATGTCACCTGCGTCTCCCCAAAATGGCGGGGAAGCGTGGAACAGTGGATCGAACGAATCGATAGCTGGGCCTCTCACCCCATCTGGGAAAATGCCCGTTACCTGCTGCTCGCGAGCGACGCCCGCGTCCTCTGGGGAGAAACGGCCATTTTCGGGCCGGTCCTCGACCACTTTCGCCGGTTGCTTGCCAACAATCATTTTTTAATGAGCCGTCTTGTCAGCAACACCTTGCATTACCGGGTGCCGCTCGGATTGTTCGGACGTATTCTGCCCGAGGTCCAAGGCCGTTTCCGGGGGGCCGTCAATTTGAAATACGGCGTCTACCTGCCAATCGTCAATTGTGTCCGCCACTTCGCCCTTGCAAACGGGATCTTCTGCAGCTCGACGCTCGAGCGACTGGTCCTGCTGCGTGAAAAAGGCATTTGGCCCAAAAGCTTTTGCGATGAGGTAGAAAGCCATTTCCGCCAGCTTCTCGGGCTGCGCCTGGTCGCCCCGCTGCATTGGGAAGACGGCCAGTACACCAGCAACAGCTACATCAAATTAGGGGAACTGTCAGCCGACACGACCGTCATGGCACGTACAGCGATGAAGCTCGCCATACGTCTGCAACGGATGACAGCAAAGCTCCCGTCCGGTTTTGAAGGGTAGGAGGGAACACATTGGCAAAATGGGATCTTTTCGGACGCTTATGGCATCGGAGCCGCGACGCCGCAGTTGTGCAGGGAGATTGGAACATCGGGAAAGACAGCGTTGACAAGCACCACCTCGCCTACCTCCGCTCGCTGAACAAGGAGCGCAAACAGGCCGATTCAGGGGCGGATCTGCCGCTTGAAAATCTGGAGGTCGTCGTCGTGGATATCGAGACCACCGGTTTTTACCCGGATCACGGCGATGCCATTATCTCCATCGGGGCGGTAGCCATGAAAGGCGACAAGCTGCTATTGGGCGATTCCTTTTACACGCTGGTCAACCCTGGGCGTTCGATCCCTCCCCACGTCAAGTCCCTGACAGGAATCTCGGACGACATGGTCGCCACTGCACCCGACCTCCTCTTGGCCATGTCCCGATTTTTTCGATTTGTCGGCGACCGTCCGCTTGTCGCCCACCACTCCCGGCACGAACGCGAATTTTTCCGCGCCGGCCTGTGGAAGACGAGCCGTCGTCCCTTGACGCACCGGATGCTGGATACCATGCTGCTGATCCGCCTGTTGTCCAAGCCGATCGGCAACGGTTCGCTGGATGCCCTCTGCGAGCTGCACGACATCCCCATTTCCCGCCGTCACCACGCCTATTGCGATGCCGTGGCGGCGGGGACGCTTTGGGGCAAATACTTGCTCAAGGCCCAGGCCGCAGGCTATACGAACCTTCGTCAGGTCTACGAAGCTTTGCGGTAGCTGGCGAAAGGAAAATTTCATTTGCAGAAGAGGGAAATGCTATGGTGCACATCCGTGACGCCCATCTGAACGATTTGCCAGCCATGCTGGCAATATACAATCATGCAGTCAACACGCTGGTCGCTACCTTCGACCTGGAAGAGCAAAGCCTGGAGCAGCGAACCGTCTGGTTTCACAAGCACGGCGACCGCTATCCGCTCATCGTCGCGGAAGACGCCGCCGGAGCCGTCATCGGCTACGCGTGCCTGTCCGCCTTCCGCGAAAAGCCTGCTTACGGAAACACAACCGAGCTGTCTATCTACATCGACGAGCAGCAGCGAGGCAAGCATGTCGGAAGCGTCCTGATGGCAGAAATCCTCGAGCGGGCCCGGAAGCTTGGCTATCACACCGTCATCAGTGGAATTACGGGCGGGAACGAAGCCAGCTTTCGGCTCCATGAAAAGTTCGGCTTCCGCCAGGTCGGAAAGCTGAGCGAGGTGGGCTTCAAGTTCGGGGAGTGGCACGACGTCCACTACTATCAGTGGATGGTGAAATGAAAAAAATCCGTCCTCACTTTCGCAGGACGGATTTTTGCACGTTTTGGGGGATCACTCCGGCGACGAAGCGGCGTCGATCACCTGGCCGCCCGTCATTTTCAGCAGCTGCTCCCAGGATACAGGCAACAAGGACTCCGCGATTCCCGCGGCTGTATACACATGGGCAAAGCGCTGCAAGGAGGAGTCCACAAAGATCGGGACCTGTTCTGCCAGGCCAAACGGACAGACCGCACCGACCTGAAACCCCGTCACGGCCTCTACCTCCTGCGGCGAAGCCATCTTCGCCTTCCCGCTGCCCAGCGCCGCCTTTACCTGCTTGGGATGGATGCGGACGTCGCCGGCTGCTACAAACAGAGCGTATTGCTCTCCCGCACGAAACAGAATCGACTTGGCGATCTGCCCGACCTCAGCTCCCAGCGCCTCCGCAGCCTGCTCCGAAGTCTTCAAGGGTTCCGCAAAAAGCAGCGGCTCAAGCGCAGGTTCGAATTGTTTGACGTGATGCATGACTCTCTCCATTGGACTATTCATCGGCAGCAAACCTCCCGTCTTTTTTCTATCCGAAAAGCCGGAGCGCCCCTTTACGACGCTCCGGCACTACTCGGACACACACTTACTCAGAAACAAATACGGCGTCACCTTCCGCAATCTCTCCTGGGGTCACGACTGAGGCGTACACGCCGAAGTGATTGTCATGCACGCGCACGCACGTCTTCAAGACAGCCGGATGCAGCTGCAGCGTATCCGGATCGATATTGACGTACATGCACCGCTCGCAATGGCGGTTCACCTGCAGAACGACTTCGCCGATCCTGATCTGTTTGCCGATCCAGCTATCTTCCACAAACGGCACGTCTTCCTCCAAGGCGACGACGAGGTTTCCCCGGAAGCGCCTCGGATCGATCGTTTCCCAGCCGATCAATCGGGCGACCTCACGCAGGGACGCATCCGTCACAAGCAGGACGTGATCCTCCCAATTCTTGCCGCCTTCCGCCGGAGTGCTCCGCATGGGCCGGATCGGCCGCTTCGCCGTCTCCTCCACATGGGCAAACAGCGAATCGCCCCACGTGTGTACGCTCCCGTCCTGCGCTGTTATGCGGACTTCCGGATAGGAGTCCCCGGCGGATTCATCCGCCATGCTGGCCGAATATCCGAGAAGAGATGGCACGACATCTGCGCTGAGGTATTTGCCGTCCCGGGATTCATCCAAAAAGTAATAGGCGCGGTCCCCGTACAGTCCGAAGGCGTCCACCCGACAGGAAGCGAGCTTCTCGCCGCGCATCGCCTTCACCGGATGGCGAAAGACGCTGCCCAATTTTCCTACCTGCTTCACCGAAAATCCCTCCCCAGCCTCTCTTGTTTTCTCTCTAGCCTTTTATAAACGAATTGCGCACGCGGCTCCAAAATGTCAGCCGTTTGTAGCGGGCGAATTTCACTTTGGATCTGCCTACCCGGCAAGAAATGGAGCGCACGTTTTTCCAGATGCCTTGCTCGCGGTCCAGACCGATCATGATCTCCGGATTCATGACGATGAGCTCCACCTCGTGATGCTTCGGAAGCACCAGTGAGCTGTTGATCGTTCGGTACGCCTGGTTGTTGATCGAAGCGATCTCGGAGAGCTGGATCGCCTCGATGGAAGGATGGACGATCGCGCCGTCTACCGCTTTGTTGTAGGCCGTGCTTCCGGATGGCGATGACACGATCAGTCCGTCGCCGCGAAAGGTCTCGAGCTCGTCGCCGTTGATGTAGACGCAGGCCACCAGGGTAGACAGCGAGGCGTTGCGCAGGACCAGCTCATTCAACGCCCACTTGTGAAAAACCTGTCCGTCGCGCATTGCGATGCGGCAATCCACCGTCGGATACTCTACGATCGCCGGCTCTGTCTGCTGCACGAGCCTTTCCACAAATTCGTCGAGCTCGTCGGGACGCCAATCCGCGTAAAAGCCCAGATGACCGGTATGGATCCCCACGTAGGCCGGCTCGATGCCGTACTGATGCACCGCTTCCAGCAGCGTTCCGTCGCCCCCTATCGAGAGCACCATGTCCGGTCGATCATCCGGACCGTCCACGAAACAAAACCGGCTCCCCGCCGCCTCCAGCTTATCTTTCAGGGAGTGCTCCACTTCCCTCGTATAGTCGTCATTTCGCAGTACAGTCGCAATCTTCATGCTGATCTGCCCTCACTTTACTCCTTACAAGCGCCATTCGTTATCGCTTTGTTTTTTTCTCACTATACCACAAGGGAAGCGGCGCCTGCATGGAAAGTCCCGTTCCCGGCCGTTACCAACGGTCTTCGCGGAACGACCCGCTGCGAAACTCATCCAGACGTCTGGAGGTAGCCGGGGACAAGTCATCCGGGAGCTGATCCCACGGGAAAAAGCGCATTTCCGCCACTTCTCCGTCGTCCTTCGCCCGTTCCTCGTGCTCATGGCCGTTGGCGACGTGAAAGAGCGCGATATGGTCCCGTTTGCCTTCCCGCTCGCTGTAAAACAGATGGCACAGCCTGATGTCTTCCGCTACCAGTCCGCACTCCTCAAGCAATTCCCTGCGGGCGGCGTCGAAAAACGACTCCCCCTTCTCCACGCCTCCGCCCGGAAGGTACCAGCCTTTTACATAGGTGTGCCGGATCAGCAGCACGCCTCTTTTTTCATCCGTCACAATCACTCTGACGCCGAGGGTAACAGGCTTCATCACTTTCCAATACCATCGCTGCAGCTTATGGTACCATGCCATGTCATCGCCTCCTCCGTCTCGCGGAATTCCCCTCAAGCAGCCACGAGGCTACCATTTCCACGGAAAGAAAAGATTTCCTGCAAGCCTGCATAGGCGAATTAGAAAAGACGGGCCCCTATTCAGGCCCGTCGGCTACGCCAGGCGATTCTCCATTTCTTTGACGATCGCCTCGGCCTTTCTCATCCACCTGGCATCCACATCGGCGTCTTTGTCAATCGGCTCCTGAAATTGGTTCATCATCGCAGAAGCCACCGGCATCACGTACCCGACGTCCTCTTCCATCCCGGTCCGATACAAATGCCTCAGCACATACGGCGTGCCCAATTCGATCCAGGCATCCGCGCTGTCCAGCTCTCCCTGGAGCACCTTGATCGGCAGACGAAGATACACGGTATTTTGCTCGTCCAGTGCCCGATCAAAGAATCCTTGCTCATAGTCCCAATTCGCCAGGGTAAAATGTGGTTGCAGCATCTCGCGAAAATAGCCGAACGTCCCCCTGGTTCCCGGCAAGCTGCTCTGTATCGTCTTCATCGCCAATCCCTGCCTTTCCAAATTCTGATTGTAGTGTGCGACAAAGCGATGGGTTGTACTCACCCGAACGGCATCCTTCGAAAAAAAACAACAAGCCCCCGGGCCAAAAACGAGTTTGGCAGAGACTTGTCGGCTGTCGCGCCGTCAGAGAAGCGCGATCGTGAGCAGCGTGAACAGGGCCAACGGAATGACTTTGCGGCCGCTGCGGCAACGGCGCCTTCTTCTCCGGTTGGGAATGACGACGGCTGCCTGAGGTCCGATCGGACGCGGAGGCGGCGGTGGTGGGGGCGGCGGCATGAACGGAATGCAGGGCATGGGCGGCGGGAACGGTGAAAAAGGCGGAAACGGCGAGAGATAAGGGTTTGGTGCATGGTAGGGGCTGACTAGGTTCGGGTTGCTTTTTCCCGTGGAGTACGGACTGACCTGGCTGAACGGTGCGTTTTCCGTCTGATACGGACTGACCTGGCTGAACGGTGCGTTTTCTGTCTGATACGGGCTGACCTGGCTGAACGGTGCGTTTTCTGTCTGATACGGGCTGACCTGGCTGAATGGTGCGTTTTCCGTATAATACGGGCTGACCTGGCTGAACGGTGCGTTTTCCGTATGGTACGGACTGACCTGGCTGAACGGCGCGTTTTCGTTGTATGGATTCATGGGGTATCCCGGGTAGCTGCTGCTGCCTCCGAACGGCCCCATCTGCCCGTACGGATTGCTGCTGCTGCCGTATGGACCGAACTGCCCGTACGGATTCATCTGACCATAGGGGTAGCCCGTGCTGCCGCCGAACGATCCGAATCCTTGGTAGGGATTGAAGCCGCCGCCGTACGGGCTCCAGGGATAGCCCCCCATGCCTCCGCCGTACGGCTGCCTGCTGGCGACCTGTTCCACTTGATAGTCATCTATCTCATCTGCGGATGGATCGTAGTCGGGATCGTCCACTTCGATGTAGACGTTCTGGTCGTCGTAATCCACAATGACGCCTTCCACGACCTGGCCGTCAATTGCTTCGATACGCACTTTCTTTTCCAGATGCTCCTTGACTATGCTTTGAACATTATGGCGTATATCCTTGATCAGGGTGACCGTCTGATAGTCGACCTGATAAAGGTTTTTGTCTTCCTCAGACTGCATGGAAACTCCTCCCCTTCTGGTGTTTCTTTACTACCATATACAAGAGCCCATAGGGAGGTGTACCGTTTTGGGGGCGGGACCAGCCCAATTTCCCCGGCGAAAGATCAAGGCAGGAAGCGGGCAGGCAAAAACGCCTCCAACCGATCGGGCTGTCCGCTTGTGAGATAATCCGCCATCCGTTTGGCTGTGACCGGTGACAAAAGAATGCCGTTGCGGAAGTGTCCGCCCGCGAGCGACAGCCCTGTCCAGCCGGGAACAGGGCCCAGCAGAGGTTTTCCGTCTGCGGTAGCCGGGCGCAGACCTCCCCACGCTTCCAGAAATGCTGCGGCGTGCAGAGCCGGCACATACGGCATCACGCCGTTCAATACGCTCGCAAGTCCAGCCAGGGTGACTTCCCGTTGGAATCCGCTCTCGTCTTCTGTCGCTCCAATCACGATCTTGCCGTCCTTTTTCGGGGTGATGTAGCCGGACGTGCCGAAAATAACGGTGCGCAGCGGAATGCCGACAGAGGAGACAGCCGCGATCTGTCCCCGCACAGGACGCACCGGAATTGCCAAATCAAGCATTTGCATCATGATGCCTGCCCATGCCCCGGACGCGATCACCGTATGCTCCGCCCGGATCGGTCCGGTAGAAGTCTCGACCCCGATCACCCTGCCTGATTTCACCGCGATCCCGCTGACTACGCAGCCCGAGAGCAGCTTCACGCCCTGGATGCTGCAGGCGGTGACGAGCGATCGCAGCAAGAGCCGATTGTTGATGTGGCCTTCCCCCGGGGAGTATATCCCCGCGATCGCCCTGTCGGTCAGGAGCGGCTCCACATCCCGCAGCTCCTGGCCGTTCAGCCAGTGCACATCGTGACCGGCTTCCTTTTGCCAGAGGTATTTGGCATGGAGCTGTTCGCTCTCCTCGTCGGACAGGGCCACGGTGACGAGCCCCTCCAGACTGAGCTGGACGTCTCCCGCTGTCCACTCCTCCAGCTCCTGCGCCCACTGGGGATACAAGCGCAGCGAATCCATCCCGAGCTCCAGCATCGGCCCCGGTGAAGCGAATTCCTTTAACGGGGCGAGCATGCCTGCTGCGGCCGATGAAGCCTGGCCTCCCCACTCCCCCTGCTCCACCAGCGTGACAGCCAAGCCCCGCCGCGACAGTTCATATGCCACACTCAGTCCAATGATTCCTCCGCCTACTACCAGACAATCACTCATCGTCTCCACTCCTTCTCTCGTCTGCCCGGCCAAAACAAAAAGCCCACCGATCCTGTGCAGGAAAAGGTGGGCTCATACGCATATGAAGAAACAAAGCGCTGTTCGCTCGCAACCGTATCCCTGCGCCGGCATGATCCGGATCAGGTGCAATGGGTCGATGGTCGTTGCTGCCATCCTCTCAGCCCTGCGTGAAGGACTCCCCAAGTTGCTTGTTCGTTATGTCATTTTCATTGACCAGTATAGTCCTCCGGCAAGTGATCTGACAAGTAAAATTCAGACCGCCGGATGATTTGCGCTCCCATCGTTCCGTGACGAAGCAGTTCAATCTTCGTCCTTCACATCGTAGCTCTCCGGGATCGGCTCGTGGCGAGCGGCCTCTTCCCACTCCCTCAGCCTGCGCATCTCCTCCAGATGATGCTTGAACTGATCTTTGTTGATCAAGTACTCGTTGCCGTCATGAACCGCCCGAATCCGGCCTTCCTTGATTTTCTCCAGGATGAACGTCACGGGAAGATCCAGATACTCCGCGGTCTCGGCAACGGTCAAATACGTCTTGTTCTCTTTCAATCTAGCCTCCAATTCCGCTTTCTGCCGTTCGTAGCCAGGCTTGCCCAACAAAGCGAACATATTGGCTTTGTACGCCTCCACCCCCGGCTGATCAAACGGATTGACGCCCAGCAAATAGCCGCTGATCCCGCATGCCTTTTCAAAAAAGTAGATCAGTCCGCCCAGATGGTAGGCCGTCGCCGCCGGTATTTCCACCAACAGATTCGGCACGCCCCCATCCACATGGGCCAATACCGTCCCTTCGAAAGCCTTTTTATTGACATACCCCATCCGCTTGCCCGACAGAAAGTTCAACCCGTCTACATCCAGGGGATCCTCCTGCACGGTCACATCGACGGAGGGTGTCGTCACCGATATGACAGTCTCGAACAGTTGCCGCATGCCATCCTGTATGTACTGTCCCATCGAATGCAAATCAGTAGAAAATTCGGCGGAGGCAGGGAAAATTCCTTTTCCGTCCTTGCCCTCCGATTCTCCAAAAAGCTGTTTCCACCATTCGGAGAAATAGCGAAATTGCGGCTCGTAGCTGACCAACAGCTCTACGGTCTTGCCTTTTCGATACAGGGCGTTGCGGATAGCCGCATATTGATAGCACGGATTTTCCAGCAAATCCTGGGCCATGTACCGCTCCCTCGCATCGGCTGCCCCCTGCATGAGCGCATCCAAGTCGGCCCCGCTCACCCCGATCGGCAAAAGCCCGACTGCCGTCAGCACGGAGAATCTGCCGCCGATGTCGTCGGGAATGACAAAGCTCTCGTACCCTTCTTCGTCCGCCAGCTTTTTCAATGCCCCTCGCGCTTTGTCCGTCGTGATGTAGATCCGCTTCTTCGCCCCGTCCCGGCCGTACTTTCCGATCAGCCAGTCGCGCAGCAGGCGAAACGCAATCGCCGGCTCCGTCGTCGTGCCTGATTTGGAAATGACGTTGATCGAGACTTCTTTTCCGTCCAAGACGTCCATCAAGTGAGAGATGTAGACAGGGCTGATGTTGTTGCCTACAAAATATATTTCCGGAGCCCGCCGCTTTGACTTGGGCAGCAGGTTGTAAAAGCTGTGCCCCAAAATGTCCAGCACGGCCTTTGCCCCCAGATAAGAACCACCGATTCCAATCACCAAAAGCACATCTGAATCAGACTGTATGCGTGCCGCCGCTTCCCGAATCCGCTGGTATTCGGCGCGGTCGTACTTTTCGGGCAAATCCACCCACCCGAGATATTCTTTGCCTGGTCCCGTTTTTTTGTGCAGCATCTCATGCGCTTGTCCAATCGCTGGAGCGAGCAGCTCCCATTCATGTGGTCTGACAAAAGCAAGAGCGTTGGAGTAGTCGAAACGAATCGCTTGGTTCATGGCTCCCCTCCCAGGAACGTCATCTACTCTTACTCTTCATCTTATCACGCCAAAACGGCAGAAAGTACTTTCCGTCAAAATCGTACAAAATGTGACCAAAAGGTGAACGATTCGCCATGATTGTTACCTTTTTCCACCTCCGCCGTAAAACCATCGGGTATCGAAATAACAGAAGCTGAAAAACATCCAAGGAGAATGATCATGAAAAAACGCTGGTGGATCATTGGTTCCGTCGCGGCCTTGCTGGTCGTGGGGGTAGCCTCGTTTAGCATGCTGGGCTCCAAACAGGCGATGGGCATGCCGGTCAGTATCGGAGCAGCGACCAAATCAGCGCTGGAAAGCAAAATTTTGACCTCCGGTGTCGTGACTGTGGAGGACAAGCAAAAGCTGTTTTCGGGTGTAACCGGCACACTGCGCGAATTTTCCGTCAAAGAAGGCGACAAGGTGAAAAAAGGACAAATCATCGGGAAGATCGATACGTCCGACGTCGAAAGCCGCATCCTGGAGCTGGAGGCACAGCTGGAGCTGGCCAAGGCCAACCTCGCCAAGGTGCAGGCAGGCAGCGAACCGGAGGAGGTCGAGCAGGAGCGTGAACGCCTGGCGCAAGCCCAGCGCGAATACGATACCGCCAAGCGGGAGTACGACCGGATCAGCCAGCTGTACGCCTCGGGCGCCTCTACCCAGCAAGAGCTGGACAAGGCCAAGTCGACCGTAGACACCGCCCTGTCGACCCTGAATGTGGCGAAGCAGCAGCTCTCGCTCAAGCAAAAAGGGCCGCGCAAGGAAGAGATCGCATCCCAGCAGGCGCAAATCAACAAGCTGCTGGTTGAAAAAGGACAGCTGGACAAGGAGCGCGTCCAGAGCGTTGTGATCGCGCCTGCAAACGGCACGGTCATCGCCCGGGCAGCCGACAATGGCCAATACGTGAACAAAGGAACCGAGCTCTTGACGATTGCCGATCTGGATCGCCTGCTGATCGAAGCGGATATCAACGAGTCGGACGTCACGAAGCTGAGCCTCGGTCAAAACGCCGTCATCGAAGGGACCTCCCTGGGCAAGCAAAAGCTGAGCGCCAAGGTGTCCCGGATCGCTCCGATCGCCGTAACCACACAGAGCAGCTCCGGCCAAGGGGAGAAGACCCGCGTCAAGGTGACGCTGGAGCCTTCTTCCCGTGAAATCGCTGCCTTGAAGCCGGGCTTTCACGTCGACATCAACATCACGGTGGACAAAATCGACAACGCCTTGCAGGTGCCGATCGAATCGATCCAGCAAGATGCGGACGGAAGCACGTTCGTCTGGATAGCCGCAAACGGGATCGCCAAAAAGCAAAAAGTGGAGACCGGAGTGGAAAACGAACTGTTTACCCAAATCCGCAGCGGACTGCAAGGCGATGAGCAGCTGATCCTGAATCCTGTCGAAGGACTGGCCGAAGGAACTCCTGTCATGCCGATGTCCGGCTCGGCGGCGATGGGCATCTAGCCACTTTGCAAGAAAAGGAGGTCTCCTACCATGCTGCACGTGGAAGGCTTGACGAAATCATACAAGACGGGAGATTCGACGCTGCCGATCCTAAAAGGCGTCTCCTTGCTGGTGGAACAAGGAGAGTTTGTCGCGATCATGGGGCCATCCGGCTCGGGAAAGTCGACTTTCATGAACATGCTCGGCTGCCTTGACCGTCCCGACAGCGGCACGTATACGCTGGACGGCATCGAAATCAGCAGTCTGAAGGACAAGCAGCTGGCGCATGTGCGCAACCAAAAGATAGGCTTTGTCTTCCAGTCCTTCAATTTGCTGGCGCGCTCCACTTCCCTGCACAACGTGGAGCTGCCGATGATGTATGCCGGCCTCAGCCGGACGGAGCGCCGGAGCAGGGCGGTAGAGGCGCTGAAGCGGGTCGGTCTGGCGGAGCGCATGCACCACAAGCCGACACAGCTCTCCGGCGGCCAGAAGCAGCGGGTCGCCATCGCCCGAGCACTGGTGAACCGACCAGCCATCCTGCTGGCCGACGAACCGACCGGAAACCTCGACAGCCGGTCCGGCACGGAAATCATGGCGATGTTTCAAGAATTGCACGGGCAAGGGGTCACGATCATCCTGGTCACGCACGAACTGGACATCGCCCAGCACGCCCAACGGATCGTCACCTTTAAAGACGGCGTCATCATCCGTGACGAACCCGTAGAGGACCGGCTGTTCGCCACTTCCTCAGCCGAGGTGATCGTGACGTGAACTTACTGGAGAGCTTTACCACTGCGATCGAAGGCATCTGGGCGAACAAGATGCGCTCCGGCCTGACGATGCTGGGCATCATCATCGGGATCACCTCGGTGATTGCCGTAACCACTCTCGGGGAAGGCGGCCAGAAGGCGATCAACCAGGAAATGGAGAAGTTCGGACAATTCACCTTCAACGTCTATACCAACTGGGAGAGCAAGGAGGAGTACTACCCGGACGATCTGACGGTCGAAGATGCAGAGGTGCTCGGCAAAATCAGCCCGGCCATCGATTACATCGTGCCTTACAATTACATCACGGATGTCATGAAGGGCCCCAAAAAGGAAGAACGGGTCAATCTGACGGCCACCACCTCCGACTACTTCGCCATGCAGAAGACGATCAAGCTGGCCAAAGGGCGCTTTTTCAATGAAACGGACGACAAGGAACAGCGTGCCGTCATCGTGCTTGAAGAGGCGCTGGGCGAAAAGCTGTTCGGGCAAATGAACCCGATCGGTCAGCGCGTCCGCTGGGGGAACAACTCCCTGGTGGTCATCGGGACGTATACGGAAGAAAAGTTCAAGTTTGACATGGGCGCGCAGTCCTTCGGCGCTTTTACGCCCATTCGCTATCAGCTGAGCCTGATGGAAGAGCCGGCTGTGCAAATGTTTATGGGCAAGGCGAAGGACAAGGAGTCCATCAAGCCGGCCATGCAGCAGACGACGCAGTATCTGGCACGCAAGCACCAAAAGCAGGACCACTACCGGGCCAACAGCATGCAGGACAACATGGATCAATTCAACCAGCTGACGGGTACCCTGACGATGATTTTCAGCGTCATCGCGGGCATCTCGCTCGTCGTCGGCGGCGTGGGCGTCATGAACATCATGCTCGTCTCCGTCACCGAGCGGACTCGGGAAATCGGGATACGCAAGGCATTGGGCGCGCGAAGACACGACATCCTGATCCAGTTTCTGATCGAATCGGTCATCGTTTGCCTGATCGGCGGTCTGATCGGCGTCCTGCTCGGACTGGGGATCGCCGCGCTCATCTCGCACTTTGCGAACTTGCCGCCGCTCCTCTCCTGGAACAGCGTGATCATCGCCTTTGCCTTCTCCAGCGCGATTGGCATCTTCTTCGGCCTCTATCCGGCGAACAAAGCCGCCAAGCTCGATCCGATCGAGGCGCTGCGTTACGAATAGAACGCAAAAACATGCACCTGCCGGCTATCCGCTTGCAGGTGCATGTTTATGTCGGAAACGTATCCGTCATCAGTTTCAAAAGAAAGAACAGCGCAATTCCTGCAGCCGCTACCGTCCACCAAAGCGGTTTATTGTCCGCTTTGCCGGTTTTGTAGATGCCGATCAGCTTCCAGGTGCCCACGGCCACACAGAGGAGACTGATCAGGAGCAAGATTGTCCCCATGATCTCCCTCCTTTCCCTCTCCTAGCTATATGGGAAGGAGGGAAAAAAAATCACTCCTTTGGCACATCCTTTTTTCCCAGCCGGCTGAGGACAGCTCGTCCCCTTTGCCTGATCGACTCGTCTTTCAAGGCGAGCTCGCGCTTTTTCATCATGCCGTTTTTCGACGTGTCCGGCCGACCCTTCTGCCGTTCCTCACCCATCAGCTATACTTCCCTTTGCCTTTTTTGTCGTATTCGTCGAGCAGCTCGGCAAAGCTCTTGTTCTTTTCCCGCTCTTCCTGCTCGCGCCGTTTTCTCTCGGCTGCCTCCTGTGCCTGCCGCTCGCTTTCCGCCTTCATCTCTTTTTCCAATTGCTTCAGCTTTCCAAGCGCATCGGCATTCAGCATTTCTTTCAGGTTCAGTCCATTTTTGGTTTCTGCCGCCGTTTGCGTCTCATGCGAAGATCTCTGCTGCTTGCGTTGCTGTTTTTTTGCCATCGGATTCCAACCCCTTTTCTATACGATAATGCCCTCATTCAATGCTTCCCTGCGGGTCATACTATCTGTGATCCGACAGGAAGGAGGAGGGAGCAGCATGGTGCGAAACAAAGCGAAAGACTTCGGCAAGACCGCCGAAATTCGCGGGCCAAAAGCCCAATCCGAAGCTGTCCGATCTGACGGCTCCATTAATAGTGAACCACAAGAGCGTCTAAAAGAAAACCGTTGACCCGCTCGGAACAGCTTAAAACCGCCGATCCTACTGGACTCGGCGGTTTTTTCTCAGAAGGTTTTGCTGTCTGCTCTTCCGTATCGACCTCTCCTGCTTGATCAGCGTGAGCTTGTCGGCAAACTGGAAGCGGCAGCCTTTCCTCCACAGTCTTTTTCCCATATCCCGCTCCATTTCCAGCCGAGGCAATTGCCTCCATCCGCCGATCCCGACAAGGGTGTCTCTCGGCAGCGATACGTGCTGGGTAGTAAACAGCGTCCATGGAGCGCGGTGGCCCTCCAGCCTTGGGCCGTATTTTTGCCGGATGGCCATGCGCTTTTCAGCCTCCGGGCATGGCATACCGATCCGGAATGGCAATCCGCTGACGATCTGGCCCTCCTCGAGCAGCGGGACTGTCTGATGGTGCGTGTGCGGCCGCTTGATATGCGGATATTGCTCCAGCCATTCCCTGCACTCCAGCTGTTGGATGGGACTGAAAGCGGGGTCGTAGACGGAGTAGATGCGCCTCGTTCCCAGCCCGAGCAGTACCAGATCCTTCGTATGCTCGTGGGCCTGCTGATGGACGCCGATGAATTCCCGCGGCACGATCATGTTGCAGGAAAGCAGTACGATCAGCTCTCCTCCGGCTTGCGCCAGCCCTGTTCCGAGCAGGCGGTGAAACGGCACGCGTTTGCGAAACCGGATGACCTGCAGCGGATAGTGGGCCGAAAATCGCTCCAGCCTCTCTCCGATTCCGTCGCTGGAAGCATTGTCCAGCACGATCACCTCGAAATCCTCGAACGAGGCGAGCTGAAGATTCAGGCTAAACAACGTGTACAGGAGCTGATCGGCTGCGTCTCTGACCGGAATGACGACACTGGCAAGCATCGGATCTCTCCCCCTTTTTATAGTGTATGCCAAAAGGCTGCAGGTGGGCTGGGCGCAAAGGTATAAGCGAATGCCACTTGACGCATCTTAAGTAAGAAGCCTTCCTACAAAGGAGGTCCAACTGATGGACAACGACAAACAGAAAAAAAAGGAATTGGAGAATATCGCAATCGACGGAACGCTGCCGCATCAAATCAGCGCGCCTGATTTCAAAAACTCCTCGCGCTCCATCCAGAAGCCGTTCGTCAACGAATTTGGCGTCGTCATCGGAGACAGTCTGTACAATTCCGGGGATTCCCCCATCAACAGCTGGAGCACCGAGACCGATCCTTCCATCATGTCGGGGGATCAGTGGGTACACCCAACCAATGACATCGGCTGGAATACGGTTGAAAATAGAGAACTGCTGGAGGACAACCAAGAGGGATACGACGGGGCACGCTTCATGCATCCCACTCTCGACGTCAGCAAGAGCAAAGACTGACTCTCTCCAGCCATTACAGCCCATTCGGCCTGCTGGACTGCCGGATGGGCTGTTTCCATTTGTGGTAAAATGGCGGTAATGAGACGAGAGGAGATTTACCTATGGGAATCACACTAAAAATCGAGCCCGCTTTTGCTCAGGCCTACATGCGCTACGCCGGTTTCGAGCCAGGCGACATCCTGCGCTTGTACGTCCGGACGAGCGGCCCTGGCACAGGGGGCTTGTTTTATGCGATTGAAAAAGATGAAGTGATGCGCGACGATGCGGTTTTTGAAGTGGAAGGGCTTCGCTTCGTCGTTCGTCCGACCGACTTCTGGTACTTTGACGGCGGACATCTTCGCTATGAAGCCGCCTATGGAGAATACGGCTTTTTCTATTCCAACCCGCGTCTGGAAGATTGACCAATTCGAAACTTATCGAAGGGATATTCGTATAGATTGATGACTGCCATGTCGTATGGGAGGAACGATAATGAAAAAAAGCCGTTCGGTCCTCTTGGCCATCGGTGCCTTTTTGCTTACCAACCTCAAGTGGCTGCTTAGCATTCTGAAGTTTTCCAAATTCGGTACGACTCTGCTGTCGATGATCATCAGCCTGGGGGCTTACGCGGCCTTTTACGGGTGGAAATTCGCTGCCGCCCTCGTCTACTTGATCTTCGTCCATGAGATGGGCCATGTGATCGCAGCCAAACAGAAAGGAATCGCCACATCGCCCGCTGTTTTCATTCCGTTCGCCGGTGCCTTCATCTCCATGAAGGACACCCCGAGGGACGCCGGGACCGAAGCCTACCTCGCCTATGGCGGACCGCTCGCCGGAACGATCGCCTTTTTGCCGGCTCTGCCCCTTTACTGGTGGACGCACGAGCCGTTTTGGGCTTTGGTCATCTATCTCGGCGCCTTGCTCAACCTGTTCAACCTGATGCCGATCTCGCCGCTGGACGGAGGCCGGATCGTATCCGTCCTGTCCACCAAGATCTGGTTCGTCGGACTGGTCGGCCTGGGGATCATGCTGTTCGCATCGCCGGGACCACTCATGGTCTTCATCTTCATCATCGGGCTGCTTACCTGGTGGAGCAGACTGCGGGAGAGTTATCAGCATCAGGTGCTGGCGTACGAAAGAGACAAATTGCAGGACTTCCTGCAGGAGGTCGCGGTGTGGCCCCAGCTGGAGTCGTCATGGAACAAACGCGTCGAGCTGAGTGAAGAAGTGGCCTTCCTCGATCGGGCCGAGCCCCCGAAAGGCTTTCTCGTTCCGTTCTTGCAGGACGAAAAGCGGTTCAAGCGCGACCGGCTGCGGCTGGACAAAGTATACATGCACCGGAAGTGGGACTTGTTCAAGCAATGGGAGCGGGAGCCTGTCCTGTTCGTGGACAGCAACCCCTTTCAACCTGCGCCTTCGGCCGTATTGCAGGAGGCCGAGCATGCAGCGCGGCACCGGCTGGCCGAAGTGGATGAGCAGCTGCACCGCCTGACCACCTACTACGTGGCCGCGGCGTCCACCAAATGGAAGGTTCTGGCGGCATATCTCGCCCTGGCTGCCGTCCTGTCCGCCTTTTTCTTGTACAGCCAGCATTTGCTGGGCCGTTAAATGGGCGGGAGGCAACCGCCTCATTTTTTCAAGCGGCGGTTTGACCATCTATGACCTTCTAAGAAGGCAAAAACGTGCGATTCGGTAATCTGACCGACGCTCTTCTGAGGCAACGGGTCCGCAGGGCCCAACACGGGGGTATATCGGTTTTGTCGGCCCCTTACAAACCCTGTAAAATAGAAAGTGTACTTTCATCTGAAAATGTCCATCGTTTCCCGTATATGGGCAGCGAGGAATGAAAGTGCCAACACGTAAAAAATTCCAGAGAGGATGACTATTTACTTGGATAGCGTTCCGATAGTGCTCAACCTGCTGCTTGTCCTGTTTCTTGTCTTTCTGAACGGCTTTTTCGTAGCCGCGGAGTTTGCTCTCGTCAAAGTACGGCAAACTAGGCTGATGCAGATGGTCAACGAAGGAAACAAGCGTGCTGCCTTTGCCCAAAAAGTAACCCAAAAGCTGGATGGCTACATGTCTGCTTGTCAGGTAGGGATTACGCTGTCTTCACTTGGTTTGGGGTGGGTCGGGGAACCCGCAATCGCCCACATGATCGTAGAACCGCTCTTGGGCTCGTCAGGACTTCCTGATTATGTGATCACTGCCATCTCGGTTTCCGTAGCCTTTGCGATCATCACGTTCCTCCACATTGTGCTGGGTGAGCTGGCTCCGAAATCACTGGCTATTCAGAAAGCGGAAGCGACTTCGCTGTGGGTTGCTGCGCCATTAATGTTCTTCTATAAATTGTTCTATCCGGCAATCTGGTTTTTGAACGGAACTGCCAACGCGCTTCTGAAACGAGCGGGATTGGAGCCCGTCTCCGAACACGAAGCCGCGCATACGGAAGAAGAGATTCGCATTCTGGTGAACCAAAGCCACCAAAGCGGCCATATCGACCAAACGGAATTGGCGCTGGTGGAACACGTTTTTGATTTTTCCGAAACCTTGGCGCGGGAGACGATGATCCCCCGTATCGACATGGTTTGCTTATATACCTCGAATACGTTTGAAGAAAACCTGGAGATCATCCGCTCGCAGCGCCACACCCGTTTCCCTGTAGCGGATGACGACAAGGACAACATCATCGGCTTCGTCCACGCCACCGATTTCTACCTGTCCGCCCTGCAGGACGGATACGCCGATCTCGGCCAGCTGCTCCGCCCGGTACTGACGGTGCCGGAGACGATGGAGATCAGCACGGTCCTGCGGTTGATGCAGAAAAAGCGCTCGCAGATGGCGATCGTCATCGACGAATACGGCGGCACTGCCGGTCTGGTGACGATGGAAGACATCCTGGAGGAAATCGTCGGCGACATTCAGGACGAATTCGACGAGGAACATCCGGAAATCGAGAAAGTGGAAAACGGCCTTTCCGTCTCGGGTATGCTCACCCTCGCGGATCTGAACGACCATATCCCGTTCGAGCTGGAATCCGAGGATGTGGATACGATCGGCGGCTGGCTCTACAGCCAGCTGGAAGAGGATATTGCCGTCGGCGCTTCCGTCGAGTGGGAGAATCACCTGTTTACCGTCAAACAAATGGATAATCACCGCGTGACGCGCGTCCTGATCACGGAATTGCCGCCGAAAGAGGCCGAAGCTTCCGAAGAGTTGCAAACCGTTTCCTGATCACCCTGATCACGTCCAAACGGCAACGCCCCGTTCCAGTCAAGATGGCATGGAACGGGGCGTTTTTGCGTTTATTTACGTACCTTCTACCACATTTCTCGCTTCCCAATCCGAGACGCCGTTGTCCTCGAGGATCCCCATCGTCACATCGCTGATGTCCGGATCGGTGAGCACACTGTCGCGAATCCGGTATTTGATGTCGTCCGCTACGGCCAGCGTCAAGCCCGGACGCAGCTCCACGTAGCACTCGACATGGTAGAAGCGCCCTTCCTGTACGATCCGAAGCCGGTTGATATCCGTCACATCGGGATCGGCAAAAATGCTCCGAACGACGCGCTCCTCCACCTCTTTGGGCGCAGCGACTCCGATCAACCCGACCATGTTGTCGTAGCCGACCTTGAAGGCCACTCCGATCATCAGCACGCCGATCATCACGGTCGCGATTCCGTCCAGCAGGGCAAACGTCGTGAATTGGGTCACTGTCACGGCGATCAACGCCAGAAGCGCTCCTGTCGTCGCGACGATATCCTCGTAGAAGACGAGGCGTGTGGGCGGTGCGGCGCGCCCTACATTGCGAAAGGCAGCCGGGATAATGCCCCAGCCAGTCGCCTCGGCGCGGGTCTCGTGGACGATTTCCTTCATGGCTTTCACCAGTACGTACCCGTCCACCGCAATCGCGAGGAACAGAATGATGAAGTTGACCCAGAAATGGCTGGAATGAGCTGGCTCCTTGATCAGGTGCAGACCTTCCCTGATCGTCTCGTACGCCATCACGGTGACGACGATCACGGCGATCATGCAAAAGAGGTTGATGACGCGGCCAAATCCTGTCGGGAACCTTCGCGTCGGCTCTTTTTCAGCGAGAACGCTGCCTAAAAAGACGAAGCCCTGGTTTACCGCGTCTGCGACCGAGTGCATGGCAGAAGCAAACATAGCGCCGCTGCCGCTGTACGCCGCAGCCAGACCCTTCACGATCGCGAGCCCTGCGTTTCCCAATGCGGCCGTAGCCGAAGACGTGTTGCCCTTTTTCAACATTGCCCAAAGTGAGCCCATCCCGGTATGTATCCTCCTCGACTTGTAAGGTTATGCACGTTTTATTATACTATTCCCTCTGCGCTTGCGGATGGTCCTTTTTACATAAACGGTAAAAAATTGAAAGGAGACAGGCCGTCTGCCACGCCTGTCCCCTTCGATCCTCACCTTATGCAATCAGCTTAAGCCCGGCTACCGAGACGATGACAAGCGCGATGCAGAAAATACGCAGCTTGTCTCTCGGCTCGCCGTACACCAGCATGCCCACCAGCGCGCTGCCGACCGTGCCGATCCCGGTCCAGACCGCGTATGCCGTCCCCATCGCGATATCTTTCATCGCGACGGAAAGCAGAATAAAGCTGAGGGCAAAACCGCCAATCAACACCAGATAGGAGCGCAGCGACGGCTTTTGGTTGACCTGTGTAATTCCCATGACGCCTACGACTTCAAAGCATCCCGCAAGTATCAAAGCGATCCATGTCATGCGGCTTCCCCTTCCTTCCGCGGATCTTCATGCTCGTGCGTCACCAGCTTGAGACCGATGATGCCCGCCAGCAGCACAGCGATCAAGACGACCTTGGCCCAGCTGAACGGCTCGCCAAACAGCACCATTTCACAGATGACAGTCCCTGCCGTCCCGAGCCCGACAAACACCGCATATACGGTACTTGTGGGCAGCCTCTTCCCGGAGTAGATCAACACCCCAAAACTGATCAGGATGGCGACGGCAGTAATGGCCCACGTCAGCACGCTGTCGGCATGCTTCAGCCCTGCCACCCATACGACTTCAAACACGGCAGCGATCACGACAAGAAGCCAGTTCTTTCCCATGGCGACATACTCTCCTCTCTTCTCCTTCGTATCTTTCCCATCTTCTTTGCACCGGGGGCTGCGGCGATGTTTTTCTCACGCAAAAAAAGCCGCGGTCGAATACCTGTGCGATATTCTCCCGGGCTTTTGTCCCTCCGTGTACACGGCTGCGCCGTGGGTTTTCTCTCGGACCAGACCGGACGATTTGCCATCCGCGGAACCCTAGAAAACTCTGCATATAAAGTTGGGTCGATACGTTTTTGTGTTCCACTTACTGTATCACACTTGGGTCAATTCCGCAATGGATCGTGCTGGGCGGCAGGCGTCCTCCTAGAAAAAGGACAATCCGACGGCGAAGATCACGCCGGAAACCAGCAAGGTGGTGACGCAGTACCCCATGATGTCGCGCACGCCGAGACCCGCAATCGCGAGGGCAGGCAAGGCCCAGAAAGGCTGCGCCATGTTCATCCACGCTTCTCCGTAAGCGATCGCCATCGCCGCGATGCCTCCGTCCACCCCGAGCTGCTGGGCTGCCGGCATGATGAACGGCCCTTGGACGACCCAGTGTCCGCCGCCGGACGGCACGAAGAAGTTCACAAATCCGGAGCTGAGGAACGCGAGGAGAGGGAACGTCTCCGGTGTGGAAATGGAGATGAAGGCATTTGTCATCAAGCCGCCCAATCCCGACTGCTCCATCATCCCCTGGATCCCTGCATAAAACGGAAACTGGATGAGAATCCCGGCTGTCCCTTTCGCCGCATTTCCCACGGCTTTCATATACGAGAGCGGTGTGCCGTGCAGCAGCAATCCCAAGATGAAAAAGAGCAGGTTGACCGTGTTGATGTCCACTTTGAACCCTTTGTTTGCGAAGTAATAAACCAGATAAGCGAGGCCCAGCGCTCCAATGATGAAGGTCAGGATGCGGCTGTTTTCCATCACGGTTGCGAATGTTTTTTCGCCAGGAGCGGCCACCTCTGTCGCGGCAGCTACTTCTTCCTTCGCCAGCAGCTGCGGGTCGATCTCCACCACTTCTTTGCCGGTCGGCATCATCAGGCGCGTCATGATCGGCAACGCGACGAGCAGGGCGATGGTAATGAACAGGTTGTAGCCCGTGAAAATCGTATCCGTCAGTGGGATCAGACCCGCTGTTTTTTCCATCGGGTTGCCAGGAGTCGCCGCCGTCAGCGGAACAGAACCCGAGAGCCCGCCGTGCCATGTCAAGAACCCGATGTACGCACAGGCGATCAGGAAGCGATAGTCCGATCCAGGCACGCGCTTCGCCACTTCTTTGGCAAACAGCGCTCCGACGATCAGCCCGAAGCCCCAGTTAAGCAGACAGGCGATGGCCGAGCCGAGCGTGACCAGAATGACGCCTTGCGTCGGCGTCTTGGCCACTCCCGCCATACGGGTCAGGCTGCGGCTGACGAGCGGAGAGCTGGCCAGCGCATGTCCTGTGACCAGCACCAGACTCATCTGCATGGCAAAGGCGAGCAGATTCCAGAAGCCGTTGCCCCAGAACTGCACCATCTGGAGCGGACCGTGATCCGTAAAAATCAGGCCGGAGGCGAACAGGATGATCGTGAGAATAAGGGCAAATACAAATGGATCGGGCAAAAACTTTTGCACCAATGTCGAAAAGAAACGTGACAACGCTTTCATGAATGTCCTCCTTGCTTTTCTGTGTCTTCCTCCTTCTCTTACAAGAATCATACCAACCGATGATTTGCCAAAAATCAGCATGTTTCGACCACAGGTGGGAGCCCCAAGCATAAAAAGTGTGCAAAAAGTAAACCGTTCTGCTTACTTTTTGCACACTTCGTTTCCTCTTCCCTCATTCTTCGGAGACGTCGATTCCGTACATCTCCATTTTGTACAGCAGCGCACTGCGGGATATCCCGAGCCGCTTGGCGGTCCGCAGCCTGTTTCCCTTTTCCCGATGAAGGGCGCGCGTGATTGCTTCCTTCTCCACTTCCTGAATGATGTCTTTCATAGGCCGGTCGTCGTAGCGGATCCCTTGTTTCTCGGACGGAGACTCGATCGTCTGGCTGCTCTCCTCCATATGCACCTGAACATGCTCGGGGAGGATAGCAGGACCGCTCGCAAGGACGACGGCCCGCTCGATCGTATTCTCCAGCTGCCGCACGTTTCCCGGCCAGTCATACGCATGCAGCAATTCCACGGCAGCCGGCGACAAATAGCAGCCCTCCTTGCCTGTCTCGCGGCTGAACTTGGCCAGGAAGTGGCGAATCAACAAGGGAATGTCCTCCTTCCGCTCCCGCAGCGGCGGCATCTTGATCGGGACGACATTCAATCGGTAGTACAAATCTTCGCGGAACAGCTCCTTCTGCATTCTCTCCCGCAGATCGCGGTTGGTGGCGGCGATGATCCGGACATCCACAGGAATGGACTCTACTCCTCCCAGTCGGACCAGCGTTCTTTCCTGCAGGACTCGCAGCAGCTTTACCTGCAGAGGCAGCGTGAGCTCTCCCACTTCGTCCAGGAAGAGCGTGCCTCCGTCCGCAACCTCAAACAGCCCCTGTTTTCTTCCGACCGCTCCTGTAAACGCCCCCCGTTCGTAGCCGAACAGCTCGCTCTCCAGCAGTTTTTCCGGGATGGCTCCGCAGTTGACCGAGATCAGCGGCTTGTCCGCCCGCGGGCTGTTCGCGTGAATCGCCTTTGCGATCAGCTCCTTGCCCGTGCCGCTTTCCCCCTGAATCAAGACGGTCGCCCGGGACATGCTCACCTTTCCGACTAGCTTGTACACCTCCTGCATCGCAGGGCTCAAACCGATCAGAAGCCCTGGTACGTCTGCGCGCTCTTCCGGTGACGGGCGCATGCTTCCCGCATCGTCCTCGGCTTCCGGCTGCTTCAGCGCTTTGGCCACGACCTGCTTCACCTGCGCGAGGTCGAAGGGCTTTTGCACGTAGTCGAATGCCCCCAGCCGCATCGCCTCCATGACGTCATTGGCGGAACCGTACGCGGTCATCATGACGACGTTCGGCATATGTCCTCTCCTTTGCTTCAAGCGGCGCAGCGTCTCCATGCCATCCAGCTTTGGCATGCGCAGATCCAAGAGCATGACTTCCGGCTGGTATTCGTCCAGCCGCTCCAGCGCTTCCGCACCGCTCGCCGCCTCCTTTGTATCGTACCCCGCCTTTTGCAGGCTCGTGGACAACGCTTTTCTCACATTAGCTTCATCATCGACCAGCAATATTTTTCGTTTCATCCTTCTGCCTCCTCTCCGCTGCCGGGCAGCATGACCGTGAAGCGTACACCGCCCGGGACGTTTTGCGCCGTGATATGCCCGCCATACGCGTGGACGATTCGTTGGGAGATCGCCAGCCCCAAGCCGGTTCCGGACGGCTTGGTCGTATAGAACGGCTCGAATACCGAAAGCAAGTGCTCTTCGGCGATGGGCTGGCCTTCGTTGGTGACATGAATGCAGGCCTGCCCGCCCGCCTTTTCCGTCAGGATCTGTACGACTCCCCCGCCCGGCATCGCTTGCAGCGCATTGATCAAAATATTCAGGAATACCTGCTTCAATAAATCGGGAGAAGCCAGAACCAGCGGCACGTCCTGCCCGAACCGCTTTTCCACCCGAACGCCCTTGCTTGCAGCGCTCCGCTCAATCAACAGCACGGTTTGTCCAAGCACATCCTCCACGCGGGTAGGGACGTTGGCTTCTTCATCCGGGCGGGTAAAGAGCAGCAGCTCGTCGGCAAAACGATTCAGCCTCTCCACTTCTTCCACAATGATACCCGTGTACTCCCGGCTGACGTGTTCCTTCGGCAAATCCTCCTCGATGATTTGGGCAAATGCCTTGATGGAGGTGAGCGGGTTCCTCACCTCGTGGGCAATGCTGGCCGCCCATTCCCCGATCACTGCCAATCGCTCTGCCTGCGCCAGCCGCATCTCCATCTGCTTCCATTGCGTGCGTTCATCCAGAACGACGATCATGCCCAGCGTTTGCTCGGTCGGACTGACCCATGTGGATGTCGCCACCTTCACGTACCGGTGCCCCCACTCCGGATGCTCGTATTCCCACTCCGCATCCCGGATCGTACTGCCCTGTTCCAACGTCTGTGCCAACAGCTCCACGAACGCTTCACTTTCGGCGAACACGTCGGTGTAGCTTTTCCCCATCACCTGGTCTGCGCACCGGCCCGTGATCCTGGCCGCCGCCTCGTTCCATGATGTGATGATGCCGTTTCCGTCCAGCGCAATGACACCGCTGTCCATGCTCTGCATGATCGTCTCTGTATGGGTCCGGCTGGCTTGGAGGTCGTCCGCCATTTTGTTGATCGCCTCCGAGATTTCTCCTGGTTCCCCGGCCAGCCGCCGCATGCGGAACGACAGATCGAAGCTAAGCCTTTTCAGTCCGGCCTTGATCTCTTCCAGGACGGCCTCCAGCCTGTGCACCATCAAGCCGCTGGCTGCCGCCGCTATCAGGCAGCCGATACCGGAAATGGCGATAATGCTTCCGCGCATCCCTGCCAGCTGCACATCGATGCTGCTCATCAATTCGTTCGCCCACGTATAGCCAATCATCCGGCCGTCCCGCTCAAGCGGGTACATCGCGTTCATAATATTGCCCCTGACCTGCTCCCCGATGGCAATCTGAGGCTTGCCCGTTTCCATGACGAGACGTCCGAGATGCGAGGGAGAAATCGATTCCCCCACATGCCATTTCATCTCCGTACTTGGCCCGTACGTCACGATGGCATCCAGATCCGCCGCATAATACCCGACCCCGATGCCGGGATGCTCGGCGGCTATACGGTCTGTAAGCGGTTGCAACAGCCGGTTTAAGTATGCGATTTTTTGCTGGCGGGTCGCCTTTTGTGCCCCGATTTCGCCGATGAGCTCGTCGTAATTTTTGGACAGGGCGAAATCGAGCTGCTGCGTGATGGCGAGCAGCTTCTGCTTTTTTTCCTCCAGTAATGCCTGCTCGGCGGCATTCAGAAGAACCATTCCCGTGATCAGAATCGGCAGGATGGTCACAGCCACCACGGAGGCGATCAGACGTATTCGGTAGATGTACGCTTTCAATGTGCATTCCTCGCCCTTCCTTACCCTCTCTTGTGTTATTCTATCATACAAGACCGGCTTATTTTGCCTAAGGAAAAGGAGTATTCCCATGACCCATGTCCTGTTTGTTTGTCTCGGAAACATTTGCCGTTCGCCGATGGCGGAGGCGGTGTTCCGTCATCTGGTCGCAGAGGAGGGCTTGTCCGGCGAGATCGCCATCGATTCGGCGGGAATCGGCGGCTGGCATGCGGGAGAACGCCCACATGCCGGAACGCAAAAGGTGTTGAACGAAAAGGGCATCGCCCACGACACTTTGCGCGCCCGTCAGATCACCCCTGACGATTTTGCCGATTACGATTACATTGTCTGCATGGATGAAGAAAACCTGTCTGCCCTGGAGCGGATGGCTCCCCCCGGCAAAAAGGTGCACCGCCTGCTTGACTTCGCCTCCCTTACAAGCGAGCAGAATGTGGAGGACCCTTACTACACCGGACGTTTCAGCTATGTCTACGACCTCGTGGAGGACGGCTGCAGAGGACTTCTCAGGCACATCCAAACCAAAAAGGGATAGCCGTTTGACGGGCTATCCCTTTTGCTTTTCCGCTTACTCTCATACGGCTACGTCTTCCCTGGCTGACTGACCCTTGAGCCAGTGAATGGTGCTCCCGATCAGCCGCTGGTAGCTCGCTGCCGTCGAGAAGGTGTGGTCGCCGCCGACGATGACTTCCGCCTCGCAGCGTCCCCGCCTGCGCAAGCGAAGCTCGCGTTCGTAATGGAACATGGAGTCGACGGAGATGACGTCGTCTCTGTTTCCATGCAGGAGGAGGACGTCTCCTTCAAATTGCTTGGCCTGGCGCAAAGGAAGTGCACTGTTCAAGGATCGGAAAAAGCGGTCCGAAAGCAAGTAGCCCCGGTGGTCCGTTTTTCCGGTGAGCAGAGCTTCCTGGTATTCCTCTTCGCCGACGATGCGGACGATGTCATCATAGGGACGGGCGACCGCCGCCCACAGAACGAGCGACTGGATGCGTGCATCCGCACTGGCGGTGAGCATACTGACAGCCCCGCCAAGGCTGTGTCCGATGAGACTGATCCGCGCTGGATCGATACCCGTCAGTCCGCTGGCGTAATCGATCACATCGCGGGTCTGTGACAACAGGACGTCGAGTCCGCCTTCGCCGTATTCACCGGCGCTTTCCCCGCATCCTCCGTAGTCGAAGCGCAAGACGGCAAAGCCGCTTTCAGTCAAATCTCTGGCGGCTTTGACAAACAAGCGGTCGACGCCGATTCGGCTGCCGATAAAACCATGGCAGATGATGAGGAGTGGACATGCTTCGTTGTGAAGGCTACCCGTCTGCTCTGGCGTATGCAGCGTGGCCGCCAACGTACTGTTTCCGCTTGGAATTTGTAAATTCCGTTCCATTGAACTCACATCCATTTATTTTAAGTAATCCGAGTAGTTTACTTTGTTATTGGTATTATCGCTTGAATCTAGGGGATTGTCAAGGATACTTTGCTGCTCATCCCTTTTGACCGGCTATCTGGTTCTGCTTTTCGGATTCCTTTGGATGGTTTCCTTTTCTGTCGATGATCAATGCCTGGGTTTGGGGACTAAAGCTCAACGGGCTCTCCCGCAAATACCTCCAGTTTCATCGGCGCTGCGCTGAAGGCAGCGGCTTGCCGGACGAACTCCTGGAAATGGGGGCTGGCATTGTGCGCGTCGATCGCAGCCTGATCTTTCCACACCTCCACCATGGTGTACGAATACTCCTGCTCCGTGCTTTTCAACAGGGTGTACCCTGTATTGCCTGCCTCGGCGCGGCTCGCAGAGACCAGTACCTTGGCCGCTTCCAGGAATGGCTGTTCCTGATCAGGCTTTACTTGCAGATGGGCATGAATAAGCAGCATAGTTACATCCTCTCCTTCAACACTGTTGTGACTTTCGGATAGGATTACTTTTCTCGCTTTTGCACGCTTCCATCCCTTCTTCGCCTGCAGAAACCATGCAGGTAGCCATCCTGCCCCTTCGACGTCTCTATTTTCAGTGACTCTAAACAAATTCTGTGTTTTTAGCACAAACCAATTGACTTGTCCACTGTTTCGGGTTATAGTAAAAAGACAATCGTGATTCGGTAGCTCAGCTGGGAGAGCACCGTCTTGACAGGGCGGGGGTCGCTGGTTCGAACCCAGTCCGAATCACCATAAGAACACCCGGAGAACCTTGTTTTGACAAGGTTTTTTTTATTTGCAAACGGAAGTAAATGTCCCAAGGGAGCAGTGAAAAGTCGGTGAAATCAAAAAAGGAGGATAAGGGGTATTCCTCCCGATATTTGCATAAGCAAAAGGACCAGATGATCGTATCATCTGGTCCTTTTGCTTTACGTTCGCACCTTCAAAACTGGATCTGCATGATTGCCAAGATTGTGTGGATAAGCCCTCGACCGATTAGTATTCGTCAGCTCCACGCGTTGCCGCGCTTCCACACCGAACCTATCAACCTCATCGTCTATGAGGGGTCTTACCAGCTTAACGCTGTGGGAAGTCTCATCTTGGAGGGGGCTTCACGCTTAGATGCTTTCAGCGCTTATCCCGTCCGCACATAGCTACCCAGCTGTGCCACTGGCGTGACAACTGGTGCACCAGCGGTGCGTCCATCCCGGTCCTCTCGTACTAAGGACAGCTCTCCTCAAACTTCCTGCGCCCGCGACAGATAGGGACCGAACTGTCTCACGACGTTCTGAACCCAGCTCGCGTACCGCTTTAATGGGCGAACAGCCCAACCCTTGGGACCTACTTCAGCCCCAGGATGCGATGAGCCGACATCGAGGTGCCAAACCTCCCCGTCGATGTGGACTCTTGGGGGAGATAAGCCTGTTATCCCCAGGGTAGCTTTTATCCGTTGAGCGATGGCCCTTCCATGCGGAACCACCGGATCACTAAGCCCGACTTTCGTCCCTGCTCGACTTGTAGGTCTCGCAGTCAAGCTCCCTTCTGCCTTTACACTCTACGAATGATTTCCGACCATTCTGAGGGAACCTTTGGGCGCCTCCGTTACCTTTTGGGAGGCGACCGCCCCAGTCAAACTGCCCACCTGGCATGGTCCTCTCGCCCGATCAGGGCGACGAGTTAGAAACTCCGTACATCAAGGGTGGTATCCCACCGACAGCTCCACAGAGGCTGGCGCCCCTGCTTCTCAGCTTCCCACCTATCCTGTACATGATGCACAAAGTTCCAATACCAGGCTACAGTAAAGCTCCATGGGGTCTTTCCGTCTTGTCGCGGGTAACCTGCATCTTCACAGGTATTATGATTTCACCGGGTCTCTTGCCGAGACAGCGCCCAAGTCGTTACGCCTTTCGTGCGGGTCGGAACTTACCCGACAAGGAATTTCGCTACCTTAGGACCGTTATAGTTACGGCCGCCGTTTACTGGGGCTTCGGTTCAAAGCTTCGCTTGCGCTAACTCATCCCCTTAACCTTCCAGCACCGGGCAGGCGTCAGCCCCTATACTTCGCCTTGCGGCTTCGCAGAGACCTGTGTTTTTGCTAAACAGTCGCTTGGGCCTTTTCACTGCGGCCCCCTCGGGCTATAAACCCTACCGGGGCGCCCCTTCTCCCGAAGTTACGGGGCCATTTTGCCGAGTTCCTTAGCAAGAGTTATCCCGCGCACCTTAGGATTCTCTCCTCGCCTACCTGTGTCGGTTTGCGGTACGGGCACCTTGTTCCTCGCTAGACGCTTTTCTTGGCAGTGTGAAATCAGGGACTTCGGTACTAAAATTTCCCTCGCCATCACAGCTTGCCCTTACGATGTGCGGATTTGCCTACACACCAGGCTCACTGCTTGGACGGCCATCCAGTAGGCCGCTCACCCTATCCTCCTGCGTCACGCCATTGCTCAAGCGGAACAGAGGTGGTACAGGAATATCAACCTGTTGTCCA